>CAKMKB010000055.1:0-25893 GCA_927435965.1 uncultured Clostridia bacterium
CTAACATGCCATCACTCATTATCAAGAGGCTTTCGCGGCATAAACGCTGCCGATATTATCATCGGGAGTTGACGTATCTAAATATTAATACACAAGAATATTTAACAGGTCCGTGTCACATATGTTTGACGTCTCTAGAATGTTCAATATATCATTATAACACCTTATTGCATTTTAGAAAAAGTAGGATTATAATATTTTTTGTCAATATATCGGGGTGTGGCTCAGCTTGGTAGAGCGCTTGGTTCGGGACTAAGAGGTCGTTGGTTCAAATCCTCTCACCCCGACCAGATAAGTGATGCAAAAAACAAAAGGAACCGTCCCTTTTGTTTTTTGCTTGTCAGTCTTTATTTTCTTCCCAGAATTCAGTCAGCTCTCTATCCATATCCTCGAGATTATCCACCTGTGTCCAATGCTGCCAGCTCTCCGGGAACAGTTGTTGGTAGCGTTTTTGAGACCAGCGGTCGTCCACAAGAACAACACATCCCTTATCTTGTTCTGTTCTGATTACCCTTCCCGATGCTTGAAGCACCTTGTTATATCCTGGATACATATAGGCGAATTCGTAGCCGCGCCCATAAAGCTTGTCATAAGCGACTTTGGTCAAATCGCTCTGGAAATTGATGCGTGGAATCCCTACACCCAATATCATCGCACCTATCAAACTTTCACCCGTTAAATCGATGCCCTCCGACAGGGTACCGCCAAGGACGGCAAACGCCACCACTCCCCGTTCGGTATTGAAGGCAGAAATGAACTCCAGACTCTCGCTCTCTTTCATGTCAGGTCTTTGCAGCCTGATGTCATAATCCTCATTCAAACTCGCATAATGTTCATAGACATCTTTCATAAAGCTGTATGATGGAAAAAATATGATATAATTGCCTTTTTTCGTTTCAATGAATCGCTTGATGAGGTTGCAGATTTCGGGGATATTCCTCTCCCTGTCGCCATATCTTAAAGATATTCCTGTATGAGTCAGCAATTTGAAGTTGCCTTTGGGGAATGGGGACCCAAATCTAGATGCATGATCCTCTTTTGTCCCACCGAGAACATTCGCATAATACCTCAAGGGTATCAGAGTAGCTGAAAACAAGACAACAGACATGACCGAGGCGTGTATTTCCGCCAGAATATTGGAAGGATTCATGCAGTAAATCTTGATTCTAAAATCCCCGTCCTTTTGCACATAGCAGCAAAAATCAGGACTGTAACGCTCAGATATGGAGATGAACGTCCAGGCTCTGAAGTACAGGTCCAAAACCTCTTTGTGATACTTGTTGCCTTTGTTCTTGCCTAGCCAATCATCCAGAACGCTGGTCATGGCTCTTAGCTTGTGTGGCAAAGACTCCGGTAATTCTATGACAGTAGTGCCTTCTTTCTTGGTTTCTTTTGAAAGATCCAACAGGAGCTTATTGATACCTCGTATGGACTTGTAGACTTTTTTCCAACTATCCTTTAACGGTCTCGACACCTCCAGAAACTCGCTTCTTACCAGATCCGCAGAATACATCTCTCTGGCCCTGTCCGGCAAATTATGCGCCTCGTCAACCAGAACAACTGTCCTGATGGACTCCTCTCCAAAACCTCTTCTAAGTGACACCCTAGGATTATAAAAGTAGTTGTAGTCACAAATGGTCACGTCACTGTAAAGGCTTATTTCCAATGTCAACTCGAATGGGCAGACTTGGTGTTTTTTTGCTATATTTTCAATAATCTCTCTTGAAAACAAATCATAGTTTCTTATAGCATCATAGAGAGCCCCATTGATTTTGTCAAAGTAATTCTCCGCGTATGGACAATAGTCCTTGTGGCATTGACACTCCTCCATAAAGCAAATCTTTTCCTTTGCGGTTATCAGAACGGATTTCACACGAACTCCCTTATCCGTTATTGTCCTCATTGTGTCAAAGGCTACCTCTTTCGCCGATGATCTAGCCGTCAGATAATATATCTTTTCAACCTCACCCTGACCCATCAGCTTTAGTGAGGGATAAAGGGTGGATATGGTCTTTCCGATGCCTGTCGGTGCCTGCAGAAATATCCTCTTTTTTTTCACGATGGTCTCATAAACAGAGACCGCCATTTTCCGTTGCCCTTTTCTGTATGAGGAGTAGGGAAAATCCAGTGATTTAGCAGAATCTACAAAAAGCAAGTCAGACTGCAGCAATAGCTTCGCCCAGTCATGGTATTTTTCCAGTATTTCATTGGTGATTTGCACCAGTTCTTCTTTCCCTTTGACTTGGGTCAGAACTGTCGTCTCAAAGGTCTCCACATTATAATATCTGAGTCTAATACCCATGTCTGAAAGGTCATTTAGACATAGAAACATATAGGCATACAGATATGCCTGTCCCCAATGAACCATCCCGCCATCTCCAATGTCCTCAGGGGAAAGGGTGGTAGACTTGATTTCATCAATATAATGCTTGCCTTCAAAGGTAAATACCCCATCTGCCCGTCCCGTTATCTCAAATTGAATCTCTCTATACGGCAGGGTAAAGCTAAGGTAATACTCTTTCTGATAGTCCTGTCCTTCCAATCCCTGTAGCTTCTTGTGGACGTCGATGCCCTCCAAAGCTCTGGTGGTGCTCCTGTATGTGTTGTCCAAATGCCCGGATCTATAAGCGTACTCTACGATATTTCTGACTGAAATGCTGATTTTATCCATAACTACCTCTATCGATTCATTCCAACATTATATCATAGTTGTCTTCATTGAGGATGCACTTCAATCTGCTTTTAATATTTTTTTGGGTTGACATCACAACTACTATGCGGTACACTATAGTCAAACTAATATGTACTGCAAGGTAGGTGTTATTATGGTCGATCGTTCACAAATGATGCGTGGAACGTTGGAAGGCTGCATTATCAAAATCATCTGTCAAGAAGAGACTTACGGCTATGATATCGTCTCCAGACTTAAGCAATATGGCTTCACCGATGCCAAGGAAGGGACTATTTACCCGTTGTTGGTGCGCCTGGAAAAGAAAAAGCTCATCACATACATATATAAGGAATCCCCTTTGGGACCAAAGCGCAAGCATTATTACCTGACCGCTTCCGGTCATGCTTTTCTTGAAGAGTTTCGACAAGTCTGGAATGACGTGCGAGATTCTGTTGACAAAATCATGGAAGGGGAAATCAAATGAATGTCTTGAAACTACTTAAGAAAGCAAACAAAAAACAATTACTGCAATTGACGATGGATGACTATGTTTTAATTAGAGATATTATGAAGAAAATGAATATATTCAAGGTCAACAGCTATGATGCTCTGATAATCCAACGAGATCTTATCGGTATGGCCTACGAAATGAAGCTCCGTGGAACCTCACTAACCCAGGAAATGGGAGATGGTTTCGATGATTTTATACAGGACGTTATCAAAAACAGTCGAGGTCCAAGCTATTGGGAAATTGGACTAACATTACTTAAGCAATTATCTCTTATGATTGTGGCATTTATTGTTATCATGGCATGGATGCAGAGATGGTCTCCAAATATAGCCTTACCAACATATATATTGCTGTTTGTCCCACTGAGTTTTCTAAACAGCGGCATACTGTCTCCTATCTTTATTTTTGAAAAAGGTTTCAAAAAACACATACAGTATATCATAATTGTTGCTATATATATTCCTTTAATATTTCAGTGGCATTTGCGATCCAGGTTTACGGTGCCCACCATACCCACACTCATTATTCCAATAACAGTATTTGTTCTTACCTATTGGGGCTATAAAAAGCATATGTCTAATCTATCCAAAGATGCACAAAGTCTGGTTGAGGATTTGATTAAGTAGGATATAAGGGATTTTCCAGAGGAGTTTCGTCAAGTCTGGAATGACGTGCGGGATTCTGTTGACAAAATCATGGAAGGAGAGATCAAATGAATGTCTTGAAACTACTAAAAAAAGAAAACGAAAAGCTGTCACTGCAATTGACAAGGGATGACTTTATTTTAATTAGAGATATTATGAAGAAAATGAATATATTCAAAATTAATAGCTTTGATGCCTTGATTATTCAGCGGGATCTGATTGGCATGGCTCACGAAATGAAGCTCCGAGAAACCTCACTAATCCAGGAAATGGGAGATGGTTTCGATGATTTTATACAGGACGTTATCCAAAATAGTCGTGGACCGAGCTATTGGGAAATTGGACTTTCACTATTAAAAAAATTAGCCTTTATGATTGCAGCATGGATTGTTTTCTTCTCATGGCTCCAAGGATGGCCTTCTGAAGTTGCCTTGCCAGCGTTTATATTGATACTTATTCCACTGCAGTTTTTAAACAGCAGTATCCTGCAACCTATATTTATTTTTGAAAAAGGTTTCAAAAAACACGTGCCAGACTTGATACTTGTTGCCATCTTTCTGCCTTTAATACTTCTTCATGAGAAGGGTTCTAGGTTGATGTTCCCGACCATACCCATTCTGATTGCCTTGTTTGCGGTTTATGGGCTTGCCTATTGGGGCTACCACAAGCATATGTCTAATTTAGCCAAAGACGAGCAAAGTCTGGTTAAGGATTTGATTAGATAAGTATAGTTTTCAACCTATACTTGATGTTATAATTAATTGTTTGTCAATCTAATAAATTTATAAATGTAGATAGTTTAAGGTTATAGGTTCTCCTTCAAAACCTAAATACATTATATAAGGAAACCCATTATGTATAAATGCGCACTATGTTCTGTATTGGCTTGCAAAGAAGAATCTCCCCAAAGAATACCTAAAAACTGTCCCATGAACACAGATACCCTTATCGAAGACTGCTTCTCAGAGTACGAAAAGGACGAAAACAAGGATTTTTATATTAAATCTTCAGAAATCGAAGCCGCCGGTTACTGTGAGTGGCCAAGAGTGAGGGAAATCATCGAGTTTTCGAAATCTATGAATTATAAGAAAATTGGCATCGCCTTTTGTCTGGGATTACTAAGAGAAGCAAAAATTGTTGACAGGCTTTTGTCAGAAGCTGGTTTTGAAGCAGTATCTGTCATCTGTAAGACTGGGGGCATCCCAAAAGAAAGAATTGGTATACCGGATGAGCACAAAGTGCGTCCAGGTACGTTCGAGACTATGTGCAACCCTATCGCTCAAGCCAAGCTGTTAAATGAACAAAAAACCGACTTCAATGTGGTGGTCGGCCTATGTGTGGGTCATGACTCCATGTTTTATAAGTATTCCGAGGCAATGGTTACGACACTCTTAGCCAAGGATAGAGTGTTGGCTCACAACCCAGCTGGTGCTTTGTACTGCTCTGAAGGTTATTTTAAAAATAAAGTTCATGTCAGCAAATAGGATGTATTAGAGAAATAAACAAACAAAAAACAAAAGGAACCGTCCCTTTTGTTTTTTGTTTGTTATAGCCTATAACCCAATTCCTGGGATATAATTCTAGTATATTTGAGGATATGTTCTTTAAATGTCTCGACCACCTCTGGCGTGACGCGCATAGTCGGTCCCGAAATACTGATAGCTCCTATGACATCACCTTTGTGGTTGAAAATGGGCGCGCCTATGCATCTGATGCCAGGCTCGTTTTCTTCCTCATCCAGTGCGTAACCATTTTGTCTTACTTTTTCCAGCACCACCAGTAATTGGTTATAATTAACAACTGTATTTGGGGTTCGTTGAATGATGTCGCTTGCATCCCATATCTCTCTTATTCTCGATTCGGGTAAG
This sequence comes from uncultured Clostridia bacterium, assembly GCA_927435965.1. Classification (GTDB taxonomy): domain Bacteria; phylum Bacillota; class Clostridia; order Tissierellales; family Dethiosulfatibacteraceae; genus 38-11. The sequence continues at coordinate 5,695 of CAKMKB010000055.1, forward strand.
TAAGCCAGCATTGCCTTGCCTGCCGATGTGCTGTATAGCGGACTTCTGGCACCAATTCTGGAGTGCATCCGAATACTATTGTTGGATTCCATTTTATCAATATAGACAATATCCGTCCCATCAGGAATGACCAGATGAACCACCTCGTTGGTCGCATCTCTCAATGCTTTCAAATAAGGTCTGGAAAACTTGCTCAGATCCATACTGTCAATGACCCTGCTTCCCAGTTCATACATTTTGATGGTCATGTGGTACTGCTGGTTTTGCGGATTTTGGCTGACATAGCCATGACTAATCAATGTCAGCAACAAGCGATGAACAGTACTCTTATGCAAACCGATTATCTGGCTAAGCTCAGTCAATCCAAGACCATCTCGATGGTTAGACAACACTTCAATAATATTGATTGTTCGGTCCACTGACTGAACCGTGTTTATCGTGTCTTTCATAAACAAACTCCTTCATTTTATTGCAGCTTCATCCCTCTTATTTACATTCCTGATCTTTGTTATTGGATGGGTATGGAACATTCAGAGCGACCGTCCCCTGAATATTAGCCATTAGATGGAGTTGCGAACCCTCCAGACAATAATCGTTCATATGTATGACCGGTTGAAAATTTTGGGTATTAATGTGCAGATCAGCACCATATGCCTCTTGATTATAGCTTGCACTTACAACATCTGCAATAATTAATTTATGATCTCCCGGTTCGATTATTTCAAGTACACGACATTCCAGATGCGACTGGCATTCACTGATGATTTTCGGTGCCACCAATCTGGCCTCGTCGCCTGTAAATCCGGAACGTATGAACTTGTTCTCACCGAATTTGGTGGAATAGGAGGCCTCAATCATTTTGTCCGCGATTCGCATATCGGGCATATTGATTACAAACTCACCAGTCCTTTCGATATTGACCAGGCTTTTCTGCTTTTTTGGACTGTTTGATAAAGCCAGAGCAATTCTTGGTGGATTGAATGAAATTGGATTAACCCAACTAAATGGAGCCACGTGATCCGATCCGTCCTCGTTCTTTGTTGTACATAGTATTGGTCTGCTGGGTTGGAGTAAAAAAATGCTTCTATTCAATTCTTGATTTTCCATTATTTTTTTCATATGCAACATACCCCTTGTCTAATAATTTTATCTTTAAGTATTATTGCTTGCCCGCCACGTAGCGCTGAATTCTCTCAATAGCTCGGCTAAGATTTTCCTCTGAGTTGGCATAACAGATTCGCACATAACCCTTGCCATTTTCTCCAAATGCAGAGCCTGGTATAACAACAACCTGTTGTTGCTCAAGAAGCTCATTGGCAAAAGTTACCTCATCCACACCAATCTCTGATATGCCTGCAAAAACATAAAAGCTCCCTTTCGGCTTCAAGCAAGATATACCCTTTATTGACTGCAACCCCTCGACAACCAGATTGCGTCGTTTCCTGTACAATTCAGTCATCTCCAGAGCCAGGTCGGTCCGTTTCAATGCTTCAATCGCAGCGTACTGAGCACCGCTGTTAACACAGGCTACAACATTTTCCTGGAGTCGTATCATTTTATCAATCATATGCTGATTTCCCGCCGCATAGCCAATCCGCCAGCCTGTCATCGCATATGATTTAGAAAAGCTATTGATAACAATAGTCCTCTCCTTCATGCCTTCCAAAGTGGCGATGGAGAGATGTCTGGTATCATCATAAACAATTGTGCTATAAACCTCATCGGATAAAACAACCAGATTATGACGTTTGACTACCTCAGCTATACGTTTCAGCTCGTTCAAATCCAGCACAGCACCGGTAGGGTTGTTGGGAGAGTTCAGCATCAAAACCTTTGTCTTATTTGTAATTCTTGCTTCTATAGCATCGGCAGTAATGGCAAAACCATTCTCTTCCTTTACGGGAACCGGAACAGGCACGCCACCGAAGAACTTGACCTGTGCGAAATAGTTTAACCATTGTGGGTCTTGTATCAGCACCTCATCTCCTGGTTCAAGCATGACCATTAGGGACAGTACAAGACCACCCATGCCACCTGTCGTTATCATAATCTCTGTACGTGGATCATATTTCAAACCCTGTCCGATCAGATTTTCAGCCACCGCCTCCCTCAATTCAAGTATTCCTGCATTGGGAGTATAGTGGGTATGACCATGCATTAATGCTTTCATGCCTGCCTCAATGATCACAGCAGGTGTGGTCATGTCGGGTTCTCCAATCCCAAGATTGATGACATCTGACATTCCCGCAGCCTTATCAAACATAGCTCGAATCGCACCCTGCTGCAACGCCATAGATTGCTTATTTAAATAGTTTTTCATCTGAGGTCCTCCACTACCTTTTTAAACGAATCCATCAATATACCGACATCTACGGAATATGAGAGATATTGTACGCCAGTATTTAGCCATTTCTTACCGTTTTCCACAGTATCCGCGAAGGTTCCGATAAACTTATTCTTTTTCTTTGCCTTTTCAATGACTTCTTCCATGAGAGCGATAACCCTAGGATTATCCACTTCACCCGGTATACCCAAAGACTGCGATAAATCATAAGGTCCAAGGAAAATTACATCAATACCTTCAACCTCTAAAATTTCATCAATATTTTTGACACCCTCATAACCCTCAACATGAATGATGGTCATTGTATCTTCATTAGCCTTTTTGAAATAAACCTGACGATCCATTGCTGAGTACTCAGCAGCCCTCACAAATCGACACACGCCCCTTTCTCCCATAGGAGAAAACTTCGCCGCACGCACCACCTTCTCGGCATCTTGCTTAGTGGATATCTGCGGAACCTGAACAGCATCTGCTCCTATATCAAGTGCTCTCGAAATCATGCTTTCATCATTGGCAGATACACGGATAACTGGAGAAATGCCACTTAGCTTAGCCGCTCTCACCATATCTTCAGCAGCCAGCATATTCAATGGCCCGTGCTCGCAATCTATGATGACAAAATCAAATCCCGCCAATCCTGCTATCTCAACCACTGCCGCACTTGGCAGCTTCATGAAAGGCCCTAAAACACTTTTCTTTTCCATCATTTGTTGCTTAATTCTGTTTGCCATACCCTCAATCCTCCTTATTATCAATAGTCAAGTCTAGTTGTGACATCAGTTCAGCGTGATGCTCTCGAAACACTTCTTCCAACCCGGATATGCTGACATATCGTTTTCCATTCTTGACCAGTCTTTTGCTTTTCAAATCCCAGTTGACCATTCCCGCATATCGGATATCCCCTGCGAATACAGCCCCTATGATCTGATTATCCCGAAGAACAATCTTCCGATAAACTTCCTTGTCTTGATCAAGGAAAGTAAATACCTGGTCATTAACAATATCGGCGTCCCGGATGATACCCATGGATATAAATGGTACGTTGTTAAAAACCACTGAATTCATGGTCAAACCACCTATATAGCGTTTTTTAATACCCAGCACATTCCACGCAGCTACCTTTCCCTGTAGTGTCGCATCTGTCCACAGAGTGATGGTATCAGGTTCATCTGTCAACAAATTCTTTGCACGGGTCACATCACCGGCTGCAAAAATTCCTTCAATATTTGTTTGCATATACTCATCGATGCAAATACCTTTATCAATCTCAATGCCTGAACTTTTCAAAAATTCAGTGTTCGGGCTCACTCCCGCTGCCCATACAACCAGTTGTGCTTCAAGATTTTTGCCGCTCTTAAGCGTGACACCGCTTAGCCTTTCCTGATCTGTTTCATATCCCTCGATTGTATCGCAAAGCATAAAATCAATTCCCTGTTGATTGAGAATCCGGTGAACCATCTCACTGCCCTGGCGATCCATAAAGGTAGACAGAAGCTGGGATGATCGATGAACGACTGTGACATGCTTACCCAGATGGTTTAATGCAACTGCCGCTTTCAGCCCGATCAGTCCCCCTCCGGCAACAACACATTCCTTTGCATCCGGCAGAAATTCTCTGATCTGGTCGATATCCTCAATATTCCTGAAATGACATACTCCCCTAATTGGCTCTCCTGGGATTCTTTCGGGTAATAGTACGGATGGAGAAGCACCGAAGCAAATCAGCAACCTGTCGTAACCGATCTGTCTTCCATCAGTTAAAACAACCTTTCTATTGGACGAATCCACACTGGTTACAGTGCCATGTATCATCTCGGTTTTACTTCCCAATGTCGATTTCAATCGATAAAAAATCAATTCCTCTTCGGTCAGATAACCTGCCAGATGATTCGGGAGAATCACTCTGGAATAATAGGGTGTTTTATCCTTGCTTATAATGGTTAGCTCTATATCTTCTACACCGCTTCGCTGCAAGGTTTCCACCGCGCTTTTCGAGGCTGCGCTGCTTCCAATAATTACTATTTTCATGATAATCGTCTCCTTACTCCTGACGTAACATCTTCAGCATTTTCTGACGTTTTTGCTTTGAATCCTTATCAGGGTCCACCAAGACAATTGCTTCCAGTTTGCATGATTTGACACAAGGCGTCTCACCATCACAGGTATCGCATTTAAGATTCGTTCCCTCGCCTCTGGAAATGGCGTTGAAGGGGCAGACCATGATACACATGTTGCATTCCACGCACTTTGCTTCATCCAAATAGATAGATCCACTACCCTCTCTTCTAACTATAGCACCCGCAGGGCAGGCATCTAGACAGGGAGCATCCTCGCAATTTCTGCAAATCTGTGGTGTGAATCCCGGGAGATCGCCTTCCACAATATGTATACGGGATTTGACGGGCTGAAACAAGCCCTCTTTCTCGAAAGAGCAAGCCAGCGTGCAGTCTCCGCATCCTGTGCATAGTTTTTTATTGATAAACACATATTTTTCTCGATTCATACATTAACCTCCCACAAAATACCGCATCACCAATACCTCAGTATCCTGATTCAAATCTGTCTCCAGCCCTTTGAGTGTGTGGGCATTCCGACGGTTTACCAGGATGACGATATCCTTGGAGAGTCCACCGCATGGACTAAAAAACAAGGTGTTAGGCAATCTGAATTTTTCCATCAGAAGCAGACACAATTCCAACAACGTATCGGCCTCAATCTCAAATAATTCTTTTGTGGTTTTTTGGTTCAATGGCGGCAAGAATTTTACCTTTGCCATGATCTCACCTCAATTTTTTCAGGAACTTCCGGACTCCTCAGTTAAACGGTAACGGGTTTCCTGACGCTTGTCACGGTTGATTTTATCTTGATCAATATAGGATATGGCATGGTCTCGGCATACCTTTACACATTCCGGGTCTCCATCGCACAGATTACAGATGTGTATTTCTGACCCTTTTTCTGTCGTCACCCAAGTTATACTGCCAAAAGGACAAGCCATGATACAAGCCTTGCACCCGATACATTTGCTTCGGTCAACCAACATCGCGCCAGTCACTTCATCACGGTAGAGGGCGGATGCGACACAAGACTTCATGCAATAAGCCACTTCACACTGCATGCATTTTGTAGGAACATGAAATCCTCTGTCTTCATCTGATTCAATCTTTATATTGCCTATTTCAAGAGAAAATACATCATGATGCTTTAGAGCACAAGTCATTTCACATAAATGACAGCCTGTGCATTTTTGGGGATCTATGAGGAAGGTTTTCATGCTTTCCTCACCTCCTCCAAATCAATACGTCCATCACAAACTGATTTGATGTCTTCCATACTTAACTGATCCAACACAGCCTTAGTCGGCCATCCTTTTGTAGCATCCCACCCGTGCAGGCGATAGTACTCATCCTTCATGAGATCAAGTATTTCAGCTGAATTGATTGGTTGCCCATGCATAGCATCCATCTGTTTCTCATTCATCAGTCTGTATGGAAGTACATCATGCTCTCGGGTATGACCCAGCATCCCATTGAAGAGTCTTTCCATGGTAATGATACGACGTCCGGCCTCCATCACTTCAGAAGCGGTTATCTCAATCCCTGTGCCTGCAAAATATAAATCAGCCATATCCTGATCATCTATCCAGAACTGGGCTGTTGTGGTAAATGCACACAAGCCCATGGCATCACTGGCACCATAAATGTCCTCATGCCATCTGACAATTTCAGCACGTTTGTCTGTTGTATGAGGATAGGCATATTTTTTGTCTCCTGTTATGGATTCAATTACACGAATCGCTTCCTTATCGCCGCCGAACTCTGCTAGACACTCTGTATTCAAGTGATCCGGACCCCTAGAGTTGATTGCGAATGCCAATGCATATCCAAATGCAGAGCGTGTCTCAACTCTTGACTGCTCTAAACCTCTTGCTTGAATCGCCCATTTGTAGGAATCCTTGCCGGTCGTTTCAGCAGCCTTCAGAAGACCATTTGCCAGAAGGTCGCCGATTCCATCTCTGTAAGCGATTCGTTTGACCAGTTCAATAACTGTGTCACTATTTCCCCAGCTTAAGTCTAGTCCACCGACATCATCACTGGTTATTACCGATCTCTGATTGCATTCCATCAACCACTGGATGCTGTTCCCCGTTGAGATGGTGTCCATTCCTAAAATATTGCAAAGCTCATTGGCTTTGATAATCGCATCCGTATCTGTTACAAGGCACCCGCCTCCAAGAGCTGATAGTGTCTCGTATTCAGGACCTCCCGTATAAGTGCCTTTATGTGGTCCATTGTCTACTGTCACATATCGGTGACATGCCACGGGACAGGAAAAACATGAAATCTTTCGTTTCAAATAGCCTGCTTCCACCAGATATGTTCCAGTCAGTTTCTCCACACCTTCAATGCTGCCCTGTTGAAAATTCTTCACCGGAAAAGCACCGATGGCATTGGTTGATTCAACTCCGATGCTTGTGCCATAATCCGACAATGGCTGTACGCCAGGTGCTGCGTCCTTCTTTTCATTGATGTGGTTCAAGGTTTTAAGATAGTGTTCCTTGTTGGTGATGCTGACTCCCTTGGTCCCTCTTACAGCAATGGCTTTCAGGTTTTTCTGCCCCATTAGGGCACCACCGCCACCACGACCTGCGGCATTGTAAATAGACGTCTGTATTGATGCGAACACTACCTGATTCTCGCCTGCAGGACCTATGCAAGCCAATTGAACCTCTGTATCATCAAGCTCATCCCTTACTAGACGATTGCTTTCTCTTACATCTTTTCCCCAAATGTGTTCAGCACTGCGAAGTGATACCTCATCATTGTGTATATTTAAATAGACAGGACTTTTTGCCTTGCCTTTTACGATTAGAAGGTCATAGCCGGCAAACTTCAACTGGGCACCAAAATGACCGCCCACATTTGTTTTAAAAAACCGGTTTGTTGCAGGACTTTTGAAAATAACCGAGGTTCTACCCGAGCAGGGTGTATTGGTTCCAGTCATAACACCCGGTGCGAAAAACAATGGCGCTTCTTCCGCATAGGGATCCATCATCGGGTCGAATTCGGTCAGAAACATATGGGTGGCAATTCCTCGCCCTCCCAAGTATTTTTTTAGATAGTCTTTATCGTCCAATTTCCTTCTGGTGACTGATCCATCAGAAAGATTTACTGTCAGGATATGAAATGGCAACTTTGGCAACATATTCAAACCTCCTTTATTCCTTTCTATTGACCCTGTCCATCAAAGGCACATAAACAGGATTGCTTCCAAAATATGATTCTTTATATTTAGCTCCCTCTCTCAGGAGCATGCTGATTTCTACTGCTCTCTTAGCGATGCTTCGGCTTCCTCTCACTGCTACAAGCGCGTCTCTATCCCCTTCTGCAACAAGCTGCTCCAAGGCATTTCTGCCTTCGAGTGTATTGGTCCAGCCGCCTACGCCAATATAGCTTTCCCACATGTCGCCGGTAACAGGTATACAGCCCATAATTAGGGCATGGTTGATCATCTGTGTTATGGTGTGCTCCTGGCCCGAGAACACATGAGTTCCCTGGGTTATGGTCGCGATAGTTTTCAGGCTGCGAGGTAGAGTGGCCTCCTCAGGTTTAAAATTATCCTTATATCTTCCGAACATGCTGTTTCCCAACCGATCGATAAACGCCTTCAGCTGTGCTGGCATTCCCATATGATATACTGGAACAGAATATATTATCACATCAGCTTCAATCCATTTATCACGTAGCGCTTTAAAATCGTCTTTAATAATACATTCTCCATCTACCTGACAGTTCTGGCACATGACACATCCACCAAATTTCTTGCCTCTGATAGAATAACTCTCAACTTCTATTTCATCCGAAATCAATTTTGCTGACTCCAATGCAATATCCAGCAAGAACTGACTGTTGCCTTTTCTAGGGCTTCCGGAAATTCCTAATACCTTGATCATCCGATCACTCCTCTCATATTATAGAAATCTAAGTTTCCTTATAGCTTCAATTTCAACTTCTTCGCCAATACAACTGAAATGACTACGGCGAAAATAACCACAACGCCTTTAGTGATATACTGGAAGTAATAAGGTACATTTAGCATTGTAAGACCGTTATTCAGCATGCTGATGATAAAGGCGCCTACAAATGTTCCACTGCCTGTCGGCTCACCGTCTCCAAACATAGTGGTACTGAGGAAACAAACAGCTATTGCATCCAACAAAAACTCTTCTCCTGCCAGAGGCTGTGCTGAGCCCAGACGCGAAGTCAGGATTACCGCAGCTATAGCGACACTGACACCTGATATAACAAATGTGATCAGTCTGTAACGCTTGACATTAATACCAGCATAAAGACTTGCCACAGGATTGCCACCTATGGCGTAAATCCTTCTTCCCAAAGTGGTTTTTGTCAGAACAAAAATAACCAGCACTACGAAAAAAATCATCAGTATGACCGGAAACGGTATCTTACCGACATATCCCTGTCCTATAAACGAAGCGATTTTTGGAATGTCTGCTGGAAAGAAAATGGGATTTCCTCTTGTTATAAGCATTTTCAAACCGTACACGATAGACCCGATGGCAAATGTTGCGATGAAATCAGGGAGTCCTATGTAAGCAACAATCGTGCCATTCACAAGACCGACCAAAGCACCACATGCAATTGAGGCTCCGAGTGCCAGCCAAAAATTCTTGGTCCCAATGAGTACCATGGCGAAAACAATATTGATCAAACCGGCTGTATTCCCTATCGACATGTCAAACCCACCGGCTCCCATGACAAAAGTGAAGCCTAGGGCTATGATTGTCAGCATGCTCATCTGCCTCAGCAGCATTAATTGATTGTTCAATGTAAAGAAATTCTCCGATACAACTGCAAAGATAGTGAAAATAAGCATCGCTCCTAAAACCGTGCCGTATTTTCTCATAAATTCAATTCTCAGATTCTTATTGGCTAATGTGGACTTTTCCATCAAGCACCTCCTCCTAGCATAGCATGCATAATCTTTTCTTCAGCGTTTGGTTGCTGGGGACTATATTCCCCGATAACTCGACCATCTCTTACGACAATAATCCTGTCACAGAGGCTCATTAGCTCCGGAAGATATGATGACAGCACCACTACCGCTTTGCCCTGCTGGGCTAGTTCTTCCAGAAACCCGTATATATCCTCTTTGGCTTTTACATCTATCCCTTTTGTTGGTTCATCAAATATTCCAATATCAAAATCGCCGTTCAGCCATCGAGATAGTATAGCCTTCTGCTGATTTCCACCACTCAGAAACTTGATAGTTTGCAACGGTCCTGTACATTTGATACCCATTTTGTCAATGTAGGCCTGAGCAGTCTCTATCTCCAATATTCTATTGATCAGACCCGCTCTGTTAGCGTATTTATCCAGATAAGTCAGTGAAATGTTTTTCGAGACACAATAGTTGGGAACCAACCCCTCTGCCTGACGTTCCTCAGGTACCAGTGCTATTTTATGTCTAATCGCATTTTCCGGAGAAGGTATATAGGGTTTTCCCATCACCTCGATGGATCCGGATTCAATTTTATCCAGACCGAAAACAGCCTTGGCTATTTCAGTCTTGCCTGCCCCGACGACGCCTGCGATTCCAACCATCTCACCCTTGCAAATATTCAAATTAACAGCCTTCAGCTTTTCTGTTGTCAGGTTCTTGATGGATAAATAGACATCCTCGCAATAATATTTATCTGTTCGGCAATAATGCTTGTAATTGTCATGTCCAATCATCATGGAAATAATCTTGCCCGTGGTGGCCTCTGACTTTTCCATGGTTCCTACCTGATTGCCATCCCGGAATACAGTTATTCGGTCGGCAATTTCCATTACTTCCTCCAAGTTATGAGAAATGTACATAATAGTCAATCCACGATCTTTCAGTCCTTTGATAATCTGAAGTAGATTTTTTCTTTCTTCTTCTCCCAAGGAGGTTGTCGGTTCATCAAAAATGACGATTCGGGGATTATGGACCAATACCTTGCTGATCTCCACTATTCTTTTCATGGAGGCATTCAACAAAAGTGTCGGGCTGCTGACATTGAAGTCTATGCCCAAATCCTTAATCACCTTGGTTGCTTCTTTTTTCATACGCTTTGTGTCGACTATTGACATTCCGCCTATTCTTTTCTTCCTTTCGGCACCAATGAAAATATTCTCGTATACCTTAAAATAAGGAACCAGATTCACTTCCTGGTGTACGGTCCGGATTCCCAAGGCTTCACTATCTGTAACACTATGAAAATCTACGGGTTCACCTTCTAGAAAAACAGATCCTGCAGATGGCTTGTACACGCCTGATAGGATTTTAATGAAGGTAGATTTTCCAGCCCCGTTTTCACCCACCAATGCATGTATTTCTCCCTTTTTTAGTTGGAAATGGATGTCCTTTAAAACCCAGACTCCATTAAACTCTTTTCCCACATTTTCTGTAGATAGCATCAAATCTGTTTCTTTTCTTGCTTCTTCATCTAACATTTTATCACCCGCCCAGTTCGATAATCAATATCAATTCAACTTTGTTAAAGAGATGGCAGCGAATTCAATTACTGCCACCCCAATTTGTTTATCCACTTCTGTTATGCTTATTGAGGAATATTGTCTTTAGTAATCAACACACCAGGAATATAGATGTGTCTTTCAGGAATAGTGTTTCCTTTCAGAAGCTCAAACAGTTGATCAACTACAGTTCTTGCCATAGTTTCAGGATCCTGAGCCATTGTAGCCATAAAAGGACTGTCTGGTTTAGCCATTTCGATGTAAGCTTCTGGGTCACCATCAATACCGACGACAACGATGGAATCTGTCAGGCCTGCTTCACGGATTGCTTGTGCCGCTGCTAATCCAACACCGTCAAAAGTCGCAAATACGCCACCGATATCTCCAGGGTTTGGATTTGCTTGCAATATGGCTTCCATTTTCGCTTTTCCATCCGGGAAGAAATCAGGCCAAGCATAAGTGAAACCAGCAACGACTTCCACATCAGGGAACTCTTCAACTACACGGTGCATCGCATCTTTTCTGACACGAATCATAGAACCAGCGTCATTGAATATCTCGACAACATTACCTTTTCCTCCCATGAATTCAATCATCTTTCTTGCAGCCATTTCTCCCAATTGATCATTGTCAGATTCACAGAATACATCAACAAAATCCGCATCTCCGGCATCCATTGAAGCAATAATGATGCCTTTAGCCTTCGCTTCGATCAATGCAGGTGCAACCTGAGAAATATCGCCTTCTTGAATGATGATAGCATCCACTCCCTGAGAAACCATGTTCTCAATTGCTGTCATTCTGCTTGGTACATCTGCTGTAACAGTCGCAATGACTTCGCCGCCGTTAGCTACTATTTGCTCTTCCATAGTAGCCTTGCCAATACGTGCAAAGAAATTGGCTTGACCAAAGTTGTTAATGCCTACCTTGAATACTTTAGGTGCCTCTGTTGGTGCTGCTGTTGTTGGTGCTGCTGTTGTCGGTGCAGGTGTACTACCACCACATCCCGCGGCTACCAAGCTTGTAATCAACAAAATAGCCAATAATAATGTAAATCTTCTTTTCATTTTTACCCTCCATCTTTCGTTTGTATATTTTTTGTTTAATTGTTAAGCTCATCAAATGGTACATATTCCAGATGCGGACATCCATATCTTTCGCCTGAAAAGGCTCTTGCTCCGATACTGCTCTTCAATGCTTCCTGCATTCTTTCATGACAAGGCTTTCCGACAAAAGCAATCTGCTGGCCTATTTCCAGTGCTGCACTCATCAATCCCTCACCCGATTCCGGGTCTAGCATAAAGGCGATGTCCGGAAAAACCGTTCTGACTTCACCGTCAATCCATACAGCCATTGTCTCATTCTTGATTACAGTTTCCAGATGACGGTCTTGAAAAGCACCTACTCCTTTAACCTTGACTCGTGTCAGATAGAATCCCAAGGCATCCTCAGCAATTATATCGTCTATTACTCCCTGGAACAGTTTTATACCATTGGCGGTTTTCATAAAAGCATCCACGGGATCTTCCTTCTTAACTCGGGCATCCAACACAGCGCGGCCATAAGATATGGCATCAGTGACTATATTAGGTATGCAGCATCTTTTCAAATCAGCACCACTCATGGGATAATGAGCGTTTCCTCCCAGTCCGCCACCTTTTGTGACGACAAATCTTCCGATTTCGTCCGCATAGGTTGGTTCCAAACTTTCCATCACCACAATTTTGTTTCCCAGATGATCAACCAATGGCATAGGTGTCAGTGAAAGTCCCAATCCAATAAAGCTTGTCATCTGTGTTTCTGGTGCCGATCTACCAACAGCATCTCCATTGATCATCGGTATACCCATACGAGCTGCCAGCGTCATGATGACCGGAGTATTCAACCCACCTGCTTCAAAAGGTATGATGTAGTCAAGCTTTCTGCCCATCACACGTTCCATTTCACGAAAGGCCTTAATCAGAACAAAGTCATCTTCCCAACCATCCACTATGTCCTGGTAGGAAAGTTTTTCCAGAGCCTTTACAGACCCCATGATACCCCCACTGCATACGAAGGCATCATCCTCCACGTCTTCAGGATCAATTAGCTGGCATATTCTGCCCTTGCTCCTGTCTTTATCTAGTATTTTTCTTCCCCATTCCGGATCTCCACCACCACCAGTGCCAAATTGAGACAGTCCAATAAGTAGTGCGTCCGAGTCCTTAAAATCAAAGGCATAAACAGACAACCGGTTTTTCCTCCTTTATTTGAAATATATTATTATAATGATTAATCAGCGTTGCACTCTTCCAGATGCATCTCCTTTCATCAGTTTTCTGACCTCTTCAACTTCCACCACGTTGAAATCTCCTTCTATAGTGTGTTTAAGGGCAGAAGCGGCAACAGCAAAATCAATTGCTTCCTGTGGTTCGTAGCCGCTAATCAATGAATAAATCAGTCCGGCACAGAACGAATCCCCACCGCCGACTCTATCAACGATTCTTACGGTATAGTTCGGTCCTTGGTAGAATTGCTTTTTATCGTACAAGATTCCCGACCAGCCGTTATCACTTGCTGAAATACTCTCTCTCAATGTGATAGCAACCATTTCAAATTCAAATGACGACGTCAGTTTATCCGCAACGGCCTTGTAGCCTTCAACATCCAAGGAGCCTGCCTCAACATTGGTGTTCTCAGCTTTGATGCCAAATACCTTCTCCGCATCCTCCTCATTGGCGACCAAAATATCCACATAGGGCATCAGTTTTGTCATGGTTTCTTTGGCTTCAGCTGATGTCCAAAGGTTTTTTCTGAAATTCAGGTCGCAGCTTACCTTCACACCTAGTTCTTTTGCTACCTGACAAGCCTCAAGACAAACCTCCGCCACATTCGGTCCCAAGGCAGGTGTTATGCCTGTAAAGTGGAACCATCGAGCGTCCTTGAAAATCTCTTTCCAGTCAAAATCTCCTCTTTTTGCTTTAGCGATGGAGGAATCTGCCCTATCGTAAACCACAATTGAAGGTCTCATAGAAGCGCCTTTTTCGCAGAAATAGATTCCAAGCCTCTCCTTGTCCCAGATAATCGAGTCTGTGTTAACGCCATAGCGCCTAAGTTCATTGGCAGCTGCCTGTCCCAAGGGATTTTTCGGTAGCTTGGTCACATAGCTGGTTGCCAGACCATACTGTGCAAGTGAAAACGCAACATTAGCCTCTCCACCACCATAGAATGCATCAAATCCTTTGGCCTGGACGAATCTCTGAAACCCCGGAGGTGATAAACGGAGCATAATCTCTCCAAAAGTCACTATTTTCTTCATTCAATCAACTCCTCTTATTTTCTTGCTTCTTTGATAATCTCAATAAAACGTGCTGCAGTTGCGGTAACCCTTTCATAATCCCCAGTTTTGGCACCACCTGTCAATTCTCCACCGACTCCAACTGCCACGCATCCATTTTTGATCCAGCTTCCAACATTTTCAAGACTGACACCACCTGTCGGCATCAAAACTGCCTGTGGCAATGGTCCCTTTATCGCTTTGATGAAATCCGGACCGAATACGCTTCCAGGGAATACCTTGATTACGTCTGCACCTGCTTCCATGGCTGTGATCATTTCAGTCAGTGTCATGCATCCAGGCATATAAGGTATCTGATATCGATTGCACAGTTTTGCTGTCGCAAGATCAAAAGCTGGACTTACCACATACTCAGCACCGGCCAGAATTGCAATCCTTGCTGTTTCACTATCGAGCACTGTCCCTGCTCCAATCACCAGTTCCTCTGGCGGAATGGACTTTCTCAAATCACGAATAACCCCTTCTGCTCCAGGGACCGTAAAGGTAATCTCTATGGATGGTATGCCGCCTGCCATACAGGCTTTTGCTATTTTGACTGCCTGATCACTATTCTCCGCTCTCACTACCGCTACAATACCCGCCTCATAAATGCGCGTTAAGGTTTTTATCTTTGGAATCACTGCATCGCCACCTTTCTTAAAAATATATGATGTAAGTTTCACAATGTGAACCGTAGTTTCATTAATATTATAATAGAAATACTAAAATATTACAATTACTTTTTGGTTCAATCAATAAAAAAACAAAAAACAAAAGGAACCGTCCCTTTTGTTTTTTGTTAAATTACAGATTGAAGATAAGTCATTACAATGATAGAATAGAGCCATGAAAAATCCAATGACTATATCCTATACAGCCGTCCAGGGTACCTACTGGATGTATTTCTCTGTCATCATAGCCTTTTCATCGGTGTTCCTGCTCAGCAAAGGCTACACCAATTCTGAAATCGGCGTGATTCTGGCAGTCTCCAACATTCTATCGGTCATTATTCAACCAATTTTGGCAGATATCATCGACCGTTCACAAAAGGTATCACTATCACTTGTCGCCCGATTGGTTTCGGGTGTTTTGATTGTTGGGACCTTGTCTCTGGTCTTTTTTGAAACGAGGTCTTTCTCTTTGTCGACTGTATTCGTTCTTCTATGTACTCTTCACATATCCATCCAGCCGATGATAAACGCTATGGCCTTTCATTATCGAAACGGTAGCGAGCCCTTGAATTTTGGTGTGGCAAGAAGCGGTGGCTCTATCGCTTTTTCATTTATCAGCGCCCTGCTGGGGTTTTTGGTTGTCACTTTTGGCACAACAGCCATTCCAGTAACCGGTGTTGCTATTCTTTTGCTTCTACTATCTGCATTGATTACCACTGAAAGGTTGCATCACAGTACATCTTCTTCGCAAGGCCTCGAATATATCACCTTCAAACCGGGTCAGGAGGCAGCCTCCATTTCCTTGATTTCATTTATTCGACGAAATGTCTATTTTGTTGTTTTTTCAATCAGTGTGATGCTCATATTCTTTCAAAATGCCATTATCAACAATTATATGATCCAAATCATTGCCGCAGTTGGCGGGCGGAGCGACCAGATGGGTCGGTTGCTCTCCTTTATGGCACTCTTGGAGCTACCCGGTCTTTTCTTCTTCAGAAGGATACGTTTTTATTTCAGCTGTCAGACCATGCTTAAAATATCAGCTGTTGCTTTTATTGGAAAGGTTCTGTTTACTTATCTTGCCACTTCTGTCGGCTTCATCTACATCGCTTTTCTCTTTCAACTCATTTCTTTTCCTTTCTTCTTGTCAGCCTCGGTCCATCTGGTGGATGAGGTCATGGAAAAAGGTGAGGCAGTCAAGGGACAATCCATGCTGACAGGCATGATGACCTTGAGTGCTGTCTTTGGAAGCCTGATCGGTGGTCTGGTTTTAGACATCAGCGGTCCTTCAATCCTGCTTTTTTACAGCACCATCGTCACCGTCATTGGCGCCCTTATTCTATTTCTGTTTGTTGATAAGGTGAAGGTGAAGAATCAGATTATTGATTCCTATTGATCAACAGGGTTCTTGGGTTCAGGTGGTGTTTCAAACGCCATCTGAACCTTAGAAACCGTTATCCAGGGACTCTACAGTGCTTATCTCCCACTTATAGAAGTGGGAGTCTTAGCACTGTTAGTCATCGGATAAATTTTTAATATGTTGAATTCAATAAATTATTAACTATATTATTTAATATTTATTTTGAATAATAACTTCTTTAATAATGAAGTAAATCTTAAAATATTTTCAGATGATTCATGACTTTTTTTGGTCTATTTTTTGACAATAACTGGTGCAATTTCAACGTCTTAGGTATATTATGAAATTGTAAAAAACTAAGGATGCCTTGAGAGTCTGATCTTATTTTGGACGCTTTGATCGGACTGGAGCCAATAGCGTAACCGACCTTTTTTTGGTCGGTTTTTGTTTGAAAACAATTTAATTCACTAAATTTTTATCAAAAATCTTGAGGATGCCTTGAGAGTCTGATCCTATTTTGGACGCTTGATCGGACTGGAGCCAATAGCGAAACCGGCCTTTGTTTAGGTCGGTTTTTTATATGAGAGAGGTGGTTGAATGATATATACATTCCTCAGTCTGAAAATTTATAACAGAAAAATCTAAAAAGTTAATTAATTGAGAAAGGAGTTGAATAAGAATGCAGCGGAAATTTTTACCGCTACTATTAGTTTTGACAATGATATTTAGTTTGCTCGGATTCAATCCTGTCAGTTATGGGATTGAGACAACTGGCTTTGCAGGTGGTTCTGGTTCAGAAACGGATCCATGGCAGATTGCTACAGCAGAACACCTAGATTACGTTAGAAACTACCTCGGACCGGAGAATCACGACCAATACTTCGAACTAATCGCTGATATCGATTTGGATGTACCACCATATAATGAAGGAGAAGGTTGGGAGCCTATCGGTGATTGGAATTATTGGCCAAACAATGGTTTCCATGGGACTTTCGATGGCAATGGTCACACCATCAGCGGACTATTCATTAATCAGACTGATTATAACGCCGCAGGTTTGTTTGGTGTAGCCTATAATGCCATAATCAAGAATATATCCCTCACAGAGGTCGATGTCACGGGCTATACTTGTGCCAGTGGACTTGTAGGTGATGCAGAATTCTCTTACATCAGTGACATCCATGTTACAGGAAGTGTAACCGGATACGATTATATAGGTGGTTTGACAGGTTACACCTATAAGTCTTATGTTGCCTATACTAGTTTCGATGGATCAGTGATTGGTACAAATTATATTGGCGGTTTGATTGGAGATCAAGATAATAGCACTGTTAGATATTCATTAAGCAAAGGGATTGTGGAAGGAAATGAAGGTATAGGAGGCTTAGTTGGCTTTAGTCGGTCAAGTTCAGTATTTCAATCACACTCAGAGAGCTCAGTAACCGGTACTGATGATTCGTGGTACATTGGCGGTCTTGTCGGTTCCAGCTATAATGACAGCACCATCAACAAGTCCTATGCAACAGGTGTTGTAGAAGGAACAGGTTATGTGGGAGGTCTTGTAGGAGAGAATGATGATAGCACAATAACTGACTCTTATGCATGGGGTAACGTTTCAAGCAACACTGTCGATACTTTGGAATACTCATATGAAGTTGCTGGTCTCGTTGGATCAAATTATTCTCAAAGCACTGTTCAAAACTGCTATGCGATAGGTGTTGTCAGTGGTACTGGAGATAATCACGGTGGATTGGTGGGATATAATGATATCAATAGTACCATATTATCCAGCTATTCCCTCGGTCCTGATAACAGTCTTGGAGAAGTCGTTACAGATGCTGAAATGCAATTACAGGGAACCTTTGGCGACTGGGATTTTGCAAACACCTGGGTACTTGATGAAGGCTATCCTTATCTAAAACCAAGTGGGGTTTCCGAAATCCTTTCATTAGAGGACTTTACTCAAATTTCCGTGAACTATGGGACACTTTTTAGTAACGTCGGTTTGCCCCTTATGGTTTTTGCAACCTTGAATGACACCACTACTGTTCCTATGCAAGTGAATTGGAATGATGGTGATCCGGAATATAATGGCTATACCGCTGGAGACTATACCTTTACCGGCACCTTAACTGATGTGGATGGAATAGCAAACAACAGTGGATATACTGCCAGTATCATTGTTACCGTATCAGATCCACCCAAAGAGATTGTTTCCGTCGAAACCCAAACTGATATCACCGTTCCAAATGGGACAGCATATAATCAAATAAACTTTCCATCAACCGTTGTTGTCACCTTGGAAGACAATAGCACCCCCTCAGTAGTAGTGTATTGGAATTCTGGAACCCCGGCTTATGACGGTGATACTGCCGGAACTTATGTTTTTAAAGGCACTCTGGCTACAGGGAATGGAATAGCAAATACAGCTGGAATATATGCTAGCGTTAATGTGATTGTTGAAACACCTCCTGACGCACCACCTGTCATCACCGACCATCCAGAAGACCTGTCTGTCAAAGCGGGAGAAAGTGCAACCTTCTATGTCGGATACACAGCCAGCCCAGAACCTGTTTTCCAATGGCAGTACAGCAAGAATGGCGGTAAGAAATGGAATGATATTCCTGGTGCAAACACAGATATGTATGAAGTGACACGTACAACCATCGAAATGAATGGCTATCAGTATCGCGTCGTACTTGACAATGGAATCGGAACACCAGCCACATCAAATGCTGCTAGACTCACAGTCACTTATGGGACGGCAGACTTAAATATCTATCAGGAAGCAGACTATTATTCCGAATTGAATGAGATTCTATGGCGAGTTGTAGTTATCAATGGTGGACCTGACATCGCTAGGGATGTCATCATCAAAAACACTTTGGCAAACAACACCAAACTTCTATCTGTGAGTGGAAGTTCATACAGTTTGAAAGGAAAGACTCTCACCATCAATGCGGGTGATTTGGACATAAATCAATTTACAGCCATTGAGATCAGGGTGCAAATTATTAGGTCAACTTCCGTTATAAATAACACCGCCACAGTAACCTCGACAAGCCAGGATTTAGATTTGTCCAATAATACAGCTACATACGAGATGTTGATACAGTAGCCGTAGTTTTTACTTTCATCGCCAATTAGAAAACCCACCAAGCTGGTGGGTTTTCTCTTTTATAGTTCAATACACTTGATCAATCCTTTAGTGAATTCTTCAGGATTTGTGAAAAGACCTTCGTGGTCGCATTCCACTTCTACAATCTTAATACTATCCAAAGCAACAAACATTCCCACATATACTTCCCTTGGAAGTGATATATCTTTATTACAGTACAGCATAACCTTAGGCATATGCAGCGATGCCAAAGGCTCAGCGTCAATCGGTGTTTCCATCATTGTGAGAGGTTGAGACACAAGTATGCTCATGAGCTTTTCGAACGTTTCGTCATCAGCTTCTGTTGCTAACATACCTCTCAAAAATCCAGGATCTACAGGTATCGCGTTTTCTCCGCTTGCCTTGGCCGCCTCAGTCATCCCATTCTTGATTTCTTCAGGAACCAGATCAAATTGAGATTGCCCATCCGGGAGTATCCAAGCGTCGTTGAAAATAATCTTTTTCACTTTATCTTTAACCTTTGGTACAGCCATCTGGATCACATGTCCTGCACTCGAATGACCAACAACAATGACATCATCTGCTTGGTTGTTGATGACATCCACCACGTGATTGACGTAATCATCATAAGTGACATCCTTGTTACCATCGACCTCATTTCCGGGAAGTGTCAGTGCAAAAGCGTCATATCCTGCTTTTGCCAACAGATCAATGACTGCATCCCAGCATTTTCCGTTGTGCCATGCTCCATGAATTAATAAAATTCTACTCATTTGTACCTCCAGTTGTTATCATTTTTTGTAATACAGTGGTCTATTAATAATAGCTTTAATCATATTATACTACATTTAAAAAAAAATTCCATAAC
>CAKMKB010000056.1:0-27201 GCA_927435965.1 uncultured Clostridia bacterium
AATATTTTAATTCATATACCGATCCAAGAGATTCTTGATTGCTGTGGCTGCCTCTGCAAATCTAAAGGTAGAATCCGGCGATATTGTTGTAGGACTAGTTCCGTTAAAAACACCTGCATTCAATACCTTGGCAACTTCTTCGTAAGCCCAATCGGCTACTCTGTCTCTGTCAACATACCCCAGTATTCTTTCACTGTCTTTGTACTCCAAGCCTATTAAATCCATAGCCCTTGCATACATGGTCATTGCTTCCTGCCTGGTTATAGTATCGTTTGGTTTAAAGGTTCCGTCTGTGTATCCTTCTATGATGCCGTGCTCAACTGACACACTGATGGAATCAGCAAAAGTACTGTTACTATCTATATCACTGAATGTCATCCTGTAATCAGCACCAGATCTATACAAGCCTAAAGCCTTCGCTATATAATCTGCAAACTCTGCTCTAGTAATGTTATCTTCTGGTTTAAAAGTCTCAGGATTAGTAATAACTAATTTCGATACAAGATCACTGACAGCTTCTTGTGACCAATGATTATTCATGTCCAATGCAAAAACTTCTTTTCTGATAGCGGTATAAACTGAGTTGCTCATAGATTTGATAAGTGCATAAGATTTTCCATCTATGACAACTAATTTAGATGGTAAGTGATTGAAGTTACCGTTACTATCAAACACAACCCCTGCAAATGATCGATTGCTATCAAAGCTTTCTTTCAAAGGCACCAGTTTAGTGGTATAACCACCAAAACTATCTATGTTTACCTCACCGTTTTCATATTCAATGATAAGCGAAAATTCTACTGGCTCAGCAACACTATTCATTCCCATTCTTAGAATCGTCTGATTAATCAAACTGATCGTCTCTTCATCTGGGATCGTAATAACCAGTCTCAAGCTTATCGCGTCTTCCAAACTCAACAAATTCAAAGGCAATACATAGCCACCTATTGGGGATAGTACCTCCAGTTCCATATTGTTTCTACCTAATAGATCTGCTGTCTCTTTTGTCATTGAAATCTCAAACATGGCTGTATCTTTATCAGAAGATATTGTTATTCTAGAATCGTTTACATCTTGTATGTCATTAATGATATCTTCCATTTTTTTATTGTCTAAGATTATTTTTGTATAAAGCTCTCCATTGCTTTCATCTTCTATGATTGTGCCAACATCCACTCCATCAGTGCCTTCCATGGTAGCATAAGCCAGTTCATCTTCAACAATCTCAAATGAACCTCCTCCTCCACCCGCTGAGCCTCCAGAAGACCCGCCTCCTGAAAAGTCACCACCTGATGGTGGATTTGGAGCTGGCGCTGGTGAACTGATGTCTGCATAACTTACTGGCATATTTTCCGAATTTAATCTATAATTGCCAGCATCTACACCACCTAATACTATATCTGCTATCTGTACCTCTACATTATTACCAGTAGCAGAAGATAAAAACGCCACTGTTATATCTGCAATATAGACGTCATCTCCTGGCAATACGCCTGGAAGACTTAAATAATTTGCTAGTATTTCCGCTGATTTAGTACCGTCATATATCTTATCTGAAACAGTAAAACCACCTTCTAAATCTAAAGCCTTTGGCGCTACTTCAAATGTATTGGTGTTAACAATATTAAATTCATAATTCAAAGCTGCTATGTCCAGAGTTGAAATACTTAAATTGTAAACCCCTGTAGGAGCACCAGCCTCATAGTCTGAATCAATGACATACTCGAATTGGTCTAAATTTTCTACCCCTTCGCCAACAGCAAACCCGATAAAATCCATAAAATAATCAGGCTCAGCATCCCCATATGTTATATGCGGTGATTCAGGCCATCCTGTCACGACTGCAGGACTTATGTTAGCTATAGCCTGTCCTGTTGTGCTAGCCAAGATGTATTTGTTTTTATGCAAGCCTCCTGATAACTCTATATTGGAGAAATTGACCAGCTTGTTTGGCCCTGCATTGCTGTCCACAAATTCTACATCATAACTAAATTCCAGTACGTCTCCACTATCTCTATTATCACTGAAACTACCTGTTGCAGAATTACTCCCGTCATATGTTTTGCTCTCAGCACTAAAATCAGATAGTATTAAAGGCTCTTGTATATCAGGTTCCAAACTACTCAGAATCAGTTCAAGTCCACTGTTTAGTTGTAAAAGACCGTATCCCTGATGCTGTTGAGGAAGCCCTAGATCCAAGGCAGTACTCGTGATGATCTGTCTTATATCAGCATTGCTCAAGGTTGGATCTGCCGCCCAAAGCACTGCAGCTGCTGCAGCTACATGTGGAGAAGCCATAGATGTGCCGCTTTTGTTGCCATAATTGCTATAGCCTACTTTTACCGTTCCGTTCTTGTCATCAACACGGATATCCTGTCCGGTTTGATATGAAACAAAAATAGTCGGTATCCAGGCTTTTTCACGATCTGCTTCTGAAGCATAAAGTGTTAAGGTAGCTTCATCAAATATACTTTCGCTATCATTCATGATCACCACGCCATCAGCACCTTTAGACATAGCATTGGATACTTTTTCGGAAAAAGTCAACGTACCTCTATCGATTAATGCAATCCAATTATCTTCTGGAGCAATGCTTTTTTCATTTAAAATAGTTTCTATTGCTCCTAAGTCTGATGCTAAACCTATATCTATCAATGGTCCTGATACTTCACCTATGCCCGAACCCTCAACAATCTTCGATATAAATGATAGACTGATTCCATCCACAGTTAAATTACTATTGAGAGCATCGTCAGGTATAGTACTTAAAATGTTAACACCCGGAGCCATAACTTCAGCTTGAATGCCTGTACTTGAAAAATACGCTCTGCTATTCATCTGATCTGATGCGGTTACCGCCATTACAGAGTCAAATAGAGCCGGGTAGTTTATATTAGCCTCTGTTCCAGAGGATGTCCCGCTGTTTCCTGCCGCAGCAATTAACAGAATTCCTGAATCGTATGCTGCATTGCATAGCAACTCTAATGCATTACTGTATTCATATGTGCCCAAACTCATGTTAATGATATCAATATCATTTTCAATAGCCCATTGAATACCATCCATTATAGTGCTGATACTTCCACTTCCACTGTTGTCTAACACTTTTACTGCATAAAGATCAACAGCTGGTGATACGCCCAACACACCAATAGCATTATTCTGAGCTGAGATGATGCCTGCAACGTGGGTTCCGTGTCCATTTATATCGGTACCCCAATAGCTTTCATCACCTGTAGAATTGTATCCTCCGGAAAGCGTAGGTATGTCTTCATGCCCTTGATCTATCCCGGTATCTAACACAGCTACTCTTATGCCCTGTCCAGATGTAACAGACCAGCTTGGGAAAGGATAGTCTTCCAGTTCATACACTTTTTCTACTCCCCATCCAACTGTCTGAGATGCTGCATACACCGGGTAATCAGGCTCGACAAAAGAAATCCCTGATTTATTCTTCAGGGCTTCTGCAGCGCCTTTAGTCATTTTTACCTTCGATGCATTTATACGCCCATAGTTCTTCTCCACTTTACCGCCATGAGAAGCTATTTCTGCACTTATATCCGTCATACTTCTAACAGTCCCAGTATCAAATCCTACTATATAATCGTACTCTTCTTTATCTTTGTAAGACGATGCAAATGCAGTTGCAGGCATAACCAATCCTGCAAATAACACAAAAGTCAATACTAAAGCTAATAGAGAGAAACTCCTATTATTTGCCATTTTTTCGTCTCCTTTTCTTATTCCCAATATCAGTACCATTCTACTCTATTTTGTTAGTATAAACAATCAATAATGATTATTTTTATAAATATTTTAGTATTCCTTTATTTTAAAAGAACTCTGCAGCTATTAACTGCAGAGTTCTAGTCAAGTGATTTAGCGTATTGGATTAATTGAACCAATAGCCGTAACAAATGTGATATCATAGTTCTCAGTTACATCAGTATTGTCACTATCACTTGTGATATTACCCTCCGGAGTAATTGTCTTATTTTCTCCAAAATTTTCATCGTCAAAAGACTGACTCCAGTTACCTGTGTGTCCATCTGCTAATGAACCAGATGTCAATGTAGGTATTCCAACTGACGATGAACTGCCATCGTCGAATTTATCATCAGTAACTGCAGTTACCTCAATTGCTCGGGGAGTTACCGTTAGGGTGCCGACAACATAAGTGATATTGTAATTACTCAAACCACTTCCCGAAGCATTTGAAGCCACTATATCATATGTGCCTATTGCTGCTCCTGTTGTGGTTCCAGTGCTTGATAGATCTATCGTGTTTACCGAATCGAATTCTGTTAATCCGTGTGTAGTAAACTCTGTGCCATCAAATGACAGAATTTCACCGTATACCTTTGTAGCATCATCAGCTGTAATTATCAAATCAGCCTGTGCTATTGTAATCTCGGAATAGCCAATAAAAGTTAAAAAATCGCTTCCATCAGATGGAACAAAATACGTTTTTATAACATCTGTACCCGGGGAATACCATTCTAGATTATCAACAATTACAAACTCACCCTCTACTACCTCTCCGTACACTTCCACCAAACCCTGAGTCGCTATCGCAACTTGGGAGGTGCTTTCACCATATGTTGATGTATAAGTCGGCATTGTAACATGTAAAGATGGCTCTGTTGCGAACACGTCATCTTCCCATCTCAACATAGGTAAACCATCATTATTGGTAAGATCCATAAACCAGATATCCTCAAAATCCCAAGTATCATGTTCTATAGACCCTCTATAAAAAAATACTGGAATATAATTTAAAGGATTTTTCAACTCCTCGATGGTCCTTGGGAAAATTCCATCATAACCTTTCATTACTTCAACCATTTTTGGCTCAAAACCTTCGGATTCGAAGTAATTTCCTGCAAAATTAGCATCCCTCTCTTGTCCAAAAATTCCGTATCTATTAAACATAGCTAATGTTAAATCTTCCATAAATGACATACTAGTATATCCAATATTATAGTTGTTTGTGATTTCAGAACTATCTGCATACCCAACTATTCCACCAACATCTTGTGCTCCGTTGATATCGCCTTTATTATAGCTGTTTAAAATCTTACCACGATAGTCGCTTCCTACTATTCCTCCGACTTCAAAGGCTTCATACGATACACCGGAAATCTCTACATTGCTCAGTTCCAAGCTCATCCTCATTTCATCGCCAACATTACCTTCGTTGTATGATTCAATTATAGTGCCTGTATTAAATCCAGCAATACCACCAAATCCTACCGGGTTATCTCCAATATACGAAAACATTAGCTCAGTAGGTGATATCAAGCCACTATTGTAGCATCTGCTTATATAAGATGGGGCTTCGGGTAAGGAAACCAAACTTTGGACTCCACCCAAATATTCAGGAACATATACCCTACCATTGCTACCTGCTATTCCACCAACATTGCTATGACCTATTATCCAGCCTTCATTCCATGAGTCAGTTATATAGCTTTCATACAAATTAGGAACCTCTGAAAGTATCATAACCGAAGGACTAGCATCACCATTAACTGCATTACTACTTCCGGCAATCCCACCTACGTATTCTTCACCTATTACAAAGCTATCATTGCTGGAATCGACTACCGTACCAGAATCATTAATCCCTACTATACCTCCAACTCTTGTATATCCTAACACGAAACCTTGAGGCCCACTGCCTTTAGTCATATTGTTGTCAGAGTCATTGTGAACATTTGTTATTGTGCTTTCCCTACTGTAACCTGCCAAAGCGCCAACATAATGTGCTCCAAAAACCCCACTGTTCTTTATGGTAAGATTCCGTATATCTGATTGATAAATAATCCCAAACAGACCTGCTGCGTTACTTATATCTGCAGTTTCAGCAGAAGTGACATTCATTTCCCGGTCAACAAACAAACCATCTATGACATGATTATCTCCATCAAAGCTACCGGTAAATAATTGGCTCAGAAAATCAGTTTCTTCACCAAAGGCTGTGACAGAACGCGGTTGTATCATAGGTAGACCGATAGGTTCAAATCCATCGACACCTACTACTTCATAGTATCCCTTAGTTTCATAGGTTATTTCAGGCATTACGAGGTCAATCACTTCTTCTTCCGGTACGCCAAGATTAGCTGTCATGACAAAATCGCCATCCAAAACATATCTTATATTATTCAGATGGTGCCAATTTGATATTTCGTAAGCATCTTTATCCGCATCGAATCCACCAAATCCTATAGCTACAGCCTCACTTGTTCTAGTTCTGGTATAATCTCCTGTCCCTCTAACTTCGACTTTTATAAATCTACCAATATCATCGGCAGTTATTCCATAATCAGAAGTTACTTCTCCTTCAATCTCGACAAATCCAGCATCTGCTGTGTCTGATATGAGCCACTTGTATGCAACAGTTGCGTTACTTGGAGCTACAATAGCTGATATAGTAGAGCCAATAAAATCTGCATCACCACCAATAGAAACAGATCGTACTGAGTCTTTTTTTGGCTCAGTATCTACCTCAGGTAATATGATTCTACTATTATCACCTGAAAGATTAGAATCAGAAAAAACCGCTCTCAATGCGTATACATCTACATTATCAGCCAGTATCTCAATATTACCAAATACACCTTCAAGTATGACATCATCACTGCCGTCAACTATCACTTCACCGATTTCTTCACCAGTTTCATTATATACTCTTACAATCCCGTCAACTCTAGCAATGATAATATTTCGAATATTTGAGTTACCCCTAATAATAATCGTGTCATTACCACCGCCTCTAATTAGCAGCCTTCCAGTTACTTCAACACCATCTAAGGTTACATCTCCATCACCGACTCCATCCCCTATAATGAGGTCTCCGGTCACCGTAACATCCTTAAGCGTAACATCAGGAACATTAATCATAATATTTCCATCAACGACCTCAGTATATTCGCCTGCTACACTAATGTATTGCTTTATCAAATTGTCCATCAGTTGAGCAAATTCTGCCCTTGTGATAGTGGCTTTTGGATTAAGTTTCCCATTGGATCCCTTAACATATCCTGCTTCTATCATGCTAAACACTTCTTCTTTGGCCCAGGATGATATGTCTGCTAAATCAGAAAACCCTTCCGGTTCCACATCAGTCAATCCAAGTTTAAGCGCTCTTGCCATGACAATAAATGCCTGCTCTCTTGTAATCGCATCATCCGGTGAAAGCATGTTTTCTGAGCCTTGAAAGGTTTTCATCTGAACAGCTTTAGCCATCTCATCATAATACCAAGCACCAGAAGGTACATCGATATAGTTTTGAATGTCAGCTTTAACCTCAGCCCCGAAGGCACGATTAATAACAGTTGCCATCTGTGCTCTAGTAAGATTGTCCGTCGGCATAATCTTGCCATCCGCACCATTTAATAGTCCATTGTGAACTGCATTTTGTAAAGCCTCTGTCGACCAATTGTCAGGCATATCACTAAACTCATGCATCGACGAATAGCCAACTGTTAACGATGAAGCTATCATTGTGAAAACAATTACTAATGCCAGTATTTTCCTCTTTTTCATTGTTCCTCCCCTTAGTTCTAAAAATTGGTAAAAAAAATGTCTGTTAAAACCTACTAGTAGATTATAACAAACAGCCATTCTTTTTACAATAATAAAGCGTAATATTATTCATTAATTGGTGGTTTATAACGGTGAAAAAGATCCTCTACTTCTTTCTTCACAAAAACTGGATCATACTTCCTGAATCTTTGCACTTCAGCCCATAACTTAAAGTCTTCGTGCTCTTCTTCATCAGGGTCAGATATGATTGCTAGGAAATTCTCATATCCAGACTCTCCGCCTACATCTTCTGGCGGGGTGTCTCCAGATCCATCGACAAATACAGGATGGTTGCAGTCAAAATCCTCTATCGTTCCTTCCACCTCTATATAATGCTGCCAGTTGTCACCAAAGTCATAAGTATATTTGGCATGTTCAAAGGGTATCTCGGATAATCTGACACCATTCTCCCATATCATCTCCAAATCATCAGGATCATTAAAGGCATACTCATCGCTAACAATGTTCAATATCGGTAAATAGCCTTCCTTATGGAAATTGGGGTGGTTGATCATAGATGTATCAACTATGCCCTGGTCTCCATAGATATAATAATGGTGAAGATGATAATCACGCCATCCGAAAGCCTTCTGCAACACCTTATGCAGTACAGTATAAGTCGTATTCACCGGAACAATAAATCGCCTCCATACATCAAAATTATCCAGATCCAAAGTCACTTTCATTACAACTGCCTTGCATTTGATGACCGGTTGGCTATATGATTCCTCTAGATTCTTGTGAAGTAGATCGACCGGCACAATATAATCTTTGCTTCCTTTGCTTTCACTGACCAATATTCTACTGATTCGCATGCTTAGAGAAGACTGGATAACTGAATCTTCAATCAACAGATCATAGAATTGATTAACCCAATCTGCCACACGATTAAGTCTGCTAGTAGATGATCTATCTTTGGTTGTTGTATAAGTAATCCCGCCTGCTTCTTGAAAATACGCATTAATAATGTCTTCGTTAAGACATTCATCTTCAAAAACGTCATTAATGGCCCTTAGTATCAACTTATCCATATTTGAAAAATCCTTTTTCTTCAATCCGTACAGCACAATCACATATCTGTTCAAATCATTTAACAAAATCACAGTCTTTCTTCGATTGACTGTCACCACATTAGCATGCCATGAAAACATCAATGATTCCTGATGATCTTCTGTAACCTTTGCATCCAATGTATCCAATAATTTTTTTGTGCACTTAATCAGCATATTCTTCTCCTTCGCTTTCATTCATACTTGTAAGTTCATGATATAATCTTGCTAGATTCCAGAAAGGGGGTTCATGAAAATATGACCCGTAATACCACTCCCAATACACTTGAGAGTTTTTTGACTTACATAAAAGCGCATCCAAGTTATGTCAGTAAAAAGGTGCGTTTCAGCATTATCAAAAGATTCCACAAGCAAATATCCATCGTTAAGTTATGTAGAATTCTTGACGTCTCTAGAAGTGGATTCTACAAATGGTCAAAGCGCATTAAAAAAGAAAGTCAAGACGAGGCAATTCTGAGAATGATCATCAAGATTCAAAACGCCCACAGAGACTCATTAGGTTATCGATTGATGAAAAAAGCACTGGAAATGAAAGGCATCATGATTGGTTACTCTAAAACATACCGAATCATGCATAGGTATGGTAAGCTGTCCAAAGCTTTATATACCAAAAAGAATGTGATCATCAACAAAGCGATTCACATTTACAGAAATCAATTAAAAGGGGATTTCAGCGCTTTTTACAAAAATCTAAAATGGTCCATAGACATCACCAAGATTGACACAGATGAAGGAAGGTATTATCTATACGTTATCATCGACCTATACGACAGATATATCGTCCATTTCAAATTCCACAAATCGCAGAAAACCTATCTGGTAAAAAGAATGATCCAAGAAGCACTTGACTTAGAAAGCATCGATGGCAGCATTCCTATTCTGATACATTCAGATCAAGGTGTGCAATTTTCAAGTCAACAGTATCATCAGTTTGTTAAGAGAAATAATATCAACGCCTCAATGTCTAATAAGGGCACCCCCACAGACAATGCAGTCATTGAGAGCTTTTTCGCTACATTGAAGCTGGAATGTATCTACCGAACCATCATTGAGTCGAAGGAATCCGCCATTGAGATAATTAATGATTTTATTTGTTATTATAACAATGTTAGATTGCAAATGAAAACCGGTAAAACACCTTCTGAAATTAGATTTTCAATTTAATACTCTTGGGATACTTATTAAGGTGTTTTTTTGTTCTTTATTGAATTAATGTTCATTATTAAAAATTGATGAATGTGAAATATTTGAAAATAGACATTGGTATGCTTTAAAAAAGTAGACAGATTTCACACTTTTACAGTAAGCGAACAATAATAGATGTGATATAAATTTTATGGAGATGACGTTGTCATCTCCATTCCTTTATCTATTTACAGGTTTTCTGGACCAATGAGTCCCATGGCATCATCAAATCCAAAGTTCCTGGATTGTCTCTGAAATTTGTACCAGGAAGTCTTGTAAGAAGAAACTCCAGATATTTAAACGGATTCAGTCCATTGGCTTTGGCTGTCTCGACCAACGAATAGACACAGGCACTCGCGGCAGCTCCTTGAGGACTACCACAGAAGAGCCAGTTCTTTCTGCCTACAGTGAAGGGTTTGATGCTGGATTCAGCGATGTTGTTTGATAGGACACAATAGCCATCCTTTAGGTACTCCTGCAATTTATCCTTATGGTTTAATGAATAGTTCAGTGCCGTTGCTATCTTCGAGTTTGGCAGAACCTGTCCTTGTGTCTTTTTTACCCATTCGAAAAAGGCCTCCAACACGGGCTTCTCATGCGCCAACCTCTTCCGTTTTCTTTCTTCCGGTGGCAGGTCCTTGAATTTTCTCTCCCACTCAAACAACTTGTTGCAATAGGCTATTCCTGTTGCAGGGAGGGTTCCTTCGGGACTTTTCAAATCCTTTGGACTGGCATCCAAAAAGTAGCGCCTCACATGAGCCCAACATAAGCAGTGGGTGATCCCCTTGATTTTCTCATACCCTGAATAGGCATCCGTATGCAGATATCCCGTGAACCCGTCAAGAAATGCCTTCGGAAAATCGCCGGATCTTCCCGCTTCATACTTGAAGATTCTGATAGGTCTTTTCGTATGGGTGGATGTCGCGTATACCCACATGTATGACTTTGCCGTGTTTTTTCTTTCTGGTTCATTCATCACCTGAACAGGCGTCTCATCCGAGTGGAGATACTTTTCCTTGAGCATTTCTTCCCTTAGCTTTTCTGTCACTGGCATCAGCCATTCCTGTGATGTCTTCAGTATCCAGTTTGCCATGGTGCTTCTGCTAAGCGGAAAGCCCATCCGTTCCCAATCTTTTTCCTGTCTATATAGCGGTACGGACTGGACAAACTTCTGATACATGGTCCAGGCGACACTCGATGCTGTGGCGTAGGAATGCTGAAGTACAGGCTCCGGTGTGTAAGGGTTATATATCCCTGGTCTGTTCTGTTTCTTGCAGGTCCTGCATTCGTATGTTTCCTGATAGATGTTGACGATGCTGATCTCTGCCGGTATGTATTTGATTTCTGATCGCAATAGTTTGTTGCCGACAATCGACAGGCTGTGTCCATCAATCGGACAGGTTTGCTGCGATGAATCAAGCTTGTACACATGGTCCTGTGAAGGTAGGTCTTTGAATAAATCTTTTCTCTTGTAGCCCTTTCTGGTTCTTTTGACAGGCTCTTCAAAGGGAACAGGTTCCAATGCAGTTGCATCTGCTTCTTTTTCGGCCTCGTTGAATAATCCCAATGCCACTTCTCCAATGATCAGCTGACCATCAATGGCTTGCGTTGCCTCTGTCTTTCTGCCATAGAGCTTTTTGAGAAGATAATCCATATTCTCATTGGCCTTTTTCAGTTCTTCTCTTAGGCCTTCTATGGTTTTGTTCTGTAATTCAATTGTCTCTTGAAGGGTCTTTATCAGC
The DNA here is from genome assembly GCA_927435965.1 of uncultured Clostridia bacterium. Classification (GTDB taxonomy): domain Bacteria; phylum Bacillota; class Clostridia; order Tissierellales; family Dethiosulfatibacteraceae; genus 38-11. Next base: position 11,585 of record CAKMKB010000056.1, read on the forward strand.
GTGTTCTCAGTCATTGGAATTTAGCCTTTCTTCTGGTTTAACGTCTATCTCATTATACCATTTATGGGCTACAAAAACAATCAAAAAATGCCTGAAATACTGTATTTTTCAGTAGTTTCAAGCATTCAGAGAATCGTTTTTCCCTCTACATTTGAAATGGTTTTCTTCTGGTGAATGGACAGTCCTTCCATCAACCATCGGTACTGCTGAGGGGTCAGTTCCATGACTTCCGTCTCATCCTTTGGCCATTTGAACCTGCCGTCCTCTAGTCTTTTGTACAAAAGAAGGAACCCATCGCCTTCCCACAAGATCGCTTTGATCCTGTCGCTTTTTCTCCCACAGAAGATGAAGAGATTCTTGTCAAAGGGATCAAGCTTGAAGTTCTGCGAGACGATAGCGGATAGACCATCAATGGATTTCCTCATGTCTGTACGGCCACAGGCGATGTATATCTTGACGGATCCTCCCAATTCTGCTAGCATCGGTTGCCAAGCATCCTTAATACGTGCTCGAGCACCTTAAGGTCTGCTCCATTGGTGATTTCCAGGGAGAAGGAACCTGATCGTAGCACTGCGCAGGTGCTGCCGTTTTGGTTTGCCGCTGGTGTTTCTTCCTTGATTTTGACCTTTGCAAACTGCAACTGGGGAACACTATCTTGTTTGTTTGCCACAACGAGTGCCTCGTTTCTGACTGTTCTTAACCAATAGTAGTACTGGCTGGTTTTGATGGTGTTTTCCTCACACCATTCATTGACACTTTTACCGCTTCTTCGACATTCGGTAATCAGCTCTTTCCATTCAATCATTTTTGCCTGATGATTGATGCTTCTCATATCCATATGAATCCCTCCTGAGACTTTTAAAGTCTTTACAACACTTGTGTTTACTCTAAAAGTGTTGCATTATGTCCTATTGTCTCACGTTCTCAGTTGGGATTAAATACATCTTTTATTGTGCGCTTACCTTTTACAATTCCAGATTATTTGAAACCAACGAAAAAAGGCACATCAACCCAATGAGTGTACCAGTTTTCTTCTAAAAATAGGGGTGTCTACTTTATTCAATGCAGATCAACTTCTTGTAGATACTTACTATAGTTGCCACCATATACAATTTTTAGCTCATCTCCCCAGAGTGTTTTATCAATAAAATGAGGATGAGATAAGAATTCTTTTTCTACTCTATCGAACTCTCTGGACTTAACTTTGAAATAATGCTCATCAATTTCACTTGCATAAAACATTGATGCCTTTTCAAATTCATACTTAGGTATAGACGGAGCTCTGCTATACCCGTTATCTCTATCTGCTGATAAAGGTGTTATCCTATTTGTCAATCGATGAGTTGTTTCATTTAGTATTCTAATCATTTCATCGTTTTCTAGTTGTAATGCCTCTTCTTCAAAAAGATTGTCCCTCAATTATTATAACTTCTGTTTCATAATTCGCTTTTATTTTTTCTGCATCATAGGCTCTCTCATGTTTTTCATATGCACGATTCTTTCTACCTTTACCTATATAGAATATCTCCCCTGTATCCTTAATTCTCCATTGGTAAACATAATAATCATTTCGATCATTATCTCCAGTAGAAGTGCCTACATGCGACGGCCCAACCTGTATCACGTTCTTTAATAGTTTTGAAATATCGCTTTCTAACTCTTCCTCACACCTTTTGCATATACCATCTATGTTAACTTTCAAGAATAATCCGTGATTATTACACCGTTTACAATTCGCCATCTATTCTCACCTCCCGCACTCTACCCATTAATACAATATTCTGTAAACTCATCTTCTTAAAAAAACGGACATCTCTGCTTCTAAAAATGCCCATTCTCTCTCACTGCTTATCTGGGTGTCAAGCTAATCATGGCTATCTCGAAAGTCATCGTAACTGTTCGCTCTCTTAGATCTACTATGTCAGAATCATCTCTACATATCTCATTGTCACGTTCATCCCCACTGTTACTTCTAAACCTCATATAAGATTCCCAAATCACCCTATGTGGAGGAATAGTTTCTTGGGGAGTTGGGGAGACTCTCAAAGACTTGCCTAAAGAGACCAGAAGATAGAATAAATACAGATACTACATTAACTTGTCCATTTGTCCGTACCCAGCACTTCTCAGATCATAATCTTAATATCGGAAAATAATACTATTTCTAAATTCTCTCTTTTTGAACAAGACGTCGATAATGTTCTCCCAAAGCTGTAAGTCGACACGATTTACTCTCCATCGCAGCATTCCACATATGTTTTGCATCAACTGGAACCAATAAATTTAATCTATTATACTTCTGTAAGATTGCGAATATTTCTGTGTTTTCTTCAATTGGATCTGGCATGTCTTGATCTCGACCCTTCATCTCTGGCTCATAAGTAGGATCAAGTTTAAACTCATATCCGGCATCAGGAAAATATTCAGCGATTAATCTTAAATCGTCCAATGATATCGGCGGTGCAACTTTTCTAAGGGACACAAATTGCTTAACATTTGTCTTGAATACCGGTCTTTGCTCCCAGGCTCCTAATGACTGATCAATATGTGCATAGATGCTGCCGGGAGTTACTTCTCCAATTAAATTAGCAGCACTTCCACTTAATGCATCAACTAAAAGTGTTGTAAATACTCCTCTTCCATTTTCTTCTGATGCATATTGATCTTTTGTTGAAGCAGTTAATACTGTAACTCCTTCATTTATATTAGCCACTTGAGGGCTTGATATGTCTGAACCAGCAATTCCTGAATGGCAACTATCCAAAATGATGATTTTATTTTTTGCGGGTGAATTATTCGCATAAGTGATAATTTCCGAAAGCGATACTCCTTCATCACCCCTTCTTGAATCACTCGCCATTATGTAACCACCTGAAGATTCAATATGTCCATGTCCTGCAAAATAGAATAATACAACTTCAATGTCTTTCTTAAATAATTCCTCGATATTATCTTTCAAATCTGCTCTTGACACAAAATCAGTTGGTCCAGTACCCGTCATAATTTCACAGTCGAAATTAACACTGCCTCCATCGTTTCTTTCAAGTATCGATTTCACAGAATAGGCATCATTGACGCAACCAAACAAATGTGAACCACTATGATAATAGTTTATACCAGCAATAAGTGCAGCTCTCATACATCCACCCCCATCAATCTATAAGCTATCAATAAAGTTAGTAATATTATCCCAAGTCCAAACTTTAGTGCTTACACCTTCAATATTGGTTCTATCATCTTTATATGCCCAAACACCTAATATTTTTTTCTTTTCTTCTTTTGCGCACTGGATTTCCCATTTCTGTCCACTTGAACTAAGTGAATTTTTGCTTACCAATACTATAATACCATCAGATCTTTTAATTCTAGTTCTCACCTTTTCTTTCCAATCAGTTGCATAAGGTTCTTTAACAGACATATCTACATACTCAAATGGAGAGTTTGTGTTTAATGACTGTCCTTTTAAAAAATCTCTCTGTCTTTCATCCTCAATTGCAAATGCTATAAAAACCACTTTTTTCGTTCCCATTTTCTACCTCCGTTCTTATTTGTTGTTCTGTTCAAATCTCCACGCATCTCTGACCATTTCTTCAATGGCGAGTTCTGCTTTCCAACCTAGCTCTCTCTCTCTATTTTACTTGTACTAGCAAACACCTTAGCTATATCACCAGGTCTCCTATCTACTATTTCGTAAGGGATCTTAATATTATTCACTTCTTCAAAGGCTTGTACGAGTTTATATCAAGCGGAATGTTTGACCTGTCTCCGCGTCCTTCCTGTAACCTCTATGCTTTATCGGACCTATCCCCCTATGTGATGATGAAGGTATCTTGGAGACTTGGGACTCAGGTATACTTGGCACATGTGTCTAAACAAAATAGTGTAACCTATCCTAACACAGATTGAATTGTCAGATAACTCATTCACAGTTCCAGGCACCTTCGCTGAGCAACGCATCAGAGTGGCGCAGCTTGCTTCAATACCAAGAGTATATCTTCCTAAGTTATCTAGAGACCTAATTCGTTCTTTGCATATCTGTACAGCTCTTTTGTTTTGCTGAGCGTAATATCCACATACTTCTTATTGAGAATGATATAGATCTCTCTCACCTCTAATCTCCTAATGTGATTTGCGATGGGGGAAGGTAGCTCAAGTACAACTAATTCCTTGATTTTATCGATCACCATTCTTAAGTTCTGATCATAAATTGAAGTATCTTTTTTTATATAGACGATATCATCTTTATTAACATCCGTTCTTTTTGATCTTCTAATTGGTTCATCCGGACGAGCAGATATTTCTTTGTATTGTTCATAGTTTAGTCCTTTTCTTAATACCCAATCAATTTCTTCTGGTTTAACTTTTTCTAACATATAACCGCTCCTAACTTGCTTAGATTTAAGTTTGCCTCACTAATTACTTCCTATACTTATCCTCAATCACTTGGTAATTTACCATTACTTCTATTTAAAGCAATATTCTGACAATTCTATTTAGAAATAAAACGGACATAGTTTCATTCCTAAAATCTTATGCCCGTTCTCTAATGTCCAAATTCCATTAGTCCTCACTCTAATTAAAACTCTACCCAAACATCTTAAACGCTTCATTACTCAGCCCCATAATAATCACTGCAGCTATAATATTACCGACTAGTATAGCAGGAAAAGCCCACTTAAATCTCATATCCAAAAGTGCCGCAGCTAAACTACCGCTCCACACACCAGTACCTGGAAGAGGGATGGCAACGAATATTAACAATCCCCATGCTCCATATTTTTGGATCTTGCCACTCTTAGACATTGATTTATCGGTAAGCTTATGTATTAATTTCTTAAATATTTTTGTAGTCTTAAGATATTTAAATATTGGTCTTATGGAAAATAGGATAAAAGGTACCGGAATCATGCTTCCTACTAAGCTTATTAATGTAGCATGAATAGGTGATAATCCCAGAGAAATACCAACTGGGATAGCACCTCTAAGTTCTATAATTGGGAGTGCAGCTGTTAGCATAACTGTTAATTCTATGGATAAAAAGTTAAGTAATGGTTGCATTAGATGTTCCCCTTTAAGTTAGGTAGTGTTTAGAGACTACTTTCTCTCATATTACCTTTAGTTTCTTTTTCTACAATCTTTTATACTGTCTTATCGTCTAGACTTCGATGAATTTATTCACCTTACTACCCAACTATCTAAATCAACAACTATTCCCTAACTATCCAATTCACCAAATAACCCTCGCTCTTGAGGTGTTGTAAGGTTCTGAAGTTAGAAAGTGTATTAGGGGGGGAGTGGGAGTCAATGAGATCGTGGTAAGTTGTAGTTATGCTCCTGTGTACATCTTATCATAATAATTAGCATAGTCACCGGAAATGATATTCTCAATCCACAGAGTGTTCTCAAGATACCACTGGATTGTTTCTTTCATCCCTTGCTCAAATGTATACGCTGGCTCCCAGCCAAGCTCTGTTGTAATCTTGGTGTTATCGATAGCATATCTTCTATCATGACCCGGTCTATCTTTTACATATTTAATTAAACCTTCTGATTTTCCTAAAGTCTCAATAATCAGTTTTACTATTTCAATATTGGCTTTTTCGTTGTTGCCACCAATATTATAGACTTCTCCATCTTTACCTTTATGAAGAACTGTGTCAATTGCAGAACAATGATCAGAAACATGAAGCCAATCTCTTACTTGCATCCCGTCACCATAAACTGGCAGGTCTTTTTCTTTTAGACAGTTGTTAATTATAAGAGGAATCAATTTTTCAGGAAATTGATAAGGTCCATAGTTATTGCTACATCTAGTGATGTTCACAGGCATACCAAATGTCTCATTGTACGCTCTTACAATCATATCAGCACTAGCTTTAGATGCAGAATAAGGGCTGTTTGGCATAAGTGGCATTGTTTCTACAAACATACCCGTTTCGCCAAGTGCACCATAAACTTCATCAGTTGACACTTGAAGGAACTTTACTCCTGGCTTGTACTCCTTACAGTACTTATCATTCGGGTTCACTTTCCAATATTTCTTGGCTGTATCAAGAAGCACTTGGGTTCCAATGATGTTAGTAGTTAAGAATACTTCTGGTTCTTCTATGCTTCTATCTACATGTGACTCTGCAGCAAAGTTTACAACAGCAGTAGTTTCGTTGTTTTTAAAAATTTCTTCAATCTTTTCTTTATCTCTAATATCGACTTTGATGAACTCATAGTTAAGGTTAGCATCGATATCTTTGAGGTTTTCTAGATTCCCCGCATATGTAAGGGCATCGATATTAATGATTTTATATTCTGGATGTTTTTCAAGCATAAGCTTTACAAAGTTGCTCCCAATAAAGCCTGCTCCACCCGTTACTAATATAGTTTTCATTTCTTTAATCCTCCTCGCTTTTAAGTTCTTCAATAAATCTTGTTAATGCATCTTCCCAATTCGGTAATCTTTTGATTCCAGCCCTATCTGTATTATCTTTAGACAGTTTTGAATTCATAGGCCTTTTTGCTTTAGTTGGATAATCTTCAGTAGAAATTGGATTTACTTTAATGTCAATCCCAGATTTTACAAAGATTGATTTAGCAAATTCATGCCAGTTGCAGTAGCCTTCATTCACACCATGGTAAGTTCCGTAATTATTAGTCTGGACTAAGTTAACTATAAATTCAGCTAGATCTTTAGTGTATGTCGGTGCACCAATTTGATCACTCACCACATTGATTTCATTTCTTGATTCTGCTAGTTTAAGCATCGTCTTCACAAAGTTATTTCCATTTAAACCATACACCCATGAAGTTCTTACTACAAAATAGCTATCAATTAATTCTTTAATTATTCTCTCACCCTGCTCTTTTGTATATCCATAATAATTAACAGGATTAGTTTCTTCTTCTTCTGAATGAGGATTTTCTCCTAATCCATCAAAAACATAGTCTGTGCTTACATAGACTAACTTAGAATTTGTCTTTTTAGCGGCTTCTACTATAGCTTTTGTCCCATCAACATTGACTGCATAACATATGTCTTTCTCATCTTCAGCTTTATCAACTGCCGTGTAAGCAGCACAGTGAATAATTACATCTGGTTTTTCTTTTAAGATGTAAGTCTTGACTTGTTTTTCATTTGCAAGGTCAAACTCCTCTCTCTCAGGAGCTACAACATCTATATTCATGTCTTTTAGCTTTAAAACCACATCATGACCAAGCTGACCATTTACTCCGGTAACCAAAAACTTTAGACTGAAATTGATGTCACTATCTTTAAGAAGTGGTGCATTTAAGTCTTTTTCTGAAAGTAATGGATCTTTAATTCCCCATTCTACTCCAACTTCAGGATCATCAAACCTAATACTCCTATCACATTCAGGAGCATAATATTCATCAACTTTATACTGAACTTCTACATTATCAGTTAATGTTAAAAAACCATGAGCAAAACCTTTAGGTAATACCAATTGTTTCTTGTTACTTTCTGATAGTTCTACAGCTACCCAGCGTTTATATGTAGATGAACCCTTTCTTAAATCAACAGCCACATCTAGAATTTTACCTTTAGTACATCTTATTAATTTTGCTTGTGATTTTGGATTAATTTGAAAATGCAAACCTCTTAGTGTTCCCTTTTTAGCTGACATTGAATGATTGTCTTGGAGAAATTCAATATCTATACCAAATTCTTCAAATTTCACTTTAGAATATGTTTCAGTAAACCAGCCGCGATGATCCCCAAAAAGCTTTGGCTCAATTATTATAACATCTTCAATTTCTGTTTTTATAACATTCATTGAGTAACCTCACTTAATATCTTATTTTCCCTTCAGCAACTTTCTTTAGATGTTCTCCATAGGGGGATTTTCCATACTTTTCAGCTGATGTAATAAGTGTTTGCTTATTAATCCAATTGTTATGATAAGCAATCTCCTCTAAAGCTGAGATTTTTATACTTTGTCTTTTTTCAATCATTTGTACAAACTCAGCTGCCTCAACCAGACTATCCATTGTACCAGTATCAAGCCAAGCATAACCTCTGCCAAGTAATTTTACATTTAGTGTGCCATCTTCGAGATACATTCTATTTAAATCAGTAATTTCTAGTTCCCCTCTTGCTGAAGGCTTAACCTTTTTTGCAAAATCTACAACTCTATTATCATAGAAGTAAAGCCCTGTTATACAATAATTTGACTTTGGATACTGTGGTTTTTCTTCTAGCGAGAGTACCTTTCCATCTTTGTCAAATTCAACTATTCCAAATCTTTCAGGATCATGAACATAATATCCAAAGATAGTAGCTTGACCACTTTTAGCATTTTCTGTTGCTTCTTTAAGAATTGGAGTAAATCCATTTCCATAATAAATGTTATCTCCTAATATCATAGCCACATTATCATCACCAATAAAGTCTTCACCAATAATAAATGCTTGTGCCAGTCCATCTGGTGAAGGCTGTTCTACGTATTCTAGATTGATACCAAATTGACTTCCATCTCCTAATAATTTTTCAAAGTTAGGTAAGTCATGTTGGGTTGATATTATAAGGATATCCTTAATTCCCGCTAGCATGAGTACTGATAGAGGATAGTAAATCATCGGTTTATCATAAACAGGTAGTAATTGCTTACTAGTGACCATGGTTAATGGGTAAAGCCTCGTTCCAGATCCTCCCGCTAAAATAATCCCTTTCATCTAATAACCCCCCTTTTCATCTTTAAAAATACAATACCAGTTTAAATCTTGATAAACTCCATTAATAAAAACATGATGTTTGAATGTTCCTTCAAATTTAAATCCCATTTTCTCATAAAACTTATTTGCTCTTATATTTGTTGAAAGAACATTCAAATAAATCTTCTCTAGATTTAACGTGTTAAATCCATAATTAATAATTTGACTTGTCGCTTCTTTTGCGATTCCTGTGCCCCAAAACTTTTTTCTTGTGACTATTGCATACTCTGCAGTTCTATCTATTGTATTGATGTTTTTTAAGCTAATTGTACCTGCATATTCGCCATCATCAATTGCGTAATGAATATCCGTCCTATCATTCCAACTATTTTGTATGAAGCTTTTAAAACCATCACCAGAATAGGGATATCTTGTAAACTTAAAATTACAAGATATTTCATCATCATTAATATATTCCATCATGTGATTTGCATCATCTATTAATAAGGATCTTAATTTAACCATACTAACTTCCTCTCTTTCTAGTCACTTTATAAATTTCATCTTTGTATATAAACAATAAAAACATCATTACAATCCCAGTAAATATAAACTGAAGCATAATCCTGTCAACTAAAAGGACTCTTTGAATAAAGAAATAGATTGGTATTACAATCAAAACAAGTAACATTCTTTTTGAATATATCATACACTTATTTCGATGGGATACGATCATAACGGTTATTATTGTAACAAGATATCCAATCAATGTCGCTATTGCAGCGCCTTCTATACCCATTCTTTTTATCAGTACAAAGTTAAGGATGAGATTACTGACTGCTCCTAAACCCAATGATATTGTAGCTAAAAAACTCTTTTTAATAACTAAGAACTGGTTTGCTACAATTTGGAATAACATTAATAGAAGCGGTGATAAATATAAATAAGGTGCTACTATATAACCTGAGACATAAACTCCCGCAAATAATATTTTGAAAATATATGGAATTAATGGATAAATAAAAACTAAGCTTAATACTGAAATAGCTCCCAGATACTCAAATATTCTTGAATTTAACTCAACCTGGTCGTCATCTTTCATTGTCGAAAAAGCGAAATATTGCCAACCACCTGCAAATCCTGCATAAATTAATTGACTTATTTGAGCCATTTTTGCTCCTACTGAATATATTCCCATTTCGTTAGTTCCAAGCATATTCGTTATCATGATCTTGTCCATTGAGTTGTAAACCCAATAAATTAGAAATGTTGGTAGCAATGGTAATCCTATCTTAAATAAGACCTTTGCTATACTCCTATCAAAATACCCACTTAAAAAGAAACTCTTATTTCTTACCCAAAAAAATATTAACATTAGTAAAGTTGTAACTAGATTAGCATATATTAATCCAAAGTAAGAAAGGCCTTTATATATCAGCAATAAAGAAAACCCGTACATGATGGTAGAGCTTATCAATCCAGAGAAAACAAATACTTTTCTTTGGTTCTGCATTCTTGTTGGTGCTTGAATTGGATTCTGATTTGCACCTAAAAAAATGCCTATCCCAGCAAGCAGCACAACATTTCCATAGGTTGATTCTCCAAAGAACAATATTGAAAGCCTATTATTAAATAATACGAGAATTATACTTATGATTATAGATGAAACTAATATAATTCTTTGTGTAGTAGTGGTTACATCATATCTATATTGTTGATCATCCTTTTCAAAATACTGTCTAAACATTGCATCATATAGCCCTAAAACGGCTAATGGTGTTCCGAAACCAACTATGGTTGTGTACATACTGTACACTCCAAAATCAGAAGCATCTGGTAACATTCTAGTTATAACAGGCAATAATAAAAATGGAACTATCTTATTTAATATATTAATAAAACCATATGCAAATATATTTTCAATGAATAGTTTTTTTCTGCTCATTAATTCAACCTCTATAGCTATTTATCACATAAATTACATACATGATTTCTTCCTCAGTCATTCCATCATATAAAGGCAAACTAATCAATGTATCAGCATAATTCTCAGTTATAGGAAAGTCTCCCTTTTGGTACCCTAAATATTCATATGCTTTCGATAAATGAGGTGGAATAGGATAGTGTATTTGAGTACCAATTCCGTGTGAAGTTAGATACTCTTGAAATTTATCTCGATTTTTTACTTTTATTACAAATAAGTGCCAAATCGCATCTGCCATTTCCCTAATCTCAGGTAATATTATACTCGAATTATTTATCTTATTTAAATACGTTTCTGCCAATGAAATTCGTTCCTTTTTGAGTTCATCATAATGCTCTAATTTGATATTTAGTACAGCTGCTTGTATTTCATCAAGTCGAGAATTTACTCCTAGGATATCATTTTGATATTTAACTTTACTACCATAATTTCTAAGCATATGAATCTTTTCATAAATTTCATAGTTGTCAGTTACTATGCAACCAGCATCCCCGAAAGCGCCAAGATTCTTTGTAGGATAGAAACTAAAACAGCCTATATCGCCCCATGTTCCTGTTGATTCATCCGCAAATTTTGCACCATGACTCTGTGCACAATCTTCAACTAAAAACAGATTATATCGTGTTGCTATATCTTTTATTTTTTTCATGTTTGCAGCTTGTCCATATAAATGAACTACTAATATAGCTTTTGTCTTATCTGTTATTGCAGATTCAATTTTGTTTGCATCAATGTTGTAAAATTCATCAGGCTCTACAAAAATCGGGGTTGCTCCATTTTCAGTAACACCTAATACAGAAGCTATGTAAGTGTTCGCAGGAACTATAACTTCATCTCCAGTACCGATATTTAAAGCTCTAACAGCAAGAATTAGTGCATCTAGCCCTGAATTAAGTCCTACGCAATAATTCGAACCGATAAACTCTTTAAAGCGATTTTCGAATTTTTCAACCTCCTCCCCTAAAATATACCACCCTGATTCAAGTGTCTTAATGACCGCTCTATCATATTCATTTTTATATTTTAAGTATCCTCTATCCAATTGATTAGGATTAATTTTCATTAATAATTCCTCCTTTTAATCTTTAATTAAAGCTAGGTATTCATTATAATCCCTGATATACTCATCTGGATTGTACTTGAAATTAGATAAAACAAGTAGCACAGAATCCTCAGAGAAATCATACATTTCTTTCCAAACCATTTTAGGAATATAAACTCCCATATGAGGTTCATTTAGTTCAATTATTTCTTCAGAATTACCATAATATATTTTTACTTTTGACTTACCACTAACATTTATTAGAACAAACTCACTATCCTTGTTAGCATGCTGGCCCCTAACAACTTCTTTATCAGATCCATAAATATAAAAAATCCTTGCAATTTCAAAAGGAATATCCTTACATCCTTCAATTACTACAAGATGCCCTCGATTATCACCAAGTTGGTTGAATTTCATTAAGTTAACTTTCTTTCCGCCGTTCATTTTGTCACTCCCTCTATTTCAGTATTAAATACATCTATAAATTCGGAACTCACTTTCTTCCAATCAAATTGAGATATCGTATTATATGCAATATCAGCTTTCTCAATTGCATTTTCATAATCTTCTAGAATTCCAATTATAGTTTCAGCTATAACGTCTGGTCTTTTAATCGGTACAATATAAGCATTTTCGTTGTTTGCAGGATAATATCCTGTTGTAATAACTGGTGTCTTACATGCCATTGCTTCGATTACAGGATAGTGAACAGCACCCAACTGAATATGACCAGGGGCAACTAATACATCTAAGCTCCTATAGAAATCAGCAAGATTTTCATCTCCATCAGGCTTAACTAAATCATGCTTATCATACTTAACAGGATTAAATGCTACTTTAAATTTAACATTGTACCCTTTCTCATGAAGGATTTTAACCGCTTCAGAAACATCATCTGAACCTTTCCATTCCTCATTTCGGCCTATACAACCTACAACTAATTCTCTATTATTTGTAAAGCTAAGTTTCTTTGGATAGTATATAGTTAAATCCAATCCAGGTGGTATCACATTTTTAGCACGTAAATTCTTATATTTTTTATAAATATCTGCATTTACAACTTTTCTTAAAGGCAAGAAATATGTACAATATGCAACCATTCTTTTTAACTGAGCTTTTATACCTCCTTTTGAAGAAAATTCAACCTCATAGGCCTGAATGTAGTAAAAATTAGTTGATTTACTCCCAATCCATACAGGCCATGATGTTAAGTTTGAGTTAGCTAATACTATGTCAAATTTTTCGCTATGTCTCCTTAAGTATTTAAATAAGGCAATTACTCGCTTGATTCCACTATTTTTGTGCTTAAAAATCTTTTTATTATTATCAACTTGTTGTCCATTTTCATCTATCCAGATTGTTTTAACATCTACTGGAAAATATGGGTCTTCTGATTCATAAAAAACCAATAAAGTAACATTAGCGCCCATTTCTCTCCAATTTTTAGCTAGTTGAGATAACACTCTGATTCCACCAGCTTTTCCAAATGATAACATTGGAATTAATATGTTTAGATTAGTTTTTATCATAAGTACCCCTTCCCTAAAAAAGTATATAAAAGCAAATGATATGATTATATTTTGTTTAAAATTTGTATTAAAGTAGAATTGTATTAGAACAACAAATTGTTCTCTAGTATTGGAAAAAACACTGTTTCGCTATAATGAATAAATATATAGTATAAGAACAATGAAAATACGATTAAAAAAATTACAAATAACATCATAACCTTATCTTTTTTTCCCGAGGTTGTGAATAATTTTGAGATTACTATATAGTTTAATATCATAATCATTCTAAAACCACGTTCAAACGTACCATTTATAATGTAAAGTGGAAATAGCATAATAAGATATAGATTAGTTCTATAAATTAATTCAATGAATTGATTACTTTCTTTACGTCTTTCAAGAATTATGCGAGAATAATGTATCATTGAAAATATAATACCTTGAATTAAGAATTGAATCAAAAATCCAAACCTAGCTCTATTAAGAAAATAACTTTCTATTCTTTGCAATCCAACTAATTTAGCTGCAATAAGTTGAAAAATGTTCGAGTAAGCCAACGGTATTCCTAATACAAGTGCTATCATGACTAATAAGCCCAACTTTTTTAGTTTCATCTTTTTAATAAATAGAAGTGGCAAAAAAAGAATAGAAATTGAATGAATTGAAGAAGCTATTAATACCCCTACTATAAATTTAATGTTGTTTTTAGCCCCTTCTTGTTCTAGGTACCTAAAGCAGTAAGTTATAATAGCCATAGCAAAAAAGTGTTTAACTTGAACAACATCTAATAAAAATGGGTAAATAAAATACAAAATATAAACTAATTGAGGCTTATCCGTATACTTCTTAGCAGTTTCAGTGATTAAGTATATTCCAATAAATGATAACACCATTAAGAAATGGTGGTATTCAAGTCCTAGTTTTGAAATGAATTTAATCATCATAATAAATCCAGACTGAGAAGTAGAATAACCTACACCTGAATAAGATACATATTCATAAAGACTCTTATAATTTAAATAATCCGCATTATCATAACTCCCCCAGAATAGAATCCACATGAAAAAGAGCAACATATAAGAAAGTAGTTTCCCTCTTCCTTTTATTATAGTTGATATGAAATTTACAAATACTAAAATCCCAGAAATTACATAAGTCATAATGTATCCCACTTTTCATTTTATTTAAAACAAATATCTATAAATACCTCTTGTAAACTTTGTAAGATTCTTTGACCATATAATACTTCTTCTTCGATTGAATACTTTTTACACTAGCACTTTCATGGTGCGTTATTATAATTGTTGGATCATATAAGGTCGATCCTCCAACACTTTCTACTTGATTTGAAAGTAGTGCCTCTTCACCCCACATGAACACCCTATCATCTAGCTTTGTATAATGCTCAAAAAAGTTTGGGGTTAAAATATAGCAAGCACCAATGCCTCTTTTGATTTTCATCCGTCCACAGTTATTCTTCAAAGGCACCGGTTTATTTCTTAATTTTTTAATTTTTTGATTCACAAATCTAAATGCTTGGCCAACGTAATAATTCGAATTGTATAATGCAACTTTTATTTTTTCGATTCTCGGTACTTCCTTAATTACATGAGGATTTTGTTGCCTGCCATCTTTTGTTATTATGTTTGGGGCTATAACAAGAACATCTTCGGCATAATCAATTCTTTTTAGATTTTCGATAAAACTACGATCGAAGGTTAAGTCATTATTTCCTACAATAATAATTGAATCTTTATATTCTTTGATGCTCTCGATACCTTTATTTAATCCTTTGAAATACCCTAAGTTCTCTGAGGAGAAAATTATCTCAAGATTATTATACTGACTCTCAACAGATGCTAATTTTGCTCTATCATATTCATTCGAAGCATTATCAACAATAATTATATGAATCTCATCTTGAGGCGCTGTAATTATCGTACTAACGCTATCTATATACTCTTTTGTAAAATCAGAACCATTATAATTTACAGCTACAAAATAATACTTCATTATGGTGTACCTTCGCTTTCTCTTTTTCCCCAAACAACTCTATTTACATAATCTGTATAGCTTAAAATTATCCTTATCACCTTATCAGACACATTTGGAATGCTATAATCTGCTACCAGTCTTAATGTATCTTTCTCTTGAGTTTCTAACACTTCTAACCCTTGAAGAATTCTCTCTTTCTTGAGACCAACCATCATAACAGATGCTTCTTCCATTGCCTCGGGTCTTTCATGTGCTTGTCTAATAAATGTTAGTGGTAAGTCAAAAGTAAAAATATATTATGGTAATTCTGAAGAAATAATTGAACTAAATGAACCTCATATGGGAGTTTATATTCCTAAAATGGTTTGGAAAGACTTGTATGATTTATGTGTGGATGGTGTGCTAGTTGGTTTTTCGT
>CAKMKB010000057.1:0-60411 GCA_927435965.1 uncultured Clostridia bacterium
ATCTTATAAAGCACCCCAAGAAAGAGTATTAAACAGTGACAGATTGACATAAAAAATTATTGACATCAGCATACTGGGGGGATTTTATTCGGATTAAAAAAATACAGAGGCTTGTGAGCAACTGTATTTTTCAATTTCACACTCTTTCAACTTGTGCTTTTAAACTTAATGCTGTCTATTCTTCAAGAGGTTTCATGGTTGGGAACAGTATGATATCTCTGATAGATGGTGAATCTGTCAACAAAATAATAACTCTGTCAACACCAATGCCAAGGCCTCCCGTCGGTGGTAATCCGACTTCCAATGCATTGACGAAATCCGTGTCCATCATATGCGCTTCTTCATCTCCTGCTTCTCTTTGCTTCAACTGATCTTCAAATCTCTTCTTCTGATCGATTGGATCGTTCAGCTCAGAAAATGCGTTGGCAACTTCCCATGTATTGATAAATGCTTCAAATCTATTGGTAATATTTGGATTATCAGGATTTCTTTTAGCTAAAGGTGAAACTTCTACAGGATGATGCAAAACAAATGTAGGTTGAACTAAATCCTTCTCACAAAACTCTTCAAAGGCTAAATTGACAATATGTCCAGTCTTCATATGCTTTTCAACTTTCAAATGAAGTTTTTCTTTAGCAATTTTTTTTGCTTCTTCATCATCATTAAAAGAATAAAAATCTATTCCAGTTTTTTCTTTTACAAGATCGTGCATTGAAACCCTTCTCCAAGGTGGCGTCAGATCCAACTCCGTTCCTTGGTAGTTTATTTTTGTGGTTCCATTCGCCTTTTCGCACATATATGCTATCGCGTTTTCAGTCAGTTCCATCATATATTCATAATCTACATAAGCCTTATAGACTTCCATAGCTGTGTACTCAGGATTATGCTTTATTGACATGCCTTCATTTCTGAACATTTTGCCTATTTCATAGACACCGTCAAAACCACCTACAATCAATCTTTTCAAATATAATTCGTTGGCTATTCTCAGATACATATCGATATCCAGTGTGTTGTGATGAGTCACAAAAGGCTTGGCTGCAGCTCCACCGGCTATAGTATTAAGTATTGGTGTGTCCACCTCAAGAAATCCTCTGTCGTCTAAATACTCTCTTAATGCTTTTATAATAACACTTCTTTTGATAAATGTCTTTTTAACTTCAGGGTTTACGATTAAATCCACATATCTTTGTCTATATCGCAAATCAGGATCTTTTAATCCATGGTATTTTTCTGGTAAAACTTGAAGGGATTTCGAAAGCAAGGTAATCTCTAGAGCCCTGATAGAAATCTCTCCCATCTTTGTCTTAAAAACTTCTCCCTTGACACCAATAATATCACCGATATCATATGTAATCAATCGATTGTACTCCGCTTCACCAATGACTTCCTGCTTCGCAAAAATCTGTATTCTGCCTTCGTTATCTTGGATATCATAAAAACCCACTTTGCCTTGGCCTCTTTTAGACATTATTCGTCCAGCGCAGGATACTTGACTACCTTCCAATTCATCGAATCCATCTTTTATCACCATGCTCTGATGAGTAACATCGAATTTTTCAATTCTAAATGGATCCATATTTTCTTCAATCAGATTGTTTAGTTTTTCTCTCCTGATTATTCTTAACTCATTGAGATTTTCATTTTCAGACAAAAAAATCACTCCTTTGCACTATTCAATGCTAACAATTTCGTACTTGACATAATATCCGCTTGGCGTTGATACTTCAAGCACTTCTCCAGCTTTTTTGCCCAAGAGAGCTTTTCCTAATGGTGAAACATTAGATATTTTGCCTTTCATAGGATCCGCTTCAACTGATCCCACAATCTTGTACTCCATAACCTCGTCATACTCAATATCTCTGGTTTTCACTGTGCTTCCCAGTTTGACCAGCTCGTTGCCGAACACTTCTTCTATCAGTTTGGCATTTTTTATCATATTTTCAATTTTTAGTATTCTTTTTTCTATTTCGCCTTGTTCATTCTTAGCTTCATCATACTCAGCATTTTCACTGATGTCACCAAAAGCCAAAGCCGCCTTAATTTTTTCAGCCACTTCTTTTCTTTTTACCAGTTTGAGTTGTTCAATTTCAACTGTCAACTCTTCCAAACCTTCTCTGGTAAGCAGAATCTCGTTATTCATCATTTGTTATCTCCCTTTAGGTAAGTTTATTTATTCTAAAAAGTATAAAATATGTACATGCGCTTGTCAAGGTATTTAAGCGCTTTCTTCTCTTTTATCCAATGTCTGGATAAAATCATAAATAACCCGCTTGAGTTCATCACGACTTTGAACCTGATTAAACCTGTTTCTGTATTCCGCTGCACCATGCAAACCTTTAATATACCAACCACAGTGTTTTCTTATCTGAAGAACCGCTACCCTTTCTGGTTTTTCAATCACAAGCATATCCAGATGTTTTAATAATTGTTCTAATTTTTCTTTATAGTCTGGATAATCAACATTTTCTTGTTCATGTAGACCATCTGTGATCTGTCTGAAGATCCATGGATTTCCAAGTGCCCCCCTTCCTATCATGATACCGTCACATTGGGTTTGATCCAACATTTTTTTTGCATCTATGAAAGAAAAAATATCTCCATTTCCAATAACAGGGATATTCAAACTAGCTTTTAATTCACCGATTGCATTCCAGTCAGCTTTCCCAGAGTAGAACTGATCTCTTGTTCTTCCATGAATAGTAATTGCATCGGCGCCACTTTCCTGAAGCATTTGAGCAAATTCTAAAAAATTGACTGAATTTTTATCCCAACCTTTACGAATTTTGACAGTAACTGGCTTATTAGATACGCGTTTGATTTTATTGACAATTTCCATAGCTAAGCTAGGAGTCTTCATTAAAGCACTGCCATCACCATTATTGACGATTTTAGGAGCAGGGCAGCCCATATTGATGTCCAATATGTCGAAAGTATCCATATAATTCAATTTATCTTTGACAACCTTTGCCATGATTAAAGGGTCTGATCCAAATATCTGCATCATGACAGGACGGTTGGACACTTCTATATCCATCAATTGTTCAGTTTTTTTATCTTCGTAGTATATACCTTTTGCACTTATCATTTCTGTTGTGACCATACCTGCACCATGATTTTTGCATATGGTCCTATAAGTCTTATCTGTGATTCCTGCCATTGGGGCTAGTATTACATTGTTTTTCAATTCAATGTTGCCTATCTTCATTTAATCTATTCCTTTATCATTGTAACTTCATATTTTTTGGGATCGATTATATCTGGACTCCCGATTGATTGAATAAAACCAAGTTCGCCACTATTATTAAATCCTATTATTGTGGCTTCAATCCACTTTTTATTACCATATTTTCTCAGTCTAACATAATTATTAAACTGTCTGATGTAATCTTCCCATGGCTCAAAGATTTTGCCACAGTTTTTGCCTTCAAAACATTCTTCAATTAAACTATCTACGTGATTCAAAAGCATGGCAAGCATATCTTCTATTACAATATCAGAGTTGTAAATTTCTACTAAAGATATAAATGGATTATCAAGGTTGTTAAAAAGAAGTTCTCTATCTATACTTATATTTAGATTTATACTCAAAATATATTTCACGACATCATCATTCGTGACGCTATCAACAAAAATAGCACCAATTTTTTTATCGTTAATCATGATATCATTGGGCCACTTGAGTATAGAAGTCACTCCCATTTCTCTTAGGGTATCGTAGATGGCAGTTCCTCCCAATAACGTTAAAAGACAGCTATAATCTTTTTTGACATCAAAGCCTAATATGATACTGATATACAACCCACCTTGTGGGGAAAACCATGCTTTATCTCGTTTTGTTTTATTTTCCCATTGGTTATCGGCACAAACCACCATCCCATTTGGGCTGTGAGATGCAATAACTCTAGCCTTTTTCGCTGTTGATTGTAATGATTCAAATTGGATGAAGGACCGCCCAATTTGTTTGGTATTCAATTTCTCTTTTAAGTAATTGTAATCTAACAAATAATCACCTCAATAACTACTGTATGAATAATACTACAAGTCAACTTATTATTCAAGTCTGTTCAAGAATCAATAAGACAAAAGCATCCATTGCTACATGAATGCTTTTAAATGCTATTTCAAATCCAGTATTTCATCAATAATACTCAGAAGTTCTTTAATGTCATCTGATGTCATATCTGCCATATGTGCTATTCTGAATGTCTTTTCTTTTAGATCGCCGTATCCGTTGGATATTGAAAAACCTCTCTTTCCCAATTCCGAATTCAAATCCTTAACACTGATTTGTCTGGTATTTGCAATTGTAGTCAAAGTATTGGAAAGGTGTTTTTCATCTGCGAACAGTGCGAAGTTTTGTCTACCCCAATCCCTTACCAGATTTGCCATCTCCAGATGTCTTATAAATCTATTGTCGAGACCCTCTGCCAGTATTCTATCCAACTGATAATCGAGTGCATACATCAAAGAGACATTTGGTGTTGAGGGATATTGGTGATCTTTTTTTTCAATAGTTTCATATATTTCAACCAAGTCAAAATATAAACCTCGATTTTTTACCGTTTTCGCTCTTTCGTAAGCTTTTTCACTCATGGTGCAAATAGCAAGTCCGGGAGGTAGTCCCAAAGCCTTTTGGGTTGATGTGATACAAATATCAATTCCTAGTCTATCAACTTCTATTTTTGTTCCGGCAGCAGAACTCACCGCATCGACACAAAAAATAACATCCGGATACTTTTTAACGATTTCCGATATTTCATCTATTGGATTCATAACACCTGTTGAAGTCTCATTATGTGTGATTGTCACGAGATCATATTTTTGAGTGGAAAGAGCTTTTTCAACAAGCTCCGGAGTTGTAGCTTGCCCCATCTCAGTCTCAAACAAATCCACTGGCACACCGTTGCTTGTTGCCATCTTATACCATCTTTTCCCAAATGCACCAACAGAAAAAACTGCAGCCCTCTTAGAAGTGCAACTTCTGATAGCACCTTCCATAAAACCACTTCCAGACGATGTCGAAAGCATAATTTGATTCTCTGTGTAAAATAGTTTCTTTAGCTTGTCACTTATTCCTCTTTGGAGCAGGGAGATTTCCTTGGTTCTATGACCAATCATAGGGGTTGCCATTTTTTCCAATACGTCTTGTCTCACTTCAACGGGTCCTGGGATAAATAATTTTTTATGCATTTTCCACCTCTCTCAGTTATTTGTTAATTAACAGGGTTCTTGGGTTCAGTTGACGTTTGAAACGTCATCTGAACCTTAGAAACCGTTATCCAGGGACTCTACAGTGCTTATCTCCCACTTATAGAAGTGGGAATCTTAGCACTGTTAGTCATCGGATCTATTATCATTTTTGTAGTTTGTACAATTATAGAGAATTTTTTATATTTTTTCAAGACTTTATTAAAAAACTTTTGTTTATTCCCTGTGGATATAATACAATATATTATTAAAGAAATACAATTTGAGGTGATGTATGAATAGAATGCGTATAGGTATGCCTTCATTGATTGAGTTGGACTCCTTTGAGGACACAATAGACTTATGCAGAGAATTGGATTTAGACTTTATTGAACTCAATATGAATCTGCCATCAAACTTTATTGAAAATCTTCCTTCTGATAAGCTTCTTGAAGTCAAAGAAAAACACAAGATTTCTTACACCATGCACATGCCTGACGATATGGATATGGGCGTGTTTTTTCAGTCTGTCCGTGATGGATATGTGAGGCTGGCACTTGATACAGTGTCCTGGGCTCAAAAATCTGGTGTTGAACTTTTGAATTTCCACATAATCGAAGGAGCGAAAATGACGCTCCCTCACAAAAAAATTTTTATATATGACCAATACTCTGATATTTTCGTCGAAAATTTTGTGAGCTCATTTAAAACCGTGAGTAAGGCTGCAATAAAAAACAAAATTGGAATCAATGTAGAAAACTCAGGCAATTTTAATCGATTATTTGCCCAGAAAGCCCTCAATCAAGTTTTAACAATGAAAGGAACCGGTATTACCTGGGATATCGGCCATGATTCAGCTAATAATTTTATTGACCATGAATATCTGATGAAAATGAATAATCACATCACACATATGCATTTCCACGATACCAAAGGCCAAAAAGATCACCTGGTTCCATTCGAGGGTGAGTTGGATCTTGTCGATCGCATCGATTTCGCCATCAAAAGAAATCTAACCGTTCTGATAGAGGTTAAAACTATTGCTGCCTTGAAAGAATCTATTTATATAATGAGACAGAGAGATTTGATCCCAAATTGAATCATATCTGATAAGAGTCGATACTTTTGAACTTTATAATAAACACAATTTGGTCGTCCTCAAGCTGAGACCATATTTTACCATCATTTAACTCAACTATTTCACGGCTGATAGCCAACCCGAGTCCGCTGCCTGATCCTTCGGATCTTGACTGGTCTTTGATATACATGCGTTCAAAAATTCGCTTCATATCATCTTTTTTGAACTGCTTTTTGTCAATATTGTTAGAGAAAGTGATAAGAACGTCATCATTGTCAATGAGTGATTTAATTTTCAGAACACCAGGTTTTTTTGCATACTTTACTGCATTGTATATTAGATTTTCAAAAACTCTGACAACTAGAATTGGATCTGCATAGATAAAAGGCTTTTCTGAATTTAAATCTAGCTCAATTTGAAGAAGATTATCTTCAATGAGATGAGAGTACTCAACCTTGATCTGATCAATCAATCTGTTCACATCAAGATTTTTTTTCTCCAATTTTATAGTCTCGCTAGTCAGCTTAGAATATTCGAAAAGCTTACTAATCAATTGCTTCAATTGTTGTGATTTGTTAAAGCATATTTCAACATATTCAACTAGTTTGCTCTCGTCTGGATATTTTCTATCCTTTATCAAATTCAGATAACCGATTATCGAAGTCAGTGGCGTACTCAGATCATGAGCCATGTTTGTAATCAATTCTTTTTTTGATTTTTCCATTTTTTCTTCAAGCGCACTTCTTTCTCTGATAGATTGTCCCATCATATTGATGTTGCTGGCTAACCAAGTTAACTCATCTTGACCGGATATTCTAATCTGACTTTCTAAATCTCCTTTTGAGATCCTACCAACAGTCTCTGATATTTCATGGATGTAGTTGATTCTATTATTTGCTAATCTGAAGAATACAAATATAAAGAGAATAACAGACATTAGAATAATAACCATCACTAGCACATTCTCTTCGTATGGCCTGTCCTTATATAGTCCTTCCAAAAAAATAATCTTATTCTCACCATTCAGGTTAAATGCTCTATATAAAATATAGTCCCTCTGCTGAGGTTCTTCTTGATGACTTCTATATAATACTGAACCCTGTTCATCAACAACATTTATAAAATAGATGTTCGTATCAAAATCAAGAGCCTCTAACTTATCCACCCAAAAACCTGTTTCTTGATCAGTTTCTAGAAATATTTTCATCTCATCGATAAGGACAGTTGCATCCAATTTTTCTGTTTCATGCATGTCTAGCTTTGCTTTGAAATACAAATTTTCTACAATAACATATGACATGACCCCAAAGACCATCGAAGCAACTAAGGATATCACAAAAAAGCCTAAAAACTCTGTTCTCAAACTCTTTGAATTTCTATCTTTCAACTTTATAACCAACTCCCCAAATGGTTTTTATATATTTAGGATTCTTGTAATCATCTTTAAGCTTTTCTCGTAATTTTCTGATATGTACAGTTACCGTGTTATCTGTAATAAAAAACTCATCTTTCCAGACTCTATTATAGATTTTTTCGATGCTGAACACGATACCTTTATTGCTAGCCAGTAAAGCCAGTATGTCAAACTCCGTTTTTGTCAAGTGTACCTCCGTTCCATTGAGTAATACCTGATGTGTATCCATATTTATAATCAAGTCGTCAATCGTTATGGTTATATCAGTGTTTTCAGCTTCTTTATCAAAAACATCTACTCTTCTCAGATTTGCTTTGACTCTAGCTGTTAACTCAAGGGGATTGAAAGGTTTAGTGATATAATCATCAGCTCCAGCAGATAATCCCATTATTTTATCCATATCCTCACCTTTCGCTGACAAGAATATGATAGGCATTTTCCATCTATCTCTTATTTTGTAACATGTTTCCATACCATCCATGTCGGGCATCATTATATCTAGTATCAATAGGTCGACAGGATTCTTTTCCAGTATTTCAATTGCTTCCATGCCATTTTTAGCTAGAAGAACTTCGTAGTTTTCATTTTGCAGATATATCTTTATCATATTCCTGATATCAAGATCATCGTCTGTTACTAGTATTACTTTATTTTCCAATTTTACCTCCCATATCAACTTCTACCGAATATTTTATCATATTTTATTAAAAAAGAGACTCTGTCAGATAAAACAAATCTGCCCATTGAGTCTCTGTATCTAATGCTGACATTTAATTATGCTTCTAAAAAAATCCTTTCGAATTCCTTTCCATCTAATGTTTCTTTTTCCAGCAAAGCTTTCGCCACGTCATGAAGTTTATTTAGATTGTCCCTCAATAAAGATTCTGCTTTATGATATGCCTTGTCAATTATAGAACGCATTTCTCTGTCAATTTGAGCGGCCACTTCTTCAGAATAGTTTCTGCTTTTTGCAAAATCTCTACCTAAAAAGACTTCATCATCGTCACCAGAATAAGTCATTGGCCCCAGGTTATCGCTCATCCCATAATGGGTAACCATACCTCTAGCAATCTTTGTAGCTCTTTGAATGTCATTGGACGCGCCTGTGCTGATATCATCCAAAACAAGTTTTTCAGCAACCCTTCCTCCAAGCAGATGGACCAGAGTTTCTTCCATTTCGGTTTTGGACATATAGTATCTCTCTTCTTCAGGTAGAATCATTGTGAATCCCCCTGCCCTACCCCTAGGAATGATCGAAATCATATGAACGGGATCAGAGTTTGGCATCAATCTGGCTACGAGAGCATGTCCGGCTTCATGGTAGGCAGTTAGTCGTTTTTCTTTATCGCTGATGATTTTGCTCTTCTTCTCTGGACCTGCAATAACTTTCGTGATTGATTCTTCTATAACATCCATATTGATTTGAGTTTCACCCATTCTAGCTGACAATAAGGCAGCCTCATTCAAGACATTTTCAAGATCAGCTGGTGTAAATCCAGGAGTTCTTCTTGCAATTACTGTAAAATCAACATCTTCAGCGATTGGTTTAAGTCTAGCATGAATTTTTAGAACAGCTTCTCGTCCTTTTATATCAGGTATGCCTATATGTACTTGTCTGTCAAATCTTCCCGGTCTAAGCAAAGCAGGGTCGAGAATGTCAGGCCTATTGGTAGCAGCAATCATTATGATACCTGAATTGTCACCGAAGCCATCCATTTCCACAAGCAGTTGGTTAAGGGTCTGTTCTCTCTCATCATGTCCCCCGCCCAAACCTGCGCCTCTTCTTCGTCCCACTGCATCGATTTCATCAATGAATATGATACAAGGTGCGCTTTTTTTGGCCTGCTCAAATAAATCTCTGACTCTGGATGCGCCTACCCCAACAAACATTTCAACAAAATCGGATCCGCTTATGCTAAAAAACGGAACACCAGCCTCACCTGCAACAGCTCTGGATATATAGGTCTTTCCTGTTCCCGGAGGGCCAACCATCAAAACCCCTTTTGGGATTCTTGCCCCAAGTTGTCTAAATCTTTTTGGGTCTTTCAAAAAATCAACAATTTCACTTAATTCCTCTTTCTCCTCATCCAATCCTGCAACATCAGCGAAAGATACTTTTCTCTCAGGGTCTTCCTTGAAAATTTTAGCACGGCTCTTTCCAAAGGACATGACTTTTCCGCCACCGCCGCCACCTTGAGATTGATTCATAAATACAAACCAGAATATAGCAAACAACCCGATCATCAGTATTGTAGGTAGCATTTGAATATAGAATGGTGTGGATGGCGTTGGTTCTCCCTCCATAACCACTAGTCCGGATGCGACACTGTCCGCTAAATATTTAT
Organism: uncultured Clostridia bacterium; assembly: GCA_927435965.1. Classification (GTDB taxonomy): domain Bacteria; phylum Bacillota; class Clostridia; order Tissierellales; family Dethiosulfatibacteraceae; genus 38-11. The sequence continues at coordinate 10,028 of CAKMKB010000057.1, forward strand.
CAAAAACAGAAAACAGAGCGACATCGGGTACATAAGAATTAAAACTGGTTCCGTCTTTCAATGTCCCAGTTACGGTATTATTGACAAATTTTATCTGTGACACATTTTTAGCTTCAAGTTGAGTGACCAGTTCTGTAAAAGTAAGTTCAACGGTTTCCACAGTCTGGTTCGACAACATAGTGACAATCAGCAGTATAACAATAAATATCACAATATAGATGCTTATGCCTTTTGCGAAATTTTTCATTTAGACCTCCCTTCGGCATTCGTTTATATAAAAATTATTAATTCGAATAGTCGATTTATTATTTTAACACAATCATTTTTTTATTTCAACTATAGGTATTAAGCTGAATAAATTTCTTCTTTCAATACAAAAATATAAGGAATATTCCTATATTTCTCTGCATAATCCAACCCATATCCTACAACAAATTCATCCTTGATCTCAAATCCGACGTATTTTGTCTCAACATGAGTCTTCCTGCCGGATGGTTTGCTTAATAAGGTGCAGATTTCTACGCTTTTGGGTCCTCTTGATTTCAGATTCTCCAGCAAATAAGACAATGTAAGACCCGAGTCAATAATGTCCTCTACTATGATGAGATGTTTATCTTCGATTGTCTTATCCAGGTCTTTGATTATCTTGACAACTCCTGAAGACTTGGTGGATAAACCGTAACTTGATACTGCCATAAAATCAATCTCCAGAGGAAGCTTAATTTCCTTCATTAGATCAGACATAAACATTGAAGCGCCATTTAGAACGCATACAAGCAATACATCTTTATTGAGGTAGTCACTGGTAATTTGCTTTCCCAGCTCTTTTACTTTCGCGATGATTGTTTCTTCACTAATCATGATTTCTTTGGTAATTTTATCTAAATCCATTCAATCCTCCTTGATTTCTATAACAATTATTCTTTTAGTTGTATCATCTATCTTATAATGTTCACTCATTCTGTATGGAGCAACCCAGATAATTTCCTTGTCATCAGTCACTATAGGTATCTCTTCTCTTTGCTCTCTAGGTATCTTTTCATCTATAAAAAAATCTTTGAGCTTTTTAGTTCCATTCATTCCAAGTGGCGTAAAAGCGTCACCGTATCTTCTGGTTCTTACTTTAAGATTTCCAATTATTTTATCATAATCGATAGCAATTTTGTTGTCTTTTTTAGCAAAGTTTGGATTTTTTGTTTCATAGCAGTTTAATTCAATGTTGATTTCTGAGATGAAGACTGGTATCCCCACAGTAATATTATATTCAAAATCCTTAACTTCAGCTTTATTCTTGATGATAATTTTGTCATAAGCTATTTCCAACACAATATTGCCTGGTAAATCAAGACACTTTCCTGTTTCTTCCAGTTCACACAAGGCAACCCCACTTTCAATATTTGAGTATTGGATATTGATAGTGTTTCCCTTTAATTTCTCAATTGCCATCCTTATCAACCGGCTTCTCAATCCAACATTTAATGCATTAAAGCCACTTAAATTAATATGTATCTGCCCTTTGACGCTATTCCCAAGTTCGTTATAGGCATCAAGGGTTAATTTGTAGAGTAAGTCATGGTCTTGTGAGGCTGAACGTGATAATCTAATCAGGCTATCTGAAAATTTGGAATTATATTCATTCTCGATGTAGGGAATCAAGTCTAATCTTAATCTATTTCTGCCATAAATCAATTGCTCGTTTGTCTTGTCTTCACAATAATCATAGCTGTGTTGATGCAGATAGTGTTCAATCTCTTTACGTCTGATTTCCAGAACCGGTCTAATTATGTCATTGGATTTCATGGTCATGCCTACAAGACCGTCGATGCCTGTACCTCTTATGATTCTATGCAAAACCGTTTCTACCTGGTCGTTGAGATTATGTGCAGTTGCTATAAAACCATCACCTTTCTCCTTTAGTACTTTTCTGAAAAAGCCGTATCTTATGACTCTTCCTGCTTCTTCGACTGTCATTTTTAATTCTTTGGCATATTCCGAGGCATTTTTTCTTAGCACTAGACACTCTATATTGTAATGCTGGCATATCGAAACGACAAACGCTTCATCGTGATCAGCATCATCACCTCTGTACATGTGATTTATATGAGCACAAATGAGATGAAAACCCATTTCATCCTGCAACACTCTCAGCACATGAAAAAGAAACACAGAATCGGGTCCGCCTGACAGACCCAGCACAATGTTTTGTCCTTCTCTTATTCCAATTTGATTGGTTAAGTTCTTTCTTATTTGCTCAATCATAACACACTTCCTGAAAAATAATTCTATCACTATTATAATCGATTAACAACCTGGTTTGTAATAAATGATGAAAAATGTAAAAAAAAAGGAGAACAATATCACAGGTTCTCCTTTATAGTTTATCGGATTATTCTATTCTCAGAAATGATCATGTTCATCCTGATGTCATGCTGTTCTGTTGGAACCGACTCCAATATTTGAAAATCATAAGCCAATCCTACAAATTTCACTTCAGGTTTAAATCTTGATAGGTATTGATCATAATAACCTTTACCATATCCAATTCTATTTTTCATATCATCAAATGCTAAACCCGGTACAATCACAAAATCTATTTCATCAATTTGGGCAATTTTAACTCTTTCAATGATTGGTTCGGGATAACCGAATGAACTCACCGTCAAGTCTTCGTCCATGTCAGTTATGAAAACTGGAGTCAGTTTGATTTCGTTTTTTTCTGTGTATGGTACGACAACCTTTTTTTGGTTTTGTTTCAACCATTCAGCAATCAAAAAAGTATCCACTTCATTGCCAAAGCTAAGATATATACTCACACAGTTGCTGTCTACAAATTCTTCAATTGTCAATAGCTGCTCCAATATCTTTTTGCTATTAGTAAAGACACTGCTTTTAGTAATAGCACTTCTCATGTTCAGCATTTCTTTTCTGACATCTTTTTTGCTTTTCATTCTCTCACCACCCATTACTCATAATTATATAGCTGAGTGTCTCCAATTGTATATAGTTCAAAGTATTGCATGAAATGAACGTATCTAACGCCTCTATCATAGGTTACTCCACTCTCACCAAACCCTGAAGATACTACAAATAATTTGTTATTATTGTTCTCGTGCAAATAATGGAACAGATTTTTCAGCACACCCGTCTCAATTGAATCAATTTCATCAATGTGAGTGTTGAAACGAATAATGATTGTATTGTTGCTAAGCTCTTTCAATGCTATCAAGTTACTCCACTGGTTATTGTCAGTTTTTTTAATGCCACCTTTTGACACGTCAATCTCCACAATATGAACATTTGAAGGTTTATTACTGTTGTCTATTGGTAGCAATCCCGTGTAAATGCCTGTGTTATTTATGGTGATTTTGTCATCGTATACGGATGGCTTGCCTTTCATGATGTCTAACACCTGAGTATTAGCTGGTACTATAGAAGTATCCATTTTCTTTAAAGGGTAATTTGCAGTCAGCTTGTCGATGTAAATAGCTCCCTTGTTGGTTCTGTCATTGTAAATATTTGCAATATATACATTTTTCAATGCAATTGGATAGACAACATTATTGGGAATATTAGCTGTCACCTCTTTCCAACCATACCAATCAACTTCTTCAGCAAAGTCAATTCGATGTAAAACACCCTCAGCGTCTTCGATTCTTGCTCTCAGCCAGTGATTGCTCCTATCACCAAACACCCACATAGAGAAGCTTTTAGGTTCACCCTCCAGGAGTTTCCCTGTTTCGCCAAATTCTACAAATGTGATAGCCTGGTCATTGGGTTTCATTGTTGTAAAGTCGTAGAAAAGCTTTATACTGTTTCGACCTTCAACACTTCTCTCAAAAGTTATCATCCTTCCATTTGAATCACTAGGATATTGGTTGAGCAACAAACCATTCAGGCTTTCAAAATCATGAATAAGCATCTCATCATATCCAACATAAACTGGTATATTGATTTCTCCTCTATCAAATCTACCTGTCAAAATTCCTGATCCAACGTTTTTCCCGGCTACAAAAACACCTGATATTACGTTTCCGATATTATTAGATACTTGCCACTCGATTTCATTGGCGTTAATGGTTGCAGTCTTACCTTCACCCTCAATCCCCATAAACTCAGGTAGTTTATATTGTTCTGACGTTTGTAACGCAATTTCTTTAATATCAGTTGCAATTTCCTCAACATCATCCAAAACTTCAACTTCGATCTCGCTGCTGACACCATTGTAAGAAACCTTTAGAGTTGCTTTGCCAGATTCAGCGAACAATATACCGTCAGTGCCTATTTTGTTTGCAAGACCAGTCACATTAACCATTGCTCTACTAGCTTCAAACCTAATCGGTACGTAGTATTTATTAAATGCTCTCAACTCGTACTTATAAACCTGGTTCTTGAATAAAGTTGAAGTGATTGGGATTATCTCTAAGTTCATCACTTCATTATTAGCGGGATATCTGTTAAAAGCTCCAAATCCCGATACCATTTGTCGCTCTCTTCCATCAGAAGGACTATTGACCACTGTATACTCACCTATGCCATAAGAATCAACCACCATTTGTGTTGACCCACCCCCATCGAGGTTCAATGCATTCCAAGAACCAAGTTCAATTAGGATTGAAGCTAATTCCGATTGAAGTGACCCGATGGAATGTCTGTTTCTTCCATCAACTGTGACAAGATAAGCTGTATCTTCATCTTTGTTTATACCAATTGCAGTTCTGGGATGTCTTCCCAATATAGTTTCATTGAACTGATAGACTTGTCCATCCTTAACCAAGTGATTAACTCCTCCCGCCGCCCATTCAATATTACTCATATCAAATCCTAAATCAACGATTGTTTCTACAAAAGCGCCTTCTTGAAAAACATTAATAAGTTCAATATTTTTAGAATTGAAAACAATCACAAATCCATCATCCGGTATATCAATAGGTTTTTCACCAATATGAATGCTCCTGATTCTATCTCCATAAACCAGAATCTCCACCAGCCTCCTGTTTACTGTGCTCCCGAGGGATTGGTTCCCCCATGAGCTGTTAAGCATGATTATTTCACTGTCCAATGCGCCGACCTTATTGATTGTATGAAGTGGAAATTCGATACCGCTAACCAATAATTTCATTTTAGGATCTAAAACTGAAATATCAAATCCTTCAGGTCCTTTGACAATTGTTGGAAAACCGAACTGAAAACTATTAGGGGCTGATACGATACCGCTTTGATCAATTATAGTACCGAAAGGAAATGAAGGATTATTAATCGAATAGAACTCGCCATTGATAGCTGCTGTCAAACCCCATTCTTGGGCTATAACAGATAAAGGCTTCTTGATTGAAATCTCATTGGAATAAATTGGTTTTAATTCTGTAAATTCGTTGTCCAGATCTATCTTAAGAATATTTATATTAAGAGGTCCCTCTGTTGTTTCTCTAATAATGTTTATATGCTTCAATCCAGCAGATAATGAATTCTCTGAACGATAATCTATTATCGTCTTCATTTGGGCGTTAACAGTTAAGCTCAGAATAAAAGCAATAATCAAAGTTAATACAATTAGTTTTCTTTTCATCTTATCTCCCTCATTTATTATTGTGTTTACGCACAGGTGCCATTTAATATGTTTAGACGCAATGAAAAATTTAGTGTTCCTGGTTAAGACCACAAATTATACTGATCTTTATTTTTTATGGCTTGTAAAAGTCGCTCACGTCCTTCAGGTATGTCTTTGTAAATATTTTTGAGAAGCTTTTTCACTTCTTCTCTCTTGCTCGTTTTGTCCATAGGGCATGGACTCTCAACAACGGGAATTTGGTTATCTTTAACTGCGCCTATCACCTGTGCTTCCTTTAGATATATCAATGGTCGTATGTTATATATATCCTTGTTTGATAGGTATGTTAAAGGCTTGAATGTTGCAAGTTTTCCCGAATAAAGCATGCTCAAAAACATTGTCTCAATAACATCATCAGCATGATGCCCTAAGGCGACTTTGTTGAAACCTATATCATTTATTTTATTGTGCAATGCACCGTTTCTCATCTTTGAGCATAGAGAGCATGGGTTTTTCTCTTTTCTTACATTGAAAACAATCTCTGCTATATCTGTGTCCACTATATAGTAAGGTACATCTATTTTATGGCAAAATGCAACCACGGAGCTCAAATCAAAATCCTCAAATCCCAGTGAAACAGTAACACCTGCCAACTCATATTTAACAGGACTAAATTTTTGATATAGTTTGAGTGCATAAAGTAACAGCATACTGTCCTTCCCACCGGAAACACCCACTGCAATTCTATCGCCATCTTTTATCATTTCATAATCTTCAATTGCTTTTCTCATTCCGCCCAATATCTGTTTCATGTCTACCTCTCGTATAATACTTTGTCTCTTGTCATTATAACAGAATAAAGCAGGTTTTATATTACAATATCAATAATTCATTGTATTCATTAATGATGTGTAACAAATTGACAGTTTAAGTGTTTTATTTGTGAGTGCAATACGGTATAATGATTGGATATGAAAAACTTACAAGGGGTGTTAAATGAGCTTTATTCTAGAGCATTTCACGAATGAATTATCAGTTTTCTTGCTAGCAATGATGCCTATATCTGAACTGAGGGGATCAATCCCGCTGGGGATAAGTCTTGGACTCCCACCAATTGAGGTATTCATAATTTCTGTCGTTGGAAATATTCTTCCTGTTCCCATACTACTGAAGGTTTTCAAACCAATCATCCGGTATATAGCCAGAACACGGGTATTCAGACGACCTGCCGGTTACATATTGAGAAAGGTAGATAAAGGATCCGAGAAAGTACTGAAATATGAACTATTTGGGCTATTTCTACTGGTTGCAATTCCAATCCCTACCACAGGTGTATGGACGGGGTGTGGGGTCGCTTCATTTCTTAAACTTGATTACAAGAAGTCACTGTTGATGATCAGCCTTGGTGTTATCACAGCCGGTATTATTGTGATGTCCTTAAGTCTCCTAGGCGTAGCATTCGTCAATATGAGATGATATTTCAACAAAAAACATTCACTGATAGTTATTGACAAAAATTATCAATATGATATAATTTGCATGATAAAAAAGCCTTATCAAGAGAGGTGGAGGGACGGGCCCTGTGAAACCCGGCAGCCAATGCCAGCTAATGGTGTGAGGTGCCAATTCCCGCGGTATATCCGGAAGATGAGGACCAATATTTGGACTACACTCTTCTCAGGGAGAGTTTTTTATTGGAAAAACCCGGAAATTTATTTTAGGAGGAAAAATATTGAAAAAATGGCTTTTTACTTCGGAATCAGTTACGGAAGGTCATCCAGATAAGATATGCGATCAAATATCCGATGGCATTCTAGATGCGGTTTTTGAAAAAGACCCTAATGGTAGAGTTGCTTGCGAAACTTCGGTTACAACGGGATTGGTTCTGGTATCAGGTGAAATATCGACCGATTGCTATGTCGATATACCAAAAGTAGTAAGAGAAACAATCAAAGAAATAGGATATACTCGAGCTAAGTACGGATTTGACGGTGATACATGTGCTGTTCTTACCGCTATTGATGAACAGTCATCAGATATAGCTCAGGGTGTCAATCAGGCTAAAGAATACAGAGATAAAAGCTTCGATGAGTTCGATCTCACAGGAGCTGGCGATCAAGGCATCATGTTTGGTTTTGCATGTAATGAAACTCCCGAGCTTATGCCTCTTCCAATCTCATTGGCGCACAAACTATCTAAACGACTTGCTTTCGTGCGAAAGAGCAAAACACTTAAATATCTTCGACCAGATGGCAAAACACAAGTAACGGTGGAGTACCATGATAACACACCTATTAGAGTGGATACTATCGTTATCTCTACGCAGCACGATGCTAATGTCGCATTAACTACCATTGAGCAGGACATGTTAGAGCACGTTATAAAAGCAGTTGTTCCAGAATCCTTGCTTGATGAGAAAACAAAGTATTTCATTAATCCTACAGGGCGTTTTGTTATCGGTGGTCCACAAGGCGACGCTGGATTAACCGGCAGAAAAATAATAGTGGATACTTACGGTGGTTATTCAAGACACGGTGGTGGCGCTTTTTCAGGAAAAGATCCTACAAAGGTTGACAGATCAGCCGCTTATGCAGCAAGATATGTGGCAAAAAATGTTGTCGCAGCAGGATTGGCTGATAAGTGTGAAGTTCAGCTTGCCTATGCTATAGGAGTAGCTCATCCTGTCTCAATCATGGTTGACACTTTCGGAACTAATAAGATTGATGAATCCAAAATCGAGACTTTAATTTCAGAGAATTTCGATTTGAGACCTGCAGCCATCATCAAAAACCTGGATTTAAGAAGACCCATATATAAACAACTAGCGTCCTACGGACACTTCGGAAGGACAGATCTGGATCTGACATGGGAAAAAACAGATAAAGCCGATTTACTCAGAAATCTAGCTTTTACTACTAATGAAAAGGGGATTTAGCATGGCAGGAGATAGAGTTATTTGCACCAATAACAATGTAACTTACAGTCTGCTGAGGAAAGCGATGTGCACAGGCGTGAGAACAACTGAGGAGTTAAAGAAAGCTACAGGCGTATGCAATGAATGTGACGGATGTAAAACAGAAATTCCAGGCATACTTGCCTCGGTTTGTGGTTGTCGAAATGTTCTTCTGAAAGATGTGATTGATGCTGTAAAATCGGGCGCTGATACAGTTGAAAAAGTTGGTTTATCAACAGGAGCTGGGCTTGATTGCGGGAGATGCAATGTGTTGATACAAAACATCATAGATCTTGGATATTAGTCAATAATCAAAAGGATACCTAAAAGTTCTGCTAAACGCAGAACTTTTTTTAATTCTAACTCTTTATCCGATGACTCTACCTGAACCCAAGAACCCTGTTGATTAAATCGAATTATAATACTATAATGTTAATGAGGTGTGCTATGGCCAAAAAGAAAAGGAAAAAAAAAGAGTTCAAAATAAATCTAATTAGCATAATTTTTTATGCCCTAGCTTTGTATATGATTTTTACTATTGTTAACCAGCGTCTCGATCTGAATAATATCGAAAATCAGAAGCAAGCCAAAATTGAGGAAAAAAAAGATATTGAGCTGGAGCTTCTTAATCTTCAAGATGATCTAGCTAAAATAAATGACCCGGAACAATTTCTACAAATGGTAGAAAAAATTGCCCGGGACGAATATAAAATGGTCAAACCCTATGAAACAGTTTATATTGATAATAATAAAGCTAAAAACAAGCTTTTCAGTGATGGGAACGAGTGATTGTCAATACTTTTGATATCTCACCTCTAGTGATTGAAGAGTAAGGATCAAATGTCTTTGTATCTCTTCCTGCAATGATTCCATAAGTGTATATTGAAGCGAGTCCTGCGAGTTCTTCCATGGATATATTCTGCACATCCTCAAACTCAAATGCTTTAATCTGTTCCGGATACTCTAATATTCTGCTGATTGCTGAAGCAGCCTCAATCCTAGTCAGAGGTCTTTTTGGATTAAATCTATCTTCCTCAAGATCCATTATATTAAAGTAAACCATCTTTTCAACTGCAGTCAATGCATAATTCTGCACATCAGCCTTGTCACTGAAGCTTCTGGCTGTAGCATCTCCAAATTCAAAAGACCTACTTAGTAATAGCGCAAAGTCTTGTCTGGTAATATCTTCTTGTGGAGCAAAAGAATTCTCGGTTTTCCCTAATATAATGCCATCGGCATATAATTCGAGTATATACTGTCTCGCCCAATGATTGTCAATATCTTTGAAGCCATTTAAATTTGTATCCTCTGTAGACTCATGGTTTTCGGTATCGATGGTTTCAGTTATCTCATCATCTATTTCGGGTACCTCAGGCTCATCCACCTTAACTAACCAGTTTCTAGCCGCCCATCCCAAACCTTCGCCATTTTCTGACAGAAGATAGTACCAATAATACCCACCTTTCATTTCTGCTTCTTTTCCTACAAAATATGTTTCTCCATCATTTAATGATGCTATTATCCCGCCATCCGGTTGCTCTCTAAGATTCAGACCTGAAGTGGTAGCCATGAACGAAACCTGGACCTTATCACCAATATCTGCGAGTATGATATCTCCCGAATGGTTTTCCTGTGGTGTGGGCACATTCAAAGTTCTACTAGGTGTGCCTGTATTAGGTAAATAACTGAAATCAATCGCATTTATCGGTTGGTTATATTCATTCCTTATCACTGTATAAATCAAATCCTGAAATGTATAGCTTTTCCCTGAAGCATAGGCGACATTGGGGTTATTGCTTGCTACAAATCCATTGTATCCCCACAAAGCAAAATACCAATTTTCCAATACGTTGGGGTCCATGTTGCCTACAGAAGGCAGATAAGCCCACTTTGAGGTTGATGCGCTAGCTCCCCACTTCTCCATTAGAACATCTATACCAGCTTCAACATTGTAAGCAATGTCATATCTCAATCTATAATCATCGTATAGACTTCTGGAGTTATTTACTTGCATAAGTCCGATACTACCTGCCGATCCTGTTCTCACTGAACGGCTTGCCTCATCATAGTGCCTGAAAACAGACTCAACCCTAGCCAATGCCATTACAATAACTGATGGCACCCCTCTTTTTTGGGAGATCTCAGTTATCATTTTTTCCAACTCTTCTCTTGAAGGATTTATGTAATCTGCATAAGCCAATACTGTTGAATTTATTAAAATCAAAAAAACTAAAATAAATGTAATCTTTTTCATAAGCACTCCCACTAAATTTGATTGATGATATCCATCACTTCATTAGTCAGTCTATTGCTAAATCTATTTGCTGTATCAAAATCTTGTCCTACGACTGACGAATATATTTTAATTTTGGGTTCTGTTCCTGATGGCCTCAATACAAACCATGAACCATTATCTAAAATGAATTTAAGCACATTGGATTCAGGTAGTCCGGTGTTAGTAAAAGTGTTTTTCTCGAGATTTTTCGTTTTACCTGTCTGATAATCGCAAATCGATGATACTTTACAGTCACACATTTGATCTATAGGTGAATTTCTAAAATAATCCATGATTTGAATGATTTTTTCTCCACCTTCCTTGCCTTCCATAGTCAAGGATTTCAGATTATCAACATAGTACCCATGCCTATCATACAAGTTTTCCAATTCGGTCAATAAATCACTTTGAAGCATTTTGTAGTAGGCGGCCATTTCACATGCAATCAGAGTCATAGTGACAGCGTCCTTGTCTCTGACATAAGGACCCATAGTGTATCCTATGCTTTCCTCATAGCCAATAATGAAATCTTTTTCTCTAGTTTTTGAGAAGTGCTCCATTTTTTCGCCAATATACTTGAATCCAGTTAATGTATCCAAACATTCTGCGTCATAGTATTCAGCTACTTTTCTCCCCAGTTCGCTAGTTACTATTGTTTTGATGACCAATGGATTAGTCGGCATGGAATTTTTTTCTTTCAATGTTGATAGTATATAATTAATGAACAAAGGACCAACTTGATTGCCACTTAAAAGTTTATACTCACCAGATTTACTTCTTACAGACAGACCTACCCTATCACAATCAGGGTCATTGGCAATCACTATATCCGCCTCAACCTCTTTTGCCTTTTTGTAAGCCAGCTCAAAAGCCTTTTCATCCTCAGGGTTCGGGTATCTCGCTGTTGTGAAATTAGGGTCAGGCTCGATTTGCTCATCGACAAGAAATACCTTCTCATAACCACACTCACTAAGTACTCTTCTCACCGGAACGCTACCAGTGCCATTCAATGGTGTATAGACTATTTTAATATCTTTGTCCAAGTTTTCTCTCAGTCTCATAGCTTTTACATTTTTAATAAACTTGTCATCTATTTCATGTCCAAGCAAAACTATGTCTCCATTATCCAAAGCTTCATCGTAAGATTTTGTTTTAATAGCCTCAAAAGATACCTTTTCAATCATCCCAATAAGCTCTTCGGCCATTTCTGGCAACATCTGGCACCCATAATCCCAATAGACTTTGAATCCATTATACTCAGGTGGATTATGACTGGCAGTAAAAACAATACCTGAAGTACAACCTAATTCTCTTACTGCAAATGATAGTTCTGGTGTGGATCTGATGCCATCATATAAGTAAGTCTTGACACCTGAAGCAGCAAGCACTCGAGCGGCCATAACTGAAAAATCTTTTGACTTATGACGGGAATCATGTGCTATCACACAGCTTTTGCTTTCATGCCCTGATTGAATGATAAAATCAGCCAGTCCCTGTATGGCTCTACCAACAATGTGCTTGTTTATGCGATTGGTTCCCGCACCAATTATTCCTCTCATCCCCCCTGTACCAAATTCAAGTTCCTGATAGAATCTATCCTTGATTTCTTCCTGATCTCCTGAGATTCCTTTAAGCTCCTCTTTTATGTCCTGATCAATGTAGGGACTGTTCAACCATTCATTGTAACGATCCAGATATATCATAAAAACACCTCCACTTAAACATTATCATGATGTGATGGTTCTTAAATAATCCATAAAATCATTCTTGATATCATCTTTTCGAAGAGCAAACTCTACAGTTGCCTTTAAAAATCCTAACTTATCGCCGACATCATATCTTTCGCCCTGGAATTCAAAAGCATACATCTTCTCTTTTTGAGCCAATACTTTAAGAGCATCTGTTAACTGTATCTCTCCTCCTGCCCCCGGTTTGGTATGTTCAAGTACCTCGAATATACCTGGGGTTATTATGTATCGCCCAAGTATAGCTATATTTGTCGGCGCATTTTCCATGTCCGGTTTTTCAATCAAATCATCTACCAGATAGAGATTCTCACCTATTTTTTCACCAGAGACGATACCATACTTATCAACATCCTCAGGCAAAACACTCTGGACTCCCAAAATTGTTGATTCATATGTTTCATACTGTTCCATCAATTGCAGCAGGCAGGGTTTCTCCGAATACACGATGTCATCACCTAAAAGAACTGCAAATGGTTCATCTTTGATAAAAGCTTTTGCACAATGGATAGCATGTCCCAAGCCTTTTGCTTCCTTTTGTCTTATATAATGAATATTTACCATTTCCGAAATATCTTTGACAATTCTTAGCAAATCTTGCTTGCCCTTTTGCTCCAAAGTGACTTCCAGTTCGAAGGATTTATCAAAATGATCTTCTATTGCTCTCTTGTTTCTACCTGTTATGATCAATATGTCCTCTATACCAGAATTGACTGCTTCTTCAACAATATATTGAATAGTAGGTTTGTCTACTATTGGTAGCATTTCTTTCGGTTGTGCTTTGGTTGCCGGTAAAAATCTGGTGCCCAAACCGGCAGCCGGAATTATAGCCTTCTTTATCAGCATCAGTATCTCTTCCTTTCATCTGTTAAGAGAGAGCTGGAATATACATCCATATTATCTAAAGCCTTACCTGTTCCTAAGGCGACGCAAGATATCGCATCATCAGCAACCCTGACAGATACCCCTGTTCTTTTAGCTATAAGTTTATCCAATCCATGTAACAAACCTCCACCTCCAGTCAGAATAATGCCTTTCTCACTGATGTCAGCTGCTAATTCAGGTGGTGTCCTTTCTAAGACTGAGTGTACAGCATCTGCAATAGATGTGACTGTTTCTTCCAATGCTTCGAGCATATCAGTAGAAGAAATGGTTAAATTTTTAGGTAGTCCAGTAACAAGATTCCGACCCCTCACTTCTACAAATTTTTCCTCATCCTCTGGAAAAGCTGCCCCAATTTGAATCTTTAAATCTTCAGCACTTCTTAAGCCAATCATTACATTGTATTTTTTTCTGATGTATCTGACAATAGCTTCGTCAAATTTATCACCTGCAATCTTGATTGATTTGCTGACTACAATACCACCCAGTGACAATACCGCAACATCGGTCGTACCACCACCCATGTCGATTACCATGCTTCCAGATGGTTTTGACAAATCGATTCCAGCGCCTATAGCAGCGGCTACTGGTTCTTCAATCAGATAAGTCTTACTTGCTCCTGCCTGGTTGCAGGCATCAATAACTGCCCTTTTTTCAACCTCAGTTACACCACTTGGCACACAAACCATAACTCTCGGTTTAAATATTGTGCCTCCTACCGCCTTTTTGATAAAATATTTAATCATTTTTTCTGTAATATCAAAGTCAGAGATGACACCGTCTCGCAACGGCCGTATTGCAACAATATTCCCTGGTGTTCTACCGAGCATCATGCGTGCTTCTTCTCCAACAGCCAGTATTTTGTTGGTATTTCTATCAATAGCAACAACAGAAGGCTCCTGTAATACAATCCCCTTTCCTTTTATATAGACAAGCACTGAAGCAGTGCCCAAATCAATTCCCATATCTGTTCTGAATCCCATATTTTTCCTCCATATTTGTTATCTTTATATTATACATCATTTTTTTGATTATTAAAGTCCTTATTTGATTTTTCTGGAATAAGCAAGGCCTGTGTCAGTTATTGATATTCCTCCTTTTGCCGTTTCTTTAAAATTTTCATGCATACCTCTGCCTACATTATACATGGCTTCCACTACTTCATCAAATGGAATGACCGATACAATACCAGACAGGGCAATATCAGCAGAAATAATAGCATTGACTACACCTGACGCATTGCGTTTGGAACATGGTGATTCTACTAAACCTGCTACTGGATCACATATAAGTCCCATAATATTCTTAAGTGCTATCGCAGCAGCGTCAAGTGATTGTAAAGGACTACCTCCATTCATTTCGACCAAGGTAGCGGCAGCCATAGCGGCGGCTGAACCGCACTCAGCCTGACAACCTCCTTCTGCACCTGACACAGTGGCATTGGTGGAGATGATTTTGCCTATGCCGGCAGAGGTTAACAGACCTCTTATCATATCTTGTCGAGTTAAACCGTTTTTTTCTGCAATTGTCAGGATTGCAGCTGGGATTATACCGCAGGATCCAGCTGTTGGAGCTGCACATATTTTCCCCATGGATGCGTTGTATTCAGAACAGGCGAATGCCCTTGCCATGGCCTTGGTGATCCACTTTCCTGACATAGATCTTTCAGAATTGGAAAATTCCATCATTGTTTTTCCTTCTCCACCGATAATACCCCCAAGGGTCTCAACCTTTTTATCTATTGAAAATGATGATGAATTCTCCATAATTTGAAGTATGACTTCCATTCTACTGAATACATCTTTTTCTGATATATGATTGTTCTTCATTTCATCCAGAAGTACTATCTCCCATATAGGCTTGTTTAATGTGTCGCATGCTTTTAAAACATCCTTACCATTTCTATACATTCTTATTCTCCCTCACAGGTTTGATTTCTATGACGAATATCATTTCTTCCAGTCCTTTTATTTTTTCTAGAACTTCATTTGAGACAATTTCATCGGTTTCAATAATCATCGAGGCCTCATTCTTGCTATTGTCTCTTCTGACTTTCATATTACCTATATTGATATTGTTCTCTGCTAACAAAGTAGTCACTTTGCTTATGATACCTTTCTTGTCTACATGCTTTGTCACGATAGTAAAGTAATCACCTGTCAGTTCTACATTGAAAGCATCTATAGCGTTGACAATGACTGCTCCACCGCCAATGGAAGATCCTGTAACCGTTATGTATGAGCCATCGCTTTTTTCAATTGAAAATTTTGCCGTATTGGGATGTAAACCTGAGATATAATCTTTTTCAAATGAAATGTCTATTCCTCTTTCCGTTGCTATGAGCAATGAGTATCTCAATTTTTCATCATCTGGTTCCATTCCAAGTATACCCGCTACCAGCGCCATTTCAGTACCATGTCCTTTGGCCGTTTCAGCGAATGATCCATATAATGTGATTTTTACGGACCTGATATCGCCATCTGCAATGTATCTGGCTATTTTCCCTAATCTGGAAGCACCAGCAGTATGCGAACTTGAAGGCCCGACCATTATAGGTCCTAAAACGTCAAAAATTGAATTATATTTTCCCATAATCGGTATTCCTCTCATTAAATTCCATTGTGAGTAAATTATGTCAGATATTGTTATTATATCAGATTATTAGTTTTTTTTCTTGTATAAAAATTGCAATGATCAACAGGGTTCTTGGATTCAGTTGGCGTTTCATACGCCATCTGAACCTTAGAAACCGTTATCCAGGGACTCTACAGTGCTTATCTCCCATTTATAGAAGTGGGAGTCTTAGCACTGTTAGTCATCGGATAATGTGCAATTGATTCAGGTGGTTCATTCCAAAAATCACATTCTTTTGGTTTTGTTGCTTTGAATACTCCCGTATGGTATAATATTTTTACATTTCTATGAATCTGATCTGAAACCCTTCTAGAATTTACCGGAATCTCACTGAATTTAAAACAAATTAACAAAAAAAATCTAATATGTAGGGAGTGATGTATTGATGTTGTCTTGGAAAGATATGCTTAAAGATAACATACTTAGAATCGAGGATTTAGACAAGGTGTTGCATATGTCGCCCGAAGAAAAACAACATTTGATTGAAGTGTCTAAAAGACATCCTATGCGAATTACTAAGTACTATTTTGATTTGATTGATTGGTCTGATAAAAACGATCCAATCCGTAAACTCTCTGTTCCTCATGGAATGGAATTGAATAATGCCGGTGATTATGACACAAGCGGAGAAGCTACAAATACAAAAATGCCCGGTCTGCAGCACAAATACAGTGCCACAGCATTGGTGCTTTCCACCAATGTATGTTATATGTATTGTCGCCACTGTTTTAGAAAGAGAATGGTAGGTTATTCAACAGAGGAAGTCAACCAAAGAATGACTGAATCCATTTCCTATATAAGAGAACATGTTGAAATAAACAATGTATTACTTTCCGGAGGCGATTTCTTTGCAATTCCAAATAAAACTATTGAAGAATATCTGAAAAATCTGAGTACGATTGACCATCTGGACTTCATAAGACTCGGGTCTAGAACTCCAGTAGTTTTTCCTCAAAGAATCTATCTGGATGAAGATCTTCTGAGTATTCTAAAAAAATACTCCGCTATCAAAGAGACAATCGTAATAACCCAATTTAATCACCCGAGAGAATTAACTGAAGAAGCAAAAAAATCAATTAATGCACTTAAAAATATTGGTATTTCTGTAAGAAATCAAGCGGTTCTACTAAAAGATGTGAATGATGATCCGGATGTAATGGCCCGATTGCTCAGTGGACTGACGGCTATGGGAGTTCATCCTTATTATGTGTTCCAATGTAGACCTGTGCAGTTTGTCAAAAGCCATTTCCAGGTGCCTCTATATGAAGGAATTGAGATCATAGCCAAAGCTAAAAGCAAGCTAAATGGTATCAGCAAAGGCTTTAGGTATGCCCTATCCCATCCTGATGGTAAGATAGAGATTTTCGGAAAAACTGAGGATGATTTTATTTTCAAGTTTCATCAGAGCAAAAATAAAGCAGACAACGACAGATTATTCATGCAACCTATCAACAAAAATGCAACCTGGCTGGATGATGATCTCAAACCAATAGAATAGAAATAAGAATTTAACGGGGTGAAATAAATACCCCGTTTTTTGTTGTTTAAATTAATATATTTATGCAATTTATTAAGTTTTTATATATTATTCTTGACTTTATATTTGATAGTTGTATAATAAAAATATTATTCTACACACTGGAGGCAAACAAATGATTAAAGCAGGAATAATTGGAGGAACGGGGTATGCAGGGCAGGAATTGGTTAGATTGCTTCTCGAGCACCCAGATGTAGATATTAGCTTCATATCCTCATCCTCTAATTTTGGGAGAGACTATTTGGAGTTATACATGAACTACTATCATCGAATGAATATTGAATGCATAGAAACACCAACCAATATAATTGATTTTGACATTGATGTACTATTTATCGCATTGCCCCATGGTCACTCTTCAAACTTGTTGAGCAAAGAGATTCTCGAAAAAATGAGAGTAATCGACTTAGGCGCTGATTTCAGATTGACAAATGTAGATGTATATAATCAATGGTATAATTCGAACCATCCCACTCCAGATCTCATTGATTCAGCTGTATATGGACTGTGTGAACTGAATAGGGAAGCTATCAGAAAAACTAATCTCATAGCTAATCCAGGCTGCTACACGACATGTAGCATATTAAGTCTTGCACCTCTAGTAATCAATTCTCTGATTGATCTTGATTCAATTGTGATTGATGCCAAATCCGGTATAACCGGTGCTGGCAGGTCTTTAAGTCTGTCCACTCATTATTCCGAATGCAACGAAAATATGAACTCATATAATCCTTTAGGGCACAGACATACCCCTGAAATAGAAGAGAACCTTTCACTTCTGGCAGGACAAAAAATCCAGTTGAGTTTTGTGCCACATCTCATACCGGTTAATAGGGGTATTCTAACAACCATCTATTGTAAACCTAATCAACTTCTGAATTATGACAGAATAAGAGATGCATTCATTGATGCCTATGGCAATGACAAATTTATCAGGCTTTTGCCAAAAGGAATCCCAGCTGAGACAAAGTGGGTTAAGGGTTCAAATTATATTGATATCGGAGTATTTCTTGACGAAAGAACAAACCAAATCATAATAACGTCAGCATTGGATAATCTGATAAAAGGCGCGGCGGGTCAAGCAGTGCAGAATATGAATATCATGTTTGAGCTTAAAGAAGAAACTGGACTGGATCGAGTATCCATGTTTCCAGTTTAGACCAAGGAGGACAAAATGAAAATAAACCATAACGGGGTAACTGAACCATCTGGATTTTATGCGTGCGGGCGATATACGGGAATGAAATACAAAAGAAGAGACCTAGCTATTGTCTATTCTAATGTGCCGGCTAAATATGCCGCAGTGTTTACAACCAATCGAGTAAAGGCCGCATCAGTTATCAGAAACAAGCAACTGTTAAATGATAAGTCTCTGATTCAGGCAATTGTCATCAACAGCGGCCATGCTAATTCCTGCACAGGCGAACAGGGAATCATCAACAACCAGAGAATGGCAGAGTCATTGGCCAGTGCACTTAAATTAGATGTGAATTCTGTACTGACTGCTTCTACAGGCGTAATTGGAGTGCAGTTACCAGTTGATATAATTAGTGAAGGTATAGAGAAGTCCTGCATCTTCTTGTCTGATGACCGTCAGGGCGCTATAGATGCAGCATCTGCAATAATGACAACCGATACAGTTTCTAAGGAAGTCTCTTTGCAATTTACAATAGGTAAAAAATTGATTAAAATTGGCGCTATGGCCAAAGGCTCCGGAATGATTCATCCTAACATGGCTACCATGCTAGCATTTATAACGACTGATCTGAATATTTCACAATCATTGCTTCAGAAGGCAATGTCTGAAAGTATCATAGATACCTATAACATGATTTCAGTTGATGGCGATACCAGTACGAATGACATGGCTTGTATTTTAGCCAATGGGTTGGCTTGCAATGACGAAATCATAGAAGAGAATGAAGATTACCAAACCTTCAGTAAGGCCTTGAATATCATCAATATTGAATTAGCCAAAATGATTATTAAGGACGGGGAAGGCGCTACAAAAACTCTCGAAACGATAATTAAGGGAGCTAAAACCAAGGATGATGCCCGATTGTTATGCAAATCGATTATTAACTCAAACTTGGTAAAAACAGCCTTTTTTGGAGAAGATGCGAACTGGGGAAGAATTATTTGTGCCATGGGTTACTCAGGTGCATACATGAACCCAGAGGGAGTTTCTCTAATGATTAAAAGCAGATTTGGCAGCATAAGACTTGTAGAAAACGGTATACCATTACACTTTAATGAAGAGTTGGCAGCAGAGGTTTTAAAGGGTAACTCCATTGAAATACAGGTTAATCTACTGGATGGTGATAGCGAAGCAAAAGGATGGGGCTGTGATATGTCATATGATTATATTCGAATAAATGGAGACTACAGAACATGATAGGGGAAGTGTTAGAACAAGAAAAAATCTATGTGATCAAAATAGGAGGCTCCATTCTGGATTGTGATGAGTCTTTAAAGGCCTTCGCCAAACAGATACAACAACTTCACTCATCAGGTGTTTTTGTCGTCATTATACATGGCGGTGGAAATGACATTAGTCATATGCTAAAACGTCTCGGCATTGAATCCAAGTTTGAAAAAGGTCTCAGAATTACTGATTCGCAAACAATAGAAGTGGTGGAAATGGTTCTTTCTGGGAAAAATAATAAAAGAATTGTCTCAGAATTGCAACTTAAAAAGCTAAGTGCAGTTGGAATATGTGGAAAGGATCATAACCTTATTCAGTGTAAAAAGAAAGCTTCTGATGGTCAGGATTTAGGCTTTGTAGGCGAGATTTGTTCTATTGACACGTCAATCATTCGATTGTTGTTAAGTAACAATATAGTGCCGATAATATCTCCAATAGGCGCAGATGAAACAGGTCTATCCTATAACATTAATGCCGATACAGCTGCTTCTGCAATAGCTTCATCACTTAAAGCCCGAAAGCTGATTTATATAACTGATGTTGATGGTATTTACATGGATTTCAAAAACAAAAAAAGTGTTATTCCAAGTATAACACCTGCATATGGTAATTTTCTCATAAATGATGGCATCGTATCAGAAGGGATGATTCCAAAAGTAAAGAACTGCATTAATGCGTTATATTCAGGCATCGAAAGTGTTCATATCATCAATGGTACAATTAAAAATATTTTGGAACAACTTGAACTAAACTTACCGGTAGGAACGACCTTTTATATAAAACACTCTGATTAGTCAATCTGGAGTGTTTTTGATTTTATCTGGCTTAAAATAATGGCCGTGAAGATGACAAATATTCCTACCATTTGTACTCCATTCAATAATTCATTATGGATGAAAAATCCACCAATTAAAGCAACAACTGGATTTAGATTGCTGTAAAGTGACGCTCTGTTGCTACCAATCTGATCAGCACCCCATATCCAAAGGGAATTGGCTAAACTGATGGCTATGGCACCTGAGAAAATTATACTCATCCATACTTGAATGGGTAGTGTTGAATAGTTGAAGTTTACTGCTTCTTCAAATGACCAAAGGAAAAAAATAATTGAAGTTGGTATAGTAGCAACCGTTGTTATGGCTATTGGGTTATTAGTCTGAACATTTTTTTTAGAATTGATAGTGAATAGTCCATAGAATAGCTGAGCCACAAAGACATAAACTATACCCTGAACTGGTATCACATCAAACTCAGTTGCGTTGCCAGCGGTTGTTATGATGATGACTCCAATCAGAGACATTGTAACACTTACAATTAATCTTGAGCTGGCTTTTTCTAATCCCATCACTGAATTGACCAGTAATACAGTCACTGGTAGCAAACCGAAAACGATTCCTATAATTCCTACAGGAAGAATTCTTAGACCCAATGCGTAAAATATCTGAAATAAATTAAAAAAAACAATAATCATAAGATTTTTTCTGAATAAACTGGGAATGTCCCTAATATTTAACTTTCCTCTAATATATAGAAAAACAAATGAAGTCAAAAATGCTACAGTAAGCCTCAGAAAGCTCATAAAAAAAGGGCTTATGTAGTCAAATGCAGTTTTCATAACGGTTGGAGTCAATCCCCATATAATAGGAACGCTGGCAATCAATAGATATGTTGTTTTACTAGTTTTCGCAGTCATGTGATCTCCCAGAAAATAACGATATCTATAAGTATAATGTCTAATAATGAAATGTCAACTCTATCTATACACCTTTGAAACGTATTCAGAGGTGAAAGCCTTCAACAAACCACCGTATGTGAGTTTAAAACATAATACATCTCCTGGTTTATATTCGTGCTGACAGCTGCTTAAATCAACAATCAAATGGTCTGAACTAGCTCCCACAACAACTATATTCTCATCACAGCAAATCAAACCATCCGTTTCAACGTCCTGCCTTCCGATAGCACAAATGCCTCTTGTCATGATTCCCTTATCCTGGAAAACAGGTTTGTTGCCGAATGCATCCATCCCAATCTTTCCAACTGGTAATGACGGCTTTTCTTTGACTTCAATAATTTCAACCTCAAGGATAAAGGCATCGTCAAAGGTTCCTTCAATGGCATTGCCGTAAGCTGTCTCCCTACCAAGGACAAATGCTTCACCTATTCTCAACATGTTGATGCCATCAGGTATATTTCTTTTATCAAGTAAATATAAGGAACTTGAATTTCCTCCTGAGATGATTTCCAGCTTGATGTCAAATTGATTCTCTATCTTATTCTTGTAATCTACAAGCTTTCCGAGATTTTCTTCAGTGGGAATAACCCCACCATAGCAAGTCAGATTTGTGCCAATCCCTTTTAATTCAATATTTTTGAGTTTTAAGACTTCTGTGATAGTTTTCAAAAGTTCTTCTTCATTGAAAATCCCTTCCCGTAAATCGCCTAAGTCAATCATCAGAACTACTCCATGAATCTTATTCTGATCTTTAGCGGACTGATTCAATAGTCTAATGGTTTTAATCTCTGAGTTTAATGATACATCTGAAAACTCAACCACTTCAGAGGTCTCTGAGGGCATTGGCAAACGCAACATATACACAGGCAATCCCTTGTTTTGAAGTCTTTTCAGATTCTCGACTCTGGAATCAGCCATATAATCCACGCCACCTCCAATAAAGGCATCAGCTATTGAACTATCCGCGCAGAAAACTTTAGTTACTCCTGCTACTTTTATGCCTTTATCATTACACTTTGATGTTATGTGTTTGACATTGTTTTCAATTTTATTCAAATCAATCATTATTCTTGGATACATAAATTTCTCGCTTTTTATCATGGTTTCACTTCTATTCCTAAAGATTTTATCAATAGTTTAAACGCGACGTCGGGATACTCCTTCGACATGACTCCTAAAGACGCCATAATATAATCATTATCGATCAATATCTCAGCCTCTGCGGTTGGAAACATTTCATTACCTTTGACATTGGCTATTACTTTTTTGATGATATCTGTTCGACCTGGCAGTCTTGTCAGCGCGCCACCTGTGCCTACTATGTATTTGATCTTTGTCAAGTCTTTACCTTCAGCGACTTTTTTCTTTCCGGCTGTCGAATACAGATCTCTGAACTTGCCTGCATGCCTCTGCAGTGACAAAGCAACAGCCTTTTCAGTCAGCAATTCAACAAATCTAATTTGTAGCTCGTTGGTTGGAATAGGTTGATGATTCAATATCAGATTATCCACTTCCTCTGCTGTCACCTTTAGTCTTTTTGTGATTTCTTCAATACCTATCAATTCGACTATATTCTTCATGTTGATGTATACACCCAAATCCCCTTCAACCGTTCGCTTTGCTTTAGGTTCTGGGCTAATCAGAATTTTTTCAACTTCCTCCGATCCTTCAGTCACAGAATGCACATCGGTTGTTGCACCTCCTACATCAAAGGTCACCGTATCTCCGATCCTGTCATAAAGCAGCTGACAGGCAATCATCACAGCACCCGGAGTAGGCACTATGCTTCCATTTACCATATCTCGGACGTGTTCCATTCCTGGAGCATGTATGATATGCTTCTCAAAAACATCTTGGATGACATGTCTAGTCGGTTCAATATTCAATTGATCTATTTTTGGATATACATTTTCGACAATATGCAGTTCAATCTTTTTACCTTCAAAAATCTCTTTTATTTCATCCTGATTTTCAATATTTCCGGCATAAATCACAGGAATGTCAAGTCCTAATCCAGCTATGATTTCTGCATTATAAATAGCAGTATCTCTTTCTCCGTAATCGACACCGCCCGCTATTAGAATAATATTAGGATTTATTGATTTGATTTTATTCACATCTGTCCTTCTTAGTCTACCGGCAGTTACCATGTGTATGTTCGCACCAGCCCCCAATGCCGCTTCTTTGGCCGCTCTAACCGTCATGTCATATACAAGCCCGTGTACAGTCATTTTCAGTCCACCGGCAGCTGAGCTAGTGGCTAAAAAACGATCATAAGAGATTTCAGCAATATTTAGCTTTGATTTGAGATCATCAAGTGCATTGTTGAGTCCAATGATGACGTCTCCCTCCAAAACGCTGGTAGGCGCCTGTCCCTGACCCATAAAACATGGGTCAGGGGTGGCAATTCCATTAAAGGCGTTGATAACAGTTGTTGTACTGCCGATTTCTGCTACCAATACGTCGATTCTCATTTCTGCATTTCCTTTCTCTTCTTCACAAGAAAAGTTGCAACATGAATACCCTTGGAGCCTTTTCCGAAGCCTGCGTCAACACCGCTCTGCACTGCTATTTCCGGAGTGACTTGTGTTCCTCCGGTGATAATGATGACTTTGTCCCTGATGCCTTTTTCTACACAAAGCTCATGGATTCTTTTCATATTTTTGTAATGAACATCGTCATGGCTAATAATTGTTGACGCCATTATAGCATCCGCATTTAGTTCTATAGCAGCATCCACCAGTTTTTCCAAAGGACATGACGTCCCCAGATACTCAACTTCTATGCCAAATTTTTCTATACCACCGTGTTTGATATCAATGACTTCTCTCAATCCTACAGAGTGCTCATCCTGACCTACCGTTGCGGCAACAACCTTCATGGGATTTTTTTCGATTTCATCCCACAGTTCATCGAAGCTGAGTATTTCAGGCTCTTCCGGTATTTCCAGCGTTGACATATCCAGATCAAAATCAAGCTTGCCTTTAACCTGAACTCTGACACCTTCTGACGGATGGAGAACTTCCACATGAATAGCCTCAGGATCTCTCAGGTTCATCTTTTTGGCAAATTCAACAGCTGCGAACTCAGCGACTCTTTTTGATGTTGGAAGGCAAATCTCTACAACTACCGTACCATCAGCCAACCATTCCATTTCAGGTTTAATCATATTGGTGTTTCTGTACTTTTCTGATTCTACCATTCTGACGTTCACATTATCGTTTTCGTCTAATTCATCAATAAAAATAATCTTATCCGGATCTTCCAATGTACATCCACCTATCAATGAGGCTGGATTATCTACTGCATCTTTATCATATTGAGCTACATTATTGTAACCGAAGTGTGCTGTAACCGGCGCAAAATAATCATCATCTCTCTTGTAAACAGTGTTTGCCCCGATACCGTCGTGGATTTTTCTTCCGATTCCATCGCCGTTTCTTTCAGGATACATGCCTGAGTCGACAAAAAACCCTTTTTCCACAGCCTCGAAATAACCACCGACCTCCAGAAGTTCCTCGAAGTAAAGTACCGATCTCTCTTTTAACTCCCTTACCTTCTCCGGTAGAAAACCCTCAGTCTTCAGGTCAATCATCTCCAACAATCCGTCCAGACCAACTAAAGTCTGGCTGGCGGTGTCACAAGCCTCTATATTATACATGTGCCAAGGTACATTCCTGCCCTCATCCGGTGTGATAGTTGACTGTATATCGGCTCTTGTCATTTTTGATATCAGCATATTCATAACGTGCGTCACTGTCGCTTCCCTTGATGATGATGTGATGTATTTTGTGTTCTGCTGCGCTCTCATTTTATACTCTGTAAATAAATCACGCAGGGCAACTGCATAAGGCAAGTCATATTTTGTGCAAGGAACAGGAGCTGCAGAAGGAGGAACTGTTGACAAAGCAATATTTTCCTTTTTCATTCCCGCCTTAAATGAATACATGGAATTAATCGCGTGTTGAACCATCAGTTCAGGCATTACCTTCCATGCGTCTCTTGCTGTGGCGTTTGCGTTATGGGCACCGTCAATTTGAGCCATATCGACATGCGCCATGACTTTTTTTGATTCTGCGGCATCCACGAAAGATCTGACCATGTTGATGTTCCTGTATAAAACGTTGTACTGAGGATCCTGATGCGCTCCATTGACACCTTCTTCTGCAAACATGACAGCAATTTCGGGGCCTGCGACACCTGATACATACGAATGGTAATTGATGGGTCTACCCACCTCATCTTCAATGAAATCCAAAGCCTTTCTTTGTGCTCTAACCTGTTTTCTGGTTACAGGAATTCCACCGATTCCTTGAGGTGATCCTTCAATCAACCCATCATAATGTGACTGTCCTGCAGTTCTGATAACCATGATATGATCAGCTCCATGCCATGCTGCCATTCTCATTCTGCGTATATCATCTTCAAATCTACCCGAAGCAATCTCAGTTGTTATTGTCTCCTGGGGTTGAGGATTCAAGTTGTCAAAGTATTGTACCGCGGCAGGTATTCCTATGGAGTTCTTAAGTGGTTCAGAGCAATCAGAGTACTCATGTCCTCCCATCACCAAATTATCTACCTTTTTTCGCCATGTCCAACCTTTTCTCTTAGGCCTATAATTCTCCAGATCATTTAGAATATCGTGTATATCCAATTTTTCATTCGGATTATAATGTTTCATTATTTTTGGCCTCCTTTGAAAATCGACAGGGCGTCATCCCAATGCATTCCTTCAATCATCTGAAGACCTGCTTCTCTAATGGGGATGTTTTTTTCTTTTGATATTCTATAAACAATATGCCCCACACCTTTTCCGATCAAACCTCTATCGATAGCTCCATCGACCAATGGCTTCGCTTCTATACTTGAAAACCCCATCCTCAGTAGGACAGATCTTTCAATTGAAGGACTTGTGTGAGTTCTTGCCATTTCCAACAGTGGATCAACAGTTTTTTCCGCCAACTCCCAAAATTTTTGTTTTAGTTCTTCATTCGATAAGCCATCAAGATGTTGTCTTCTAATCTCAAAATCATCTTCTCGTTTCAAATAGCCTTTCATTTGGTTTATATCCTTTCTACTAAAGATTTGACAAACTCAATACTGGTTTTGGAATCTGCTGCCATAAAGGCCAGATCATCATCTGTCGGATTTTTAATTCCTGTATTTTCTATGCAATTTTTCACATATGATTCTCTCAAGGTCAACATATCCAAGTCAACAACTTTTATCAATCCCGGATGATGAGGCAGTATGATATTCTTGCCCGGTATCTCTTCTTTTGGATTGCCTGCCATTATGTCTATACCATTCTCCCTAGCAAATGTCAGCTGTGGTTGTATGTGTTTGCCAGCGCCAGTGTACTCTGTTTCCTGAACGACTAGAATCTGATCTCTATCCATTTCTTGCGCTATGGAGAAAGCGGCTGCCAGTGAAGTATTCCCTGCCGGACCTCGTTCCAATCCCTCAAGCTGTGCCAACATTTCAGTGGTGTAAAAAACTTCACCCTGATTTACCGTAACATATCTATCCATATATCTCAATGGTCTTCCTGCTGATCTAGGTACATCAGAACGATCCGGCCATGTTGTGAATGGCATGCCAAATCCTGTATGCCCTGTGGTGAATGACTTCTTGTTGAACTGTATGTCGCTAGCCATGTGCAAACCTTTCAGATTGACACTGGCTGCTATGATTTGTACATTTTCAGCTCCGTATTTGATTAGTCCTCTAGCTGTTCCTGTCAGATTTCCACCACCAGCATTTGTCGCTATGACAGCATCTGGAAGTCTTCCCTCTCTTTTCATCATCTGGTCGGCCAACTCATGGCCCAGGGTTTCCACCCCTGCTATGCCGAAGGGTGTGTATAACGAGGCGTTGAAGTAACCTGTATCTTCCAGCAGCATCAGAAAATAATAAAAAAGTTCTGGTCCGACAGAAAGCTGAACAACTTCAGCGCCATATGCCTCGCACTTCCTGGCTTTCTCCACTATTTCAGGCTGCCCTTTTCCCCTGGAATCATAACATTCCTGGACAATAATACAATTCAACCCTCTGATACATGCTTGGCTGGCAACCGCCGCACCATAATTACCGCTTGTGGCTGCTATAACACCTTTGTATCCCAGCTTCTTAGCATGGTAAACGCTAATAGCAGCTCTCCTGGCTTTGAAACTGCCAGATGGATTGGATGCCTCATCCTTTAAAAAGATTCTAGCACCCTTTCCAGGTCCTGCGTATTTTCTAGCCAAAGCTGTAATATTTTTAAGCTCCAACAAAGGTGTATTCCCGACACCAGCCTCACTCTGAATTTTGATCATCTCTTCTAAAGAATAGCCGGTTTCTCTCATCATTCTATCATAGTCAAAGGCTATGCCACCGGATTCAAAATCCTGATAGTCAATCCCAACAGAGGCTTTCATGATCTCTGATTTTCTAGCCATAACCGCATTATAGCTGTTATCTCTGGTCATCAGATTCACCTTCTTTCAATAAGCTTTTTACTTGTCGACCAATATACAACAGTTCTGGGACACATTTGCCATAATCATGGTCATAAGATGGGTTAATCTCTATAAGTTCCCCGTTTATTTCCCTGCCAATATAGGTTTCGACAGTTACTTGTTCACCTATTTCAGCTGTTTCGTTTATTAAAAAGCCCTTATCCCACAATTCCATCGGCACTTTGCTGGTGTCCTCTGGAACTTGCGGAGCTCGTTGATCGGGTGTCAGAAGAATATTGTAGATTCTGACCCAATCTCCTTTTTTCGCTTTCATCATTGCCTCCTTCTTATTTGTTAACAAAATCCCTAAAATCTCCCATGATAGCTCTCGGTACGGGCAGATCGATCATTGTTTTCAATCCTGGTGCAGCATTAATAATATGTGGAATCATGTTGACGCACATTGCAATTGTTCCCAAACCGCCATCTACCTCTGGTTTGATTGACATGTTAACTTCAGGTGTTCCTTTTATAGTAATATAGTCACCTGTTTGGGTTCCTTCCATTTCAGGCTCTATCTGCTGTGGATGCTTCATGTCGATCTTCAGTTCGCCATTGACATATCCTTGCCCTCTCATATTGACCCCTGTGACATTACCTGCTTTTGCAAATCCGTATTTAGATTTTCTATCAACAGTTGTCATAATGGGATCCATTTGTTGTTCGAATTTATCAACTTTCCAACCGATTGCATCAGCTATCATGTGAACAGATTCAGGAAAACCGACATGCCCAGATAAAGTATCATTTTTAACACCTGCTAAAAATTCTTCTTTTGTGATGCCAACGCCCTGTTCCTCCATAACCTTTGGACCAAATGGAGATAAGCTGTTTACTCTCTTGCACTCTATTGATTGCACATCAGTCATACAACCGGTGAGGCAAACAGCCAGTAAATCCATTATTAAACCGGGATTGATTCCAGTTCCCAAAACCGATACGCCATTCTCTTTTGCTAGATCGTCTATCTTTTTAGAAAGTTCAGGCTCCTGAGCCCATGGGTAAGCCATTTCCTCTGCACTTGATACAACATTAATTTTTTTCTCAAGACAGTACTTGATTTTGTCAAAGGCTTCTTTAGTGAAGGAATCGGTACATAAAACAGCTACATCTGCAGCTTTTTCAGTAATAATATCCTCATATGAACCCAATAAAACATCTTTTCTATCTCCCTTTTCTGTATTAAGATAGTCATACATGCTAGTTCCTATTTTCTTTCCTCTTCCAACAACGCCTACAATTTCAACCCCTTTTTTGCTTAGAAGCATATCAGCTATACCTGATCCCATAGCTCCCAATCCCCATATAATTACCTTTACGTTCTCTTTCATGTTCTCCTCCAAATTTTTATTTTATAAAATCTCTATAATCACCCATAATAGCTCTTGGTACAGGTAAATCTATCATGGTTTTAAGCCCAGGTTCAGCATTGATCACTAATGGGATCATATTGACACACATAGCCACTGTTCCCAATCCACCCTCGACTTCAGGTGTAATTGTCAAATTCACTTCCGGTGTTCCTTTAATTGTGATATAGTCTCCCGTTTCCACTCCGACCAGTTCAGGCTCTATTTGTTGTGGATGCTTCATGTCTATTTTTACAACACCTTCAACGAACCCTTGTCCAGTCATGTTTACCCCTGCCACATCACCAGCCTTGGCAAATCCAAATGATGATTTTCTATCGACCTCTGTAACTATAGGCTTCATTTGCTGTTCGAATTTATCAATTTTCCAACCTATTCCATCAGCAATCATTCTGACCGACTCTTCAAACCCAACATGTCCTGCCATAGTTCCTGCTTCGACTTTTTTATTGAATTCATCTACTTTCATACCCACTCCCTGCTCTTCCATTACTGCAGGACCGAAGGGTGAAAGGCTATTGACCCTTTTTGCTTCAATATGGTCGACATAGGTCATACATCCTGTCATGCATAAAACCAGTAAATCCATTATCAATCCAGGGTTGATTCCGGTTCCAAGAACTGTAACACCATTTTCTTTAGCAATTCTATCCAGATTGCTTGCTAAATCAGGGTCCTTAGCCTGTGGATATGCCATCTCTTCAGCAGTTGAAATCACATTGATTTTCTGTTCAAGAACATATTGAATTCTGGGATACGCCCTTTTAGTGAATGAATCAGTAGCCATCAGACATATGTCACAGCTGTTTTTATAAACTACCTCTTCAATGTTCTTTCTTATGATCACTTCCGGCTTTTCGCCTCTATCAACGCTTAATACCTCGTACATATCTTTGCCCGCTCTGTCAGGATGCATATCACAGACACCAACAATATCCACCCCTTTTTTTGTCAAAAGCATTCTTGCCATACCGCTTCCCATTGCACCAAAGCCCCAGATGGCTACTCTTACATTTTCCATGTTTTACCCTCCAATAATTCACTCATGCATATTTATTATGCATAAACCATGCCAACTTGCATATATTCAATGACTTGTCAGGCCCATTCATTCCAGACGTCCTTAAGC
The DNA here is from genome assembly GCA_927435965.1 of uncultured Clostridia bacterium. Lineage (GTDB taxonomy): Bacteria > Bacillota > Clostridia > Tissierellales > Dethiosulfatibacteraceae > 38-11. Next base: position 40,761 of record CAKMKB010000057.1, read on the forward strand.
TTCTAGATCTGAAATCGTTTTCTCTATGTTTAAATTAGCAAAATATTTTGCTTTTTAATACGCCACTTTTTTTGCTCTTTCTAATTTCTTGACACTACTGCAAAATGGATTTATGATTATACAGTGGGGTGATTGTCCTGAAAAAAATTATCAATTCTTTCAAGTATGCTTCAAGAGGTATCTCATACGTTTATAAAACCCAAAGAAATTTTCGCATACAATTGATGATGCTGATTCTTACGACTGTAGTCGGATTATTGTTGAGCATTTCTTCTATCCACTGGATTATGCTTTTTATTATTTCATGCCTTGTATTGACTTTGGAGATTGTTAACACTGCTATTGAGAAAATTGTGGATATGATTACCGACGAATACCTTGAAAGTGCTGAGAAAGCAAAAGACGCGGCAGCTGGAGCGGTGCTGATAGCGTCATTTTTTGCTGTGGTGATAGGATCCATCATATTCCTATCCTATATTTTTTAAGCTTATACTGAAGACCCTGCCTTTTAATTCCCAAAATTTCAGCTGTTTTACTGATATTGTTGCCATTTTCGTGAAACAACTTAATGATGATATCCTTTTCAATTTCACCCATGACTTCTTCAAGTGTTCTTTGCTTGCTGGTAATTTTCTCAGCTTTATCTTCAGTGTAAAAAGAATTGGAATTACCAGCACTTAGATTAAGAATATTCTGGATATAATAAGGCATATGCTTCAGCTGCAATGTCTCCCCATCTTTCATCATACTCATTGCGCCTTCAATGATGTGCTTGAGCTCCCTTATATTCCCTGGCCACTCATATTTTTTGAAAAACCGCAAAACCTCACTGGAAACCCCTTTAAGCTTTTTATTCAATACCTCCTCATAGTACTTGATGTAGTAATCAGTGAAAAACTCTATATCACCCTTTCTTTCCTGTAAGTTTGGTATTCTGATATTAATGACACTAAGCCGATAAAACAGATCTTCTCTCAACTTTCCTTCCTTTACCAGTTCAATAGGGTCTTTATTTGTAATGGCTATTATCCTAACATCGACATGATTTTCCACATTAGATCCGATGGGTCTGTATCTCTTGGTTTCAAGAACTCTTAAAATCTTAGACTGTAGAGACATTGGCATTGAATTGATTTCATCCAATATCAATGTTCCACCATCAACTTGCTTCAATAATCCTTCTTTGTTTTCTGCGCCTGTGAAACTGCCTTTAGTAGTTCCAAACAAAATACTTTCCAAAAGATTCTCTGGGATAGCTGCACAATTTTCCGCAACAATGGGCTTATCCCTTCTAAGGCTTGCGTTGTGGATGCTTTGGGCAAACATTTCCTTCCCAGTACCTGAATCGCCAACTATAAGGACATTGGAAGAAGTGACAGCTACTTGCTTGCATTGCTCGATGATATCTATTATTTCTTTCGAATTACCCAATATATCATTAAATGAAAATGAGCCTTTTTTGGAATCAACAACCTCCGAATATAGCTCCAGCATTTTTTCTGACATTTTACGCATATAGGTTATGTCTTTGGATATCTCAAAACTGCCAACAATTCTACCCTTTTCCATAATCGGATAGGTAGAGTTTACAGCCACTATTTTTTTACCTTGCTTCGAGATATACTCCTGATACTTTGATTTAATAGGCTTACCTTTCTTAAGCACCTCCATATGTGTACTTTCATAACCCAAAGCTGGAAGGACCTGGAGAAGATTTTCCTCAATAACATCCTCTGCTTTCATACCTTCAATCTCAGCCATGGCTTTATTATAAATCACCGTTTTGCCCTCTTCATTGACCACGTGAACACCTTCTTCAAGCTTAGCCAATATCTGTTCATAGACCTTTAACTTGTTCATTTTATAAGCCTCTTAAGTTTTATTTTTATAAAACAATTATACCGCTAAAAAAAAGAAAATGCAAAATATTTTGCATTTTCTTAAACTACTCAATACTTATAAACTCTTCCAAGTATACCAGTACATAACCATACCACCGATGATATATGCAACAATCAAAGCGCCAAACACTCCATTTATTCCAAAATAACTCGATAGTATCAGTGCTATCGGCAGATACACAACAGTCATCTGCAAAGCAGATAATCCAGCGGCTTGAATTGGTTTATTAATTGCATTCAATATAGCAACATTATTCAACAACATACCCTGAAATCCATATCCGATAGGGATTATGGAAAGATACAATATTGTCACCCTTTGCACGTCAGGACTGTCATTGAATATTGGTGCAATAAATCTCGCTGTCAGGTTAAGAATAATTAATGTTACAAAGCCATATATAAAAATCATTTTCCTACTGATCTTCATACCTTCCCGTATCCGGTCTATTTTCCCTGCACCGTAATTCTGTCCTGCGAAGGGAACCATAATACTTGACATCGCATTGATAAAAGCCAGTGTGAAGAATTCGACCCTTGTCCCAACCCCATAGCCTGCAACAGCCTCGTTACCATACTGGGAGAGCAGTCTTGTGACAATTCCCGTGCTTATCGGTGTTATCATTCTGACTAATGCCGAAGGTATGGCTACATATAATATACTTTTCCATGAATCGATTATGCTTCTGATTTTTTGAAATCTAAATCGTATGATTTTTTCTCTCACAATCAGGATATAAAGAGAGAACATAAAAGTGATCATTCTACTGATCACCGTCGCTAAAGCTGCACCTCTTATTCCCATTTGTGGGAAAATGCCTATTCCAAATATAAGTAAGGGATCTAATATGACGTTGACAGTGGCTGCAAGCATCATCACAATTGAGGGTGTCTTGGTATCTCCAAGAGCTCTTATAATACTGTTTCCAACCATCGGTATGACAACAAAAGGCATCCCATAAAACCAGATGGACATGTATTCTCTGATGTAAATAAGCATTTTACTATCTGCACCTAGTAGAGTGAAGGTCTGATCTATAATGTTTAATCCAATAATTGTAGTCACTATGACAAATATCAATGATAAGATGATGCTATCTGATGCAATTCTAGTTAGTCCTTCTTTATCCCCACTACCGAATGCTCTAGAAATCAAAGAGGAAGTGCCAATTCCCATGCCCAGAGCTATACTGTTTATAATCAACACAATTGGAAATGTAAAAGAAACAGCTGCTAATTCCTCAGATCCCAGCTGTCCGATAAAATATGTGTCAGTTATGTTGAAAACTACCAAGCTTAAAGTCCCAAAAATCATTGGTATGGTCAGATTTATAATTGTTTGGCTGACTTTTCCTTCTGTAAGATCATTTCTAAAAGAAGTCATGATTCCTCCATCAACAGGGTTCTTGGGGTTACAAAAAATACGGTCAATATGACCGTATTTTTGATGTTTTTTCTTAGTCTCTACTATATTTTTTCTTGAATTTGTCTACACGACCGCCTTTGTCGACAAACTTTTGTTTTCCTGTGAAGAACGGATGGCATTCTGAGCAAATCTCAACTCTTATCTCATTATCAACTGAACCAGTTTCAAATGTATTACCACAAGCACATGTGACTGTGACTGCCTTATAGTTTGGATGTATTCCTTTTTTCAACGTATTCACCTCTTTCCAAATAAGCTTATATAATAAAACATTATCTTAATCTGTTATAGCACCATAGTATTATAGCACAGTAAAAATATTTTTTCAATAATTTTTATTTATCTTTTTATTTTATCTACGTCCATTATTTCTTTTGCGTTATCCATGAAATCCATGTTTGTTTTTGTGCTTAAAAGACCTGACAGAAACTTCTCAGTGACGTAATCAACTGGGTAATTGCTCAGTGCTTTTCTTAACTGCCATATAGTTTGAAGTTCATTCTGATCTAATAACAAGTCTTCTCTTCTTGTTCCTGATTTATTGATGTCAATTGCCGGAAATACCCTCTTTTCAGAAAGCTTCCTGTCCAGATGGATTTCCATATTGCCAGTACCTTTAAACTCTTCAAAAATCACATCATCCATTCTACTACCGGTTTCAATCAATGCTGTAGCCAGAATGGTAAGGCTACCTCCAAACTCAATATTTCTGGCAGCACCAAAGAATCTTTTCGGATTATGTAGCGCTCCGGGGTCCAATCCACCTGACAATGTTCGACCTGTTGGTGGTATCGTCAGGTTATAAGCACGTGCCAGCCTTGTGATACTGTCTAGCAATATGACGACATCTTTCCCGTGTTCCACCAATCTTTTTGCCCGTTCGAGCACCATTTCCGCCACTTTTATGTGATGCTTTGGCAGTTCGTCAAAGGTTGAAAAAACAACATCTCCATTTACAGATCTTTGCATGTCTGTAACCTCTTCCGGTCTTTCGTCTATCAGCAGCACTATAATTTCCACATCCGGATGATTTTCTGCTATGGCATTGGCGATACCCTTCATCAATGTTGTCTTACCTGCCTTAGGAGGCGCCACAATCATTCCCCTTTGGCCTCTTCCAATCGGTGCGATGATATCGATTATTCGGTTGGAAATTTTCATCTGATTGGTTTCCAAGCGGAGTCTTTCATTTGGGTATATTGGCGTCAGGGTATCAAAATCCGGTCTGTTGATGGCACTTTCGGGATTCTCGTCATTGATGGCTTTAACATATAACAATGCTTTGAATTTTTCCCCTTGTTTAGGAGGTCTGGTTATTCCAGAAATTTTATCCCCTGTATTCATCTTAAATCTTCTTATTTGAGAGGGTGAAATGTAAACATCTTCGTCGCTAGTCAGATAATTGTATCGTCTTAGAAAGCCGTATCCATCCTGATGTATCTCTAAAATACCTGAGGTTTCAAGTATTTCATCACTCTGATCAATTTCATCATTCAGTCTGTCAGGAAGATTGCTTTTATGTTTTTCCTTCTCATCAGATTTTCTGATTTTTTCAAGATGGACACTCAACTCCTGTGCCAGCTCGCTTTTCTTAAACCTGGAAATGTTCTGGATTCCATTCTCTTTGGCTAATTCTCTCAACTCAGATAGCTTCATTTCATTTAACTCGTTTAACTCCACGCGCGCCTCCCATTATTAATAAAACTCAATAAACCTCACATGTCAGTGAAGTGATTAAAAACAAAAAAACTCTGAGATACAATCGATAAGTGAAAATATCGTACCATTTTAATTAAATAAAGTCAACATCAGTAGAATCGTTTGATTCTTGAATAAGACAGACTAATCAATACACCCGCTGCAATAAACGGTCCACCATATACAGCTGCGGCTGTTGTTCTGAGAGGTCCTCCTTGAAACAATAGAAAAATACCATTGAAAACACCACTTAAGGCAACTATGATTCCACCAATCCTTGGACTCTTGAAAGATGTTAAAAAACCAAATAATCCCAATATCAACATACTGGTTAAAATATAAATACTAATATCGACATCAAAAAAATTTGTGCTTTCATTTCCTAAAATTTGAATCAGAAAAAAGGTAATGAATAAGCCGAATGCAATTAAGAATATTATTCGACCTATGATGCCTATCGCTAGCTTCAAAAAATCACCACCTGCTAAAAAAATATCGCCAGAGCTCCTGGTCCTGTGTGAGCTCCTACTGCACATCCCATCATGCTTTCTACTATTTCAACTTCTTCAAACTCATTGAATATCATTTCTTTGATCATATTAAGCTTCTCTATATCGTTTCCATGACTAATGCCTATTTTGTGATTTTTCGTAATGTTGCCTTCCTTTTTCATGATATCTATTATCTCATGAAGCATTTTTCTGGTCCCTCTTGTTTTTCTATAGGGATATAGTTTCCCATCCGTATTATCCAGATGTAAAATCGGTTTGACATTCAGCATGTTGCCAACATAATATGACGTCTTACTGAGTCTCCCACCTCTATAAAGATAAGTCAGGTCATCTACTGTGAAAACATGTCTCACTTTTGAAGAAAACTCTTCTATTTCGCTGATTAATTCCTGAATTGATAAGTTGGCATCTGCAAGCTCCAACCCCTTTAAAACGGCTAGCCCATAACCCATTGAAGCGCATTTTGTATCGATGATGGTTAACTTGAACTCTGGATACTCTTCCTTGATGTCTTTTAATGCCATCGTAGCTGATTCGAAAATTTTGGTCAATCCAGAAGAAAAGCAAATATAAATATATTCGGAATCAAGATCTTCCTTACATAAATCCGTAAAATAATTCTGGAATTCTCCCCTTGATATTTGTGAAGTCTTAAAGACCTTGCCGGCTTTCATGTCATCAAACATTTTTGTTGACTTTATAGTTACATTGTCTTCATATACCTCATCACCTAATATCACAGGTATTGGAAAAACCTTCAACCTGTTTTTTTCTATTACGCTTTCAGGTAAATCACAAGCGCTGTCTGCTAAAATTCTTACTGCCATAACATCACACTCCCATTGACTTATAATAAAGTATTACCATTTTATTATACTGTATCTCAAGCCAAATATCACCTTAAAATTCGATTAGCGTTGAAACTATCCTTCAATGATTGTATAATAATACTCAACACGTTTTTCGTATTGAAACTGATCACAATAAATTTGAGGAGTTAACGATGTATACCAATCCATTATATAGACCTCCCAGTGAGGCAAGAAGCCTTATTGTCCAGCTCACAGAGGGTTGTTCATATAACAAATGCACCTTCTGTGGCATGTACAAGGACAAGCCCTTTCGTCTTAGAAGTGCAGAAGAGATAGAATCGCATATTGAGTACCTGAAAAAATACGACCCTAGACCGGATAAGATTTTTATAGCAGATGGCAATTTTTTATGCCTAAGCACAGATAAGATACTGACTCATCTTGAAATGATTCAAAAAAACTTTGAATCCGTCAAAAGGATTTCTTGTTATGCCGGTCCGTTGGATCTGATTTGTAAGACATCTGAGGATCTTACAGCAATTAGGAATGGTGGTCTTGACATGCTTTATATGGGTGTGGAAAGTGGTAACGATGAGGTTCTGAAAAGAATCAACAAAGGAGTGACTTCCAAAGAAATGATAGAGGCGGGAAAAAAAGCCGTGAAACATGGCTTTACCTTTTCATGTATGATTATTTCCGGACTTGGTGGAGACGATCTTTCACAAGTTCATGCACTGGATTCAGCGAGAGTCATCTCTGAAATTGACCCTCAATATTTTGCTCTTTTGACTTTAAATCTGGAACCCAACACTCCTTTATATCAACAAGTGGCCAGTGGAGAATTCAAGCTGATGTCCCCTGATGATATCATGATAGAGACCTATAGAATGATTGATGCAATGTCTTTGACAAATTGTGTTTTCAGAAGCAACCATGTCTCTAACTATGTGAATCTAAGTGGAATTTTGAACAGAGACAAAGCGGCAATACTGAAAAAGATTGAAGTTGCAATGTCTTCTAGAGATTATACACCTGAATATTTCAGGAGACTATGATATGTTTTTTTAATTCAAAAAGGACGGGATAACCGTCCTTTTGTTATTTTTTGAATTCAGTTTAAGCGACCGGAAGTGTGAAAGTCCTGGCAGCCAATTGGGCATCCAGCATATACAAGCCATTTGGATTGTCATGGATTCTCTCGAGTATCGCAATCTTTTCTCTCATAGAGTTTTCTTCCTCTACCTGTTCGTCTATAAACCAATTCAGCATCGATTGAGTGGCGTAATTTTTTTCTTCTACAGCTATGTCCATCAGATGATAGATTCTTTTTGTCACAAACTGTTCGTGGACCAAAGCTTTTTTGAATACATCCAACGGAGAATCGAAATCTTTCCCAGGTAAATCTAGGGAAGTCAGTGATACATTTCCATTGGTCTCATAAACAAAATTGTAGAATTTTTCTGCGTGAAAGCGCTCTTCCTCAGCCTGAACTTTAAAGAAGTTGGCAAACCCCGGTAGATCATTTGAATCAAAATAGGCTTGCATTGCATTGTAATAATGAGCTGATTCCAATTCATATTTGATTTGTAGATTAAGCTCGTCCAATAATTTTGTTGATAACATAATATCCTCCTTGAATTTAATAAACATTTATTTTGATATCTAACGGTGATACCGTTCATATCATATCCATAAATATATATTAACCGAATTAAATGAACTTGTCAAGCTAATTGATATTCATTTTCAATTATCAATACAAGTCCGTTCTTCTCTGTTCTAGAACTGGAAGCTGCTGTCTGATGCTGTCGACGTCATCCAGGTCGATTTCGGTCACGCATACAGCTTCCTCGCCATCAAGTCGGTTCAGCACCGTTCCCCATGGTGATACAAGAATGGAGTTAGCATAGGAAACATAGACACCCTTCACATCCCTAGCTGGTGAAGTGCCGACAGTAAAGACCTGATTGTCAACGGCTCTAGTTCTAAATAACATCTCCCAATGTGCAGGCCCGGTAGTCATATTAAAAGCCCCCGGTACAATAATCACTTTGGCACCGTTTAACGCCATCAATCGTGCAAATTCAGGGAATCTGATATCATAGCATATCATAACACCCATCTTGCAGAATTCAGTCTCTACAACCGTTGCGTCGTTTCCGGGAGAAAGTGTGTCCGACTCGCGAAAGACCTGTCCTCCCTTGATATTGATATCAAAAAGATGGGTCTTTCTGTGCTTGCCTATCTTGTTGCCAGTCCTGTCGAATATATAGCAGGTATTGTAAATTTTGTTGTCCATCGTTTTTTCGGGAATTGATCCACCGAATAAATAGATATCTTTCTCTCTTGCCTTTTCACTCAAGAACTGATAGGTGTCTCCTCCCTCCATCTCAGCGTATTTGGGAAAGGATGATGAAGTATATGGGCAATTGAACATTTCGGGTAAAACAACAATATTAGCTCCCTGTTTCACCACCTCATCGATGAGTCTGTCTGCCTTTTTAATATTTGCTTTCTTGTCATCGGTTATATGCATCTGTATCTGGCCTATTCTGATTTTCATCTTATCTTTTCCTCCTTTTCTGCAAAGCTTTTCAATTCATTGGTTATTTTTTCATGTTCCATTAGTTTTTCAAGATATAGGTTTTCAGCTTTACCTTTTTCCTCGTATAATCTCCCTAAAATCTCATGGTCAGTCGGATTCTTTTCCATCTCCGTTTCCAGATTGTTTATGGCATCTTCTAATTCCATGATTTCAGCTTCTAATGCAGTCTGCTTCTTCTGAATGGTTTTCACTGGTTTGGCTGTGATTATGTTGGAATCAGCGACAGATCTCTTGGTATTAAGATTGATAGCTTCATCGATGTTAATCTTTGGTTTTGCCTGTTCCATGATCTTTTGATCCTTATAATAGCTGTAGTCTCCTTCATAGATTAAAACCGTCTTATCTTTGATTTCTCCAATCCTGTCAGCCAGCTTATTGATAAAATATCTGTCGTGGGAAACGAAAAAAATGGTTCCCTGATAATCAGATAGTGTTTCCTCCAGTATTTCCCGCGAATCAATGTCCAGATGATTGGTTGGCTCATCCAAAATCAAAAGATTGGCATTGTTGTTTAGAATGATGCTGAGCCTAAGTCTGCTCTTTTCACCACCGGAGAGCATGTTGACTCTTTTAAACACATCATCGCCATAGAATAGAATCTTTGCAAGATCATGTCTTCCTTGAGATAAGGTCGTCCCTGATTCATTTATATAGGTATCCAATACGGATTTTTCTTCATCCGAAAAAGTCACTTTTTGAGGCAAATAACCCATTTCCACCCTAGCGCCTATTGTGATTTGCCCTGCATCAGGATTGATTTCTTGAGTAATCATTTGCAGCAACGTGGTCTTACCGCTGCCATTGTCGCCAATCAAAGCAAAGGAATCGCCATAGAATAATTCAAAATTAACACTGGATAAGATCAATTGATCATCGTATGATTTTGATATGTTATCAGCGGTTATGACAGATTTTCCTGTTCTACCTCCTGTCAAGCCTGATAGATTTATCTTCTTCCTTTCGAGAACAGGTTTGTCCAGAAGGGTTATTTTTTCGAGTCTTTTTTCTAACTCCTTAGCTCTTCTGTACATCTTGTCACTATCTCTCATTTCTCCCCAGACTCTATAACGATGTATCTGGTCTTCCATTCTTTTTATTTTTTTCTGTTGATTGCCATACCATTTCATAGCTTCATAGAATCGTCTCTCTTTCTCCAACACATAATAGGAGTAGTTGCCATGATAAGTCTCAACGCCATTTTCATCAATGTCCAGAATCTTATCAATGACATTATCTAAAAAATACCTGTCATGAGAAACTAGAAGCACTGAGCCTTTATATTCCCTGAGAAATAACTCGAGCCATTCAACAGAACTCAAATCGAGATGATTTGTAGGCTCATCCAGCAATAACAGGTCTGGGTTCATCAGCAATACCTTTCCGAGCATCACTTTGGTTCTTTCTCCTCCGCTCAGATCATTGAATTTCTTTCCAAGATGGTTGTCCAGATCAAGTCCTTTTATGATTCTGTTGATCTTTTCATCAATGCTGTAGCCTTCCAACCGCTCAAATTCCGCCTGCAGCTTCCCATATTCCTGAAGTGTCCTCTCGAAATTTTCCGTATCTTGAGCCAGTAGCAACTCATATTGCGTAATTTTTTGCTTTAGGTTATTCAATTCATCAAATGCGGTGTTTAAGACATTCCGCACCGTGTCTTCCATACCAACAATAGGTAACTGTTCCAGGTAGCCCAATGTCAAACCTTTTCTCAGAAACAGCTCGCCTTCAGCCGATTCCATACCCGCCACAATCTTTAGAATGGTGGTTTTTCCGGATCCGTTGGCACCGATGAGGCCTATCTTTTCACCTGATTTGACATCAAAAGTGACATGATCAAAAATCATGTTGGCGCTGTAGTATTTCTTGAGATTTTTAACAGCTAAATCAATCATATGCCACCTCTGGATTCAATAACCCTGTTAATTTTATCATAAATTCCTTTAGATGTCATAGATGATTTTGTCCTATACCCTTTACACTTTTATTGAAATAGATTATCCTAATAGGTGATATTGAAATATTTCAGGAGGTCTTTATGGAAAAACTAATTATAACTGCGGCGCTGACCGGTGCAGAGGTTACCAGGGATCTACAGCCCAATCTTCCCCTCACCCCAGATGAGATTGCAGAGGCCGCTTACCAATGTTACTTGGCTGGCGCATCAGTCGTTCATGTTCATGCCAGGGATACAGAAGGAAAACCCACTCAGGATTACGAGACCTATAAGGTCATTAAAGAGAAAATTGCAGAAAAATGCAACATTATATTTCAACCCTCTACAGGCGGTGCTGTGTGGCATTCTGCCGAGGAGAGAATGCAACCAATAGAATTGAGTCCCGAAATGGCAACACTAAGTACAGGCACCACCAACTTTGGTGATGACGTGTTTATGAACACTGAGGAATACATCATTAAGTTCGCAAACAGAATGAAAGAACTGGGTGTCAAGCCGGAAATAGAATGCTTTGAAAGAGGAATGATCAACACTGCATTGAACCTGGCCAAAAAAGGCATCATCAATCACCCCATTCATTTCGACTTTGTATTGGGGGTACCGGGTGCCTGTCCAGGAGAAGTCAGAGATCTTCTGCATATGATTGGCAGTATTCCAAAGGATTCGACATGGACTGTGGCTGGGATTGGGCGTTACGAAATGCCACTTGCTACTGTCGCTATAATTGAAGGTGGACACGTTCGAGTAGGATTTGAAGACAACATTTTTGTATCAAAGGGCGTATTAGCTGAATCCAACGCACAACTGGTGGAAAAGGTTGTTAGACTGGCAAAAGAGCTGGGACGTGAAATCGCCACACCCGATGAAGCCAGAAAAATACTTGGACTTGATAAATAAGTATCAAAAAAAAAGACGCGGTTATCCGCGTCTTAATGTTTGCCTATCATTTTTGCAACCCCAAGTCTTGCTATAGCTTTTTTTAGTGCTATTTCAGCTCTAAGGACATCCAAGTCTGCTGTTTTTTGCTGAATTCTCTTTTCTGCTCTTTCTCTAGCTTTTTCAGCCCTGTTGACATCAATTTCTTCTGGCCACTCAGCCGTATCTGCTAAAATAGTCACCTTTTCTTTAGTGACTTGCATATATCCTTGTGATATGGCAGCTAATTTAAACTGCCCATCAATTTTGATTCTTAGAGTCCCTATTTGCAGTGGTGTAACAAATGGTTCATGGCCTTTTAGAATACCAATATCGCCTTCTACGCCTCTGGCAATAACCATTTCGACTTCATCCTCATAGAATAGTCTCTCAGGTGTTACAATCTCAAGCATGAACTTTGACATAAATTCACCTTCCTCTCTTAATGGATAACGACCTGTTAAGCACTTCTCTGCTTTTTCATCTTAGCGGCTTTTTCAATAGCCTCTTCTATCGTTCCTACCATCAAAAATGCCTGTTCTGGTAAATCATCATGCTTGCCTTCCAATATCTCCTTAAATCCTCTGATTGTTTCCTTTAAAGGAACATATACGCCAGCTGTACCTGTGAACTGCTCAGCTACGTGGAAATTTTGAGATAAGAATCGTTCGATTCTTCTGGCTCTTGCAACAATAATTTTGTCTTCTTCAGAAAGTTCATCCATACCAAGAATAGCGATGATATCCAATAACTCATTATATCTTTGCAGTACTTCCTGAACCCCTCTAGCTACTTGGTAATGCTCTTCACCTATAATAACAGGATCCAATATACGCGATGTGGAATCCAAGGGATCAACAGCGGGATAGATACCTTTTTCTGATATTTTTCTCGATAAAACAGTCGTTGCATCAAGATGGGCAAATGTGGTTGCCGGAGCGGGGTCTGTTAAGTCATCAGCTGGTACATAAACCGCCTGTACTGATGTTATTGAGCCCTTCTTGGTTGATGTAATCCTTTCCTGCAGTACACCCATTTCGGTAGCCAAAGTTGGTTGATAACCAACAGCTGAAGGCATACGTCCAAGCAGAGCTGAAACTTCTGATCCTGCTTGGGTAAATCTGAATATATTATCTATGAACAATAGTACATCCTGTTCTTCTTCATCTCTGAAATATTCTGCCATCGTTAATCCAGCTAAACCAACACGCATTCTAGCTCCAGGTGGTTCGTTCATCTGCCCGAAAACCAAAGCGGTCTTGTCAATTACACCTGAATCCATCATCTCGTAATAAAGGTCATTTCCTTCTCTAGTTCTTTCACCAACGCCGGCAAAAACAGAAAGACCACCGTGTTCTTTGGCAATATTGTTGATTAATTCTTGAATTAGTACCGTTTTACCGACGCCAGCCCCACCAAACAATCCAATCTTACCACCTTTTGAATAAGGACAAATAAGATCAACAACCTTTATGCCTGTCTCGAATATTTCAGTGCTTGTGCTTTGCTCATCATATGATGGCGCTTCCCTGTGTATAGGTGATCTCTTATCAGTCACCACAGCAGGTTTCCCATCAATGGGCTCGCCTAAAACATTGAACATCCTACCAAGAACCTCTCTTCCGACAGGTACGCTGATAGGTGCACCTGTATTGATTGCTTCCATACCTCTTGTGAATCCGTCAGTAGAGTCCATCGCAATACATCTGACAGTATTGTCGCCAATATGTTGTGCAACTTCAGCAACAACTATCCTGTCACCAATTTTTATCTCTATGGCATTCAACAATGCTGGAAGATGCTCTTCACTAAACTCAATATCTAAAACAGCTCCAATAACCTGTTTAACCCTACCTTTATCAATTTCAACCATGCTATCACTTCCTTTCCTCTAATTTAAAGCATCTGCACCAGCAACAATCTCACTGATCTCTTGCGTTATTGATGCCTGTCGCGCTCTATTGTATAACAGTTGAAGGTCTTCGATCATGTCTTTTGCATTATCTGTAGCACTCTCCATTGCGATTCTTCTAGAACCGGATTCGCTGGCTGATGCCTCTATAGACGCACCGTAAATCACACTGTTAAGATATTTTGGAACAAGATACTCCAATACACTTTCAGGTGATGGCTCATATCTATATAACATCTTGCTCTTTATTTCTCCCTCTTTTATGACAACCGGCAACAGTTTTAATGCTTTCGGCTCATACGAGATCGTACTGATAAATTCAGTGTAAGCAAGATATATCTCATCAATTTCCTTTTCAATATACATGTGTACAATCTTTTTGCTGATGTCAATTGCCACATCTAGAGAAGGGCTTTCCGAAAAGCCTATATACGACTCTACAACATCATAGCCTTTTCTTTTGAAATAATCTCTGCCCTTTGTTCCAATTGTTATCACTTTTACATTCTCTTTATCTTTCTCTTTAGCCTTCTCTTCTACCAGCTTACATATATTAGCATTGTAACCACCTGCAAGACCCCTGTCACCTGTTATGACAATAAACAAAGTGTTGTTAATCTGTCTTCCGTCAATAAAAGAATGCTTAAAGCCTTTTGTATGAGCCATAATTTCGGCAATCGACTCCAATATGGTTTCAAAGTAAGGCTTTGTGGCCTCGAGTTTTTTTCTGGCTCTTTTTAGTTTGGCTGTTGCAACTAGTTCCATGGCTTTCGTTATCTGCATGGTACTGGTCACGCTTTTTATTCTGCGTTTCACATCAATCATGTTTTGGGCCAAGTTTTCACCTCCTGACTATGTAAAAAGGTATTTAGGCTAAAAAATCCTTCTTAAATTCTTCAACCGCATCGTTCAATTTTCCTTTTGTTTCGTCATCAATATTTTTTGATTCAAATATGACTTTACCAATTTCAGGATAATTGTTCTCCATAAATTCATAGAATTTACCCTCAAACTCAGTTATCCTGTTGACTGGAATATCTTTCAAATACCTTTGATTGGCTAGATATATCATCATGACTTGTCTCTCAACCCTTATTGGTTCGTACTGGGGTTGTTTTATGATTTGCATCAGTCTCTCACCATGATCTAATGTAGCTCTAGTCTCTGGATCAAGCTCAGAACCAAATTGAGCAAACGCTGCGAGTTCTCTGTATTGCGCCAATTCAAGCTTCAGCATGCCGGCAACAGATTTCATCGCTTTAATCTGTGCTGACCCGCCTACCCTTGAAACGGACAATCCTGCATTAATAGCCGGTCTTTGTCCAGAGTTGAACAGCTCTGTCTCAAGAAATATCTGACCATCTGTGATGGATATGACATTTGTAGGAATATAAACAGAAATGTCTCCAGCCTGTGTCTCTATGATTGGCAAGGCTGTAATTGATCCACCGCCATATGCGTCATCAAGTCTAGCGGCCCTTTCAAGCAATCTCGAGTGAAGATAAAAAACATCGCCCGGGTAAGCCTCTCTACCTGGTGGTCTTCTTAAAAGTAAAGACATTGCCCTATAGGCAACTGCATGCTTAGATAGGTCGTCATAGATAATCAGAACGTCCTTGCCATTGTACATGAATTCCTCAGCAATCGCTACTCCTGTGTAAGGTGCTATATATTGCAACGGAGCCATTTCACTGGCTGTAGCCGAAACAATAATGCTATACTCCATAGCACCGTTTGATTCCAATATCTCAACTGTTTTAGCAACAGTAGATCTTTTCTGCCCAATGGCGACATATATACAGTAAATATCTTGTCCCTTTTGGTTGATAATAGTATCTACAGCTATTGCCGTTTTACCGGTTTGTCGGTCTCCGATAATAAGTTCTCTTTGTCCTCTACCTATAGGTATCATTGAGTCAATGGCTTTTATACCTGTCTGTAATGGCACAGAAACCGATTTTCTTGTAATTACACCAGATGCTTTTGCTTCAATAGGTCTAAATTTAGTTGTTTCTATTGGTCCCTTTCCATCGATAGGTTGTCCTAATGAATTGATAACCCTACCTAGCATTGCATCACCAACAGGAACCTCTACAATCCTCTTGGTTCTTTTTACAGTATCTCCCTCTTTGATACCTATGTCGTTACCCATAAGAACACAACCTACATTATCCTCTTCCAGATTGAGTGCCATTCCAAAAGTATCATTTCCGAAATCAAGAAGCTCACCGTACATGCAATTCTCAAGACCGTGTATTCTGGCAATACCATCTCCAACCTGAATAACCGTTCCTATGTCAACGGTATCAAGCTTGGTATCGTATTTCTTTATCTGTTCTTTTATAATTGAACTAATCTCTTCTGGTCTTAAACTCATTGCTTTTTCTCACCCCTGTCCTATACTATTATTTCTTTCAGACTATTCTGAAGCCTGTTAAGTTTTCCTCTTAGGGTACCGTCAATTACTTTATCTCCAAGCTTGATCTTGACTCCACCCAGAAGGTTTTTATCAATTCGATTTATCAATTCAATCTCTTTTTTTGTCAAATATTGCAGTTTTTCTTTCAAAGCCAAATGCTCATCTGCTGTCAAAGGCATAATCGTATATGCTGTGGCTTTTACAATACCCTTATGTTCATAAATCAAATCTTCAAATTCCTTAGCTATATTAAATAAATCCTTTATCCTTCTTTTGTCCAATATAATCCTAATGAAGTTAGTGATTTCTTCACTCTGATTTTTGCCAAAAACTTCATGGACAACTCTCTTTTTTTCATCGGTTTTTATTTTAGGAGATTTCAATATCTCATAAAAATCCGGATATTCGCTGCACGCAGCTGTTACAGCCTTCAACTCTTCCAGATACAATTCAAGAGAATTTTTTTCCAGTCCAACCTCAAACAAAGCCTGAGAATAAACCTTAGCCACTAATTCTGCCATTGTTCATCCCCTACCTGTTCTATGAATTTGCTGACAAGCGTCTTGCTTCTTGCCTCATCTACTTCATTCTCAAGAATTTTAGACGCTGCAAGGATAGCTAAAGTAGATATCTCATTCTTAATCTCGTTGACAGCTTTCTTTCTCTCCTGAAGAATATCATCCTCTGCCTTCTGTTTAAGCTTAGTGGTTTCTTCTTTAGCTTCTTTTATTATCTTTTCAGATTTCTCATCAGCATTTTTTCTAGCCTTTTCAATTATTTCCTTGCCTTCATCTTGGGCAGATTGTAGCATGTTATAATATTTCTGCTTGTAATTTTCCGCTTCTTCAGTCAATCTTTCCGCATCCTGCAACGAATCTACTATGCCTTTCTCTCTGCTCTCCATCATTCCTGTTACAGGTGTGAACAAAAACTTCCGTAAAAAATAGAACAATATAAAAGTATTGACTATTTGGAAAACAATAGTCCAATTAAAACCTACTAATGGTGCCTTTAACATCTAACTGCCTCCTTTCCTAATTTGATTTGAAGTCTAAGACTTCATTATTCAATAGTAATTAAAGCAATCCTATTAAAGGGTTTGCAAACAGCAATACCAATGCTATGATCAGTCCATAAATACCTGTTGTCTCAGCAACGGCTGCTCCTAAAAGCATTGTTCTAATTATATCCCCTTGAGCTTCGGGTTGTCTTCCGACACCTTCAGCACCTTTTCCAGCTGCATAACCTTGTCCGATTCCAGGTCCTATACCTGCGATCATTGCCAATCCTGCTCCTATAGCTGAGCATGCTAGTATTAAAGCTCTTCCTGTAATTTGTTCCATGATTAAATCCTCCTTAAATCCAAATAAGTTAGTTGGTTTTTTTATACTTAAACTCAAACGATTGATGCTAATCCATAGCCATTGCTACATAAACCATAGTCAACATTGTAAAAATAAATGATTGTAATACTCCCGCAAAAAGATCGAAATATACATGTAAAACTGCAGGCAATCCTGCTTGAAAAATCGGTAATAGCGCCGAAGGTCCGAATATCATTGTTGTGAGTCCTGCCAAAGCACCATAGATCAGATTCATGATAATCAGTCCACCAATTATATTTCCGAACAAACGAAAGCCTAAAGATATTGGTGTTGCCAACTCACCAATTATATTGAGAGGTAACAACGGAATTAATGGTTCTGTGAATCCCTTCAGATATTTTCCGATTCCTTTTTTCCTAACACCATTAACGTGAATCATGGTGAAGGTCATCAAAGCCAATCCGATAGTTGTGTTCACATCTGCAGTAGGAGGTCTGAGACCAATAAGTCCTGACAGATTGGCAATTGCCAGAAATATCAGTAGGGTTCCCATATATGGTGCAAAATTCTTCTTGTCCTCACCCATAGTTTGAGCTGTCAGGTTATTGATTGCACCAACCAATATCTCTAGAACAAGCTGTAGTCTTTTTGGTACTTTTTCGAGTCTTTTGGTTGATAAAATTGAAAAGATAATTAACCCGATCATTATGAGCCATGTTACTGTAACTGTCTCCGTTATTTGAAAGGTTCCTAAAAATTCAAGTCCTGGAACTTTCCATCCCGAATCCCATACAATACGAGGCCCAAATCCACTTGCCATCACTTTTCCTCCTTTCTCTTAAAAATCCTTTTATAATATTCCTTATCACTAAAAAGATTAGTGACAAGAATTACAAACTTAATCAACAACAACCCTATGACGGTAGCCAGCGTATGAATATAATCAGCTTTTAAGGACACAATCAATACCAATGCCATTATAGAAAATCTAACGAAATAATTGGTTGAAGCATACATTTGAGCTCTAGCTGGTGGCATTTTCATAGCCTTTTCAATTGTTTTTGCCAAAAGCATAAAATTCAAAATTCCTATAGCGCCACCAAATACATACCCATAAATCCATGTACTCGGGTTATCAAAAAAAAATAGCGAGATTGCTGACAACAATACTAGGATCATAGAGCTAAGCTTTATGATTTTAAACTGTAATTTGACGGTTTCACCCATGTACTCACCATTCTTTCTGGATTTTTACTTCTTCTTCTGGTCTCTCATACCAACTTTATATAAATTGACAAAAGCCGCACCCACTCCTATAACCAAAAAAATAAATAAAAAAATATATCCGGTTCCCAATTTCTCATCCAAAAATTTACCGATGAATAATCCTATCACGATAGGAACAATCATCATGATGCCAATTTGTGAAACCAGTGCCAAGTTTTGAAATATTTTAACTTTATTATTATTATTCATTGTTTTACCTAAATATACATTATTTACGGAATTATAACTCAGAGATTTGATAATGAAATATCATAGGAAGTATGCGTACATCAATTTATGCTAAAAACCCTCATCCGTAAAAGAATTATATACTTTTTTTATTGAAAAATCAATTAATTCAAAAGTTAATCTTTATAAAGTTTAGATAAACGTTTTCATAAAAAAAGAGCAAATAAAACAAAAATATCTGTTTTTTTACTCCACAAGACACAAAAAGCTTTTTAAAAATTATACTCAACAGTATAAATAATAACATACTCAATTATTCGTGTCAATTATATGTTGGTTGCGTTACTTTACTGTAGGAAAAAGAAGAATAGACTGCTCCCTCTTGTTAAGATAGATTTACTGATTTTCATTTTAGCATATTTTAACGAGAAAGTGTGACGGTTTTTCCAGCACCCTGCGTTTGTCATTGACAACGAGCCTCTGGGAGCATGACTCTTTGCAAAAAAGGCATGGTAAAAGAACATGCAATGCCTAAAAGGCTATCATGCTCCCTTTCTCACCTGTTCCTTCTTGGACTCTGATTCTGTCTCTTCTCTGATCAGCTTGAAAATCCGTTTTAATCCGTCTCGTTTTCTTTTAGGTCCCCCTTTTTATGGTGGAATTGCAGGGATACATGGTCTTCATCCGCATTGATGTAGATGATTTTTTTCTTCCTTT
>CAKMKB010000058.1:0-4863 GCA_927435965.1 uncultured Clostridia bacterium
AAACGTTGGCATCCTCCATGAAATTCGTTCTTCTGCATCTGGTAGTACGTTTCTAATCGCATCTCTTACCATGTTCAGCAATGGTTGAATATCCTCAGGCTGAGCTATGATATAATCGTCTATTGATTGTTTCGTTTTGTCAATGAGTGACATTCTTAAATCACCTCTCCCACTTCCAAATTATAATAATCGTTTTGAGATCTCAATGGAGGTATTCGTTTTTCCAAGTCCTCCGAAAGTACACCTTAACTCTAGGGGCAGTTTGAGTCCAATATCATATATCGCAGCAATGGTTTCATCAAGCGGAATAACTTTATCAAAACCTGCAAGAACCATATTAGCGCTCACAATTGCATTCGATCCACCCATAATGTTTTTTCCAAGACAAGGGACTTCTACTCTATTGGCTACAGGATCACATGCCAATCCAGTAACATTCTGCAAAGCTATGGAAGCAGCGTCAACACATTGTTCCACTGTACCGTGAAACATTTGAACCAGACCTGCAGCAGCCATTCCTGATCCTGCTCCACACTCAACCTGACATCCTGCAACCTCTGCCGAGAATGTCGCTCCCTCTGATATAAAAACACCAATTAATCCTGCCGCAAGCATTCCATGAACAATCTCTTCCCGTGTCATACCCAATGATTTTCCTACTGATAGCAATGTGCCAGGCAAACAGCCACATGAGCCAGCAGTCGGAGCTGCTACTATAACACCCATTGAGCTTTTTGTTTCCATAATTGCAGTGATGGATTTTATCACTTGATTCAATACATCGCCTGGAATTAGACGCCCACTTTTAATACCCTCTTCTATCCTATTCGCTTGTGGACCAAGAATTCGATCAGAATAATTTGTTCCAGCTAGTCCCTCTTCGATTGAATTCTCCATAATATCAACCAGGTCATTCATTTTGTTCAAGATATCCTGTTCAGTTGTGTTGCCCCTGACACTTTCGTAAAGCACAGCCATCTCCCACATTTCTTGACTGTCCTTTTGAGCCAATTCTTTTAGTTGGGAAGCTGTCGAAAATGGGACTTTGCAGTCTAGACTAGATTGAATTGGTAATATTGGCTGAAAATCCATCAGATTAACTATACCTGATAAACTTCGCAACTCGTCTTTTATCCAAACTTCAAGCTGAGTTTTTATTTTTACGTTGATAAGACTCCGATCAGACCCTTTAATACATACAACATCTTCATAATCACCAATGATGCTTTTCACAATTTCTAGCGTTTTTATTGACTCCGGGCTTGTTCCATCGATCACTAACAATAATTCAAAAAAATCTCCACAAATCGAAATCTCAAACTCATCGAATTTGACGACTTCAATCATACCACCACCTACAGAAATAGCTTCCCAGATATGAGAGCTCTCTTTTTCATCATATACTTGAATCCGATAGTTGTTAGGATGTACAGCACCATAATCCAAAACGATGAATTGAATATCGATTCCATGATTTTTTGCAATATCACAAGCATTTTGAACTGATGGATCTGTCAATTCCATCCCAAGAAGGCCACTTGCAAATCCAATATCAGAACCGTGACCATGATAAGACTCAGCCAATGATCCATTAATGTCAAATTCCACGATAATTCTTTTTGGTTCGGCGTCCAAGGATTGTCGAATGATTGAACCAATCCTTGCAGCACCGGCAACGTGAGAGCTGGATGGGCCTCTCATAACAGGACCTATTACATCGTTAAATATACTAGCTGGTTGTTTTTGCATAATACCCTCCACGAATTGTGATGATGAACTCTCGTCAAATTAATCCCAAGTTTTTTAAAACGTTTCCCAGTTCTTCAGTCTCGCTCGAAGTCAGAGGCAAACGGGGCAATCTTGAAAACCCAACTTTTCTACCCATTAATTCTAAGCTAGTCTTAACTTTTTGAATAGCTTTTGGTTGATTTTCCAGCAAGTCAAGCAATGGAAATAGTTTTAGAAATAACGCCTTTGCTTCCGCTATTTTTTTATCTTGTACAAGTTCATAAATAGCATGAGCTTCTTTTGGGATGATATTTGCGCAGACTGATATCCAGCCAACAGCACCTAATAAATAATTTTCAAAAATAAGGTCTTCTCCACCACAAAAAATATTCATTTCTCCGTTGGTTAGTCGCAATATGTCTGGAATACGCCTCAAGTCACCTGAAGCATCCTTAACATACTTAACGTTTTGAATAGTTGATAATCTGGCAATTATATCAGGAGTCAAATCAACGCCTGAATGTGCAGGATTGTTGTAAACCATAATCGGTATGTTGGTTGCTTCTGAAATAGCGTTATAATGCTCAAATATCTCATCAGCTGTAGGTCTGCAATAGTATGGATTAATGATCATAACAGCGTCTGCGCCAATCTCTTCGGCATGCTTTGTATATAAGATAGTTTCCTTTGTTGTTTCTGCCGCCGTTCCTATAATACACTTGATTCTCCCGTTAGAATGACTAACAGTAGTTTCTGCAATCAATAGTCTTTCGTCCTGAGTCAGACTGGTAAATTCACCAGTTCCTCCACAAACACATATGCCTGGCAAGCCTTCCTCGATATACCAATCAATATTTTTCTTTAGCGTTTCAATATCCACATCATCATTCTCAAGCATTGGGGTTACCATCACTACAAATGTACCTTTTAGCATCTTACAAGCCTCCTTAAAAAACATATTTTGTAACCTTCATATACAGGTATAATATGAGGTCGGTAACTTTGGTTGTTTTTATACTATAATGTTTGTGTTCAAAAATCAATATTTATAAAAAGCTAATGGAGATGACAGAATGTCATCTCTATAAATTCTATAATCCATCATTGTTTTAGCTTGCGAAAAAAACAGCAGGTTCCAACCTGCTGTCTGATGCGTTTTGATATAATTATTATCTTGAAGGAAGTATCTTTATATTGACGTATATTGGGTCGCTTCCATTTACTGTATATGTGAAGAAATCAGTATCTATTAAAGCACTATCATTTTGACTAGAGATATAAGAGAATGATCCATTGCTGTTTAAAGTTAAGGTGCCTAAAGAAGGATTAGAATTCAAATTATAAATGTAATCTCCCTCCTTTGCAATTGTATCATCATACAGTTCGTTATTATAAACTATAAAGTCATAATGCCGTGGATGAGGTACTTGTTCGTTATCTCTTAAATATGGATAACTACCTTCATCAATACTCCAGATTGTATCAAAACTCCAACCAACATAAGTAGCTTGATTCTGCATTTCTACGGTTGTTTTAGGAATGCCTTTCCCAGTGTTATCAGATTGGCCCGATGTTTCAGAGTTATAGTAACTGCTTGTAGCATTTCCATCATAACCTAATAGTCCTCCCACGTCATTTGTTCCGCTTACGAAACCATATGAGTAGGAGTTTGTGATACTACCATATGGCTCTCCAACTAGGCCTCCAATTCTTTTGCTTTCAGAATTACCTGTAACATTTCCAGCAGCATAGCAGTCAGAAATAGAACCATACATCATACCAACCAAACCACCTACTCCCCAATTACCATGCACTGATGAGGATGAATAAGATTTACTAATTTGCAGATAATTGCCTGGAGATGCACCTGCCAAACCACCTACATATTGATTGCCTGAGACATTACCAGATGTATATGAATTTACTACAGATCCATATAAGCTTATGGCATCGCTACCCATGCTTCCAACTAAACCACCTACATATTGATCGCCGGTTATGTTAATATTTTCTAAAGATATATTTTTCAAAGTCCCTTTATTTATGCCAAACAAACCTATATACTTTTCACTTGGTCTGTTAATAAGTATATTATTGATTTTGAAGCTATTCCCATTAAACGTTCCATTAAAAGTATTTGAAAAATCACTTCCTATTGGTTCCCAGCCTTCACCTTCATTATAGTAAATACCACCAGAAGTTACAGAGTCTGCTAGATCTAAGTCAGCTGTTTGTATAAAATGTTTGTCTAAATAATTTCTGACTTCATTTAATTGCTCAGCGGTCGCGACCTGATAAGGATCTGATTCAGTTCCTAAGCCACCCGCAAAGGGTGAAGGTGGATATGGTATATTTTCACTTCCCTGCCATTGCAGATATGGATATGAACTACCTTCTTCAATTTTCCATATTGTATCAAAATCCCAATCTATATAGATAGAAACGCTATTGGTTTCTTTGATCATGGCACTGGTTACATAGCCTGTCCCACCTACAGAATTTGCCCTTCCCGTAGTTTCTGTGTCCCAGTAGCTGGATGTTACCGGTGCCGATGGGCTGCTTTCCCAAATTGAACCTACCAAACCTCCAGTGTATGATGACCCACTTACTTGCCCATAGGCATAGGCATTCGTAATTTCAGCAGGTTCACCTCCACCACTATAAAAACCAACCAAACCTCCCACAGTGCTGCCACCGGTTACCGAACCGGAAGCATATACATTTCGTACATAACCTGGTAAGTTACCAATCAATCCTCCAATATAGGAGTTTCCATTTACATGACCGCTACTGAAGGATTTTTCTGTGATTCCCCATGCTAGTCCAATCAAACCACCCACTGATTCATCCCCTGTAACATTTCCTGTGCTGTAACTGTTTGTTAGTGGATTGTTTGTGTGCCAACCTAATAAACCACCGACATAATCATTACCAGTCACATCACCTGTAGCAAAGCAGTTGTCAATAGATCCACCATTATGACCAGCTAAGCCACTCTAGAGACGTCAAACATATGTGACACGGACCTGTTAAATATTCTTGTGTATTAATATTTAGATACGTCAACTCCCGATGATAATATCGGCAGCGTTTATGCCGCGAAAGCCTCTTGATAATGAGTGATGGCATGTTAGG
>CAKMKB010000059.1:0-27085 GCA_927435965.1 uncultured Clostridia bacterium
AGCTGGCAGGATAGGTTTCTAAACATAATACCGCATTTATTCCACGGTCCTCTTGACAATGAGCCTCTAATGGCATGTCTTCAGGCACCTGCGGCATCCTCCCATAAAACAAGGATGCCTGGCGTGGAAGCCTAACATGCCATCACTCATTATCAAGAGGCTTTCGCGGCATAAACGCTCCCGGTATCATTATCCGGAGTTGCCTTATCTAAATATTAATACACAAGAATATTTAACAGGTCCGTGTCACATATGTTTGACGACTCTAGAATTATAGAATGTTATTATAACAAAATATTCTTTGATTTTAATTGGTGTTATGCTATAATGTTTAAGCAATAATAAGACAGGAGGGTTCGATGAAACATATAAAAAGCATCAATAATAAAAGCCTTTCAAGCAACCTGGCTACAAAGGGTTGTGGAGAATGCCAAACTTCATGTCAGTCAGCATGCAAAACTTCATGTACTGTAGGAAATCAAAAATGCGAGAAATAAAACAGTAGTGGATAGCCACTGCTTTTTTATTGAAGGAGAAATAATGATTCATCTTTTTGAATTGGACAATAAGAAATTTGCCGTAGATGTCAACAGCGGCATCATCCACGAACTGGATGATGTGGCATATGATCTGTTGGATATGGATTATTACAAGGGAAAAGCCAATCTGGCAAATCTCTTGGAAAAATATCCCAAAGAAACAATCGATGAGGTGGAAGCTGAGCTCAGAGAGCTTGAAGAGCAGGGCGTCCTCTATTCAAAAGATAACAACATAGCACCGAAAATAAAACCAACTCTCAAGGCCATGTGCCTCAATGTGGCACATGACTGCAATCTGACATGCCAGTATTGCTTCGCTTCTCAGGGAGACTACAAGGCGAAAAGATCTCTGATGTCTGTGGAAACAGGCAAGAAAGCCTTGGATTTTCTGTTGCAAAATTCTGGAGCGAGAAAGAACCTGGAAGTTGATTTCTTTGGGGGTGAGCCTCTGATGAATTTTGATGTGGTGAGAGAGCTTGTACAATATGGCAGAGAAGAAGAAATAAAACACGGTAAGAATTTCAGATTTACCATAACCACAAATGGTGTTTTACTGGACGAAGAAAAGATGTCATTTATCAACGAGCATTTTGACAATATAGTTCTTAGCCTTGATGGCCGAAAAACCGTCAACGATAAGATACGAAAAACTCTAAACGGAAAAGGCAGCTATGATTTCATCATTCCAAAAATGAAGCAGGCTGTAGAAAGCCGAAAAGACAAATCATATTTTATCCGAGGCACATTCACCGGAGAGAATCTTGACTTTGCTAAAGATGTGGCACATATGAGAGAGCTGGGCTTTACAAAGCTATCCATGGAGCCTGTTGTCACTGACCCCGGTAATCCATTGGAGATTAAGGCTTCGGATTTGGAAACAGTCAAAAAAGAGTATGAGAATCTGTATTATCTATATAAAGAAAGCATGGGTACTGAAAAGGATTTTAACTTTTTCCATTTTGAGATGGACCTGGAAAATGGACCCTGCGTTTATAAAAGAATATCAGGGTGTGGTGCTGGAAATGAGTATATGGCCATAACACCTGAGGGCCATATCTATCCATGTCATCAGTTTGTTGGAGATACAGACTTCATATTGGGAGATCTGGAAACAGGCATCCAGCGAAAGGATATACAGGATGTTTTTTACGGCAGCAATGTCATGGAAAAAGAGGACTGCAAAGAATGCTGGGCCAAGTATTTCTGCTCTGGCGGATGTCATGCCAATGCCTATAACTTCAACAAGGATTTTCTGAAACCCTATACAATCGGTTGTGAAATGGAAAAAAAGAGAATTGAATGCGCCATAAGATTAAAAAGTGAAAGGATTGATAGAAATGATTATCAAGATTGATGGATTTGAGACTAAGATACACGAAGAAACAAAAATAATGGAAACCGCTGTTGTAACAGGCAGTGTTGAAATGAAAAGAAAATCCAGTGTCTGGTTCAGTGCTGTTGTGAGAGGAGACCGTGACAAAATAGTGATTGGCGAATACTCTAACATTCAGGATTGCAGTGTTGTGCATACAGCTATAGGATATCCAACAACAGTAGGGGATTATGTGCTTGTCGGCCATAATGTCAATCTGCATGGCTGCACTGTAGGAAACAACTGCATGATAGGCATAGGAGCCATATTACTTGATGGCTGCGTTGTTGGCGATAACTGCATCATATCCGCAGGTGCGCTGATTCCTCCAGGTAAAGTTATACCTGATAACTCCATGGTAATCGGCAACCCTTATCGTATAGTCAGACAAGTGACAGATGAAGAGCTTGCAGATATCAAAAAAACTGCCATACGATATTTTGATTTAGTTGCACAATATTATTGATTTAATCACACGATAAAGGTATAATTTTTTCTAGAGTAAAAACAAGGAGGATAGCATGAAGAATAGAAACAGAATCATATTTGCAATCATAGTCCTGTTGGTCATCACGTCAGCTTACTTGGCTGCTTTTGGACTTGACTTGGATAGATATGTGATCAGTCCTTATAGAGATGAAATAAAGCTTGGTCTTGATCTTTCGGGAGGTGTCTACGTAGTTCTGGAGGCCGTTACCGATCTTTCAGGAGCAGAGCTTGACGAAAAGATAGCCCAGGCAAAAGCCATTATTGAGCAGAGGGTTGATGGATTGGGCGTTGCAGAGCCCAACATAACAGTAGAGAGTGGAGACAGAATCAGGATTGAACTAGCCGGATTGACAAACCCACAGGATGCGATTGAATTGATCGGGAAGACAGCATTGCTTCAATTCAGAGAACTAAAAGATGGTAACATTATTCTGACTGGGCAAAATGTTCAGGACTCTCAAGTAACCTACAATGAAAGAAATGAAATTGGCGTATCGTTGGAATTTGACAGTGAAGGAGCGGCTGCTTTTGCAGAGGCAACAGGCAGGCTGCTTAATGAACCAGTAGACGTTGATAGAATAATAGAGATTGTATTGGATGGAGACGTCATATCAGCACCTATCGTATCAGCTGAAATCAGAGACGGGAAAAGTTTTATTTCCGGTGGATTCACAATTGAGTCAGCCAGTAACCTGGCAAACCTCATAAAAGCAGGTGCTTTGCCTGTCGAGATGAAAGAGGTAGAGGTATCAGCCATTGGTCCTACATTGGGTCTTGAATCATTGGAAAAAAGCATTTTTGCTGGAATCATCGGTCTAGCTGCCATATTTGTTTTTATGATTCTATTCTATAAAATACCAGGCTTGGTGGCAGACATAGCCCTCACTATTTATATATTGATAGTACTGGGAATAGTTATTCTACTCAAAGCAAACCTGACTCTGCCCGGCATAGCTGGTTTGATTCTATCAATCGGTATGGCTGTTGACTCAAACGTCGTTATATTCGAGAGAATCAAAGAAGAGTTGCGTGTAGGAAAGACAATTAGAACAGCAGTAGATGCAGGATTCAAGAAAGGCATGACAACTATTGTTGACGCAAATGTGACTACGCTGATTGCTGGAGCTGTTTTATTCTATTTTGGGACAGGAACCATCAAAGGATTTGCAGTTACATTATTAATTGGTTTGTTCACTTCACTATTCACAGCGATTGTCATTACCAGAATATTACTTAAGATTGCTGTTAAAATGGAAATTTCCAAGGATCCAAAAATGTATGGCGTGACGGAGGTGACCAAATGAATTTTAAAGTAATCAGCAAACGAAATATCTATTTTATAATATCACTTGTTATCATCCTGATCGGATTGGTGATGATTCCTATTAGGGGATTGAATGTAGGCATTGATTTTTCCGGTGGAACACTCCTACAAATAGAATTGGGTCGCAACGTGGAAGTCAGTGAAATCAGAGAGCTTACAGATAGCTTTGACACTACTGCCAGCATCGTACATGCGGGTGAAGACAGAACCCAGGTAATCATAAGAACGACTAGAGACCTGACTAATAATGAAAGATATGAAGTTTTTTCAACATTCAAGGAAAAATATGACCTGTCTGATGAAGATTTCATCTATCAACAGAAGTTTGAGCCATCAATCGGTAGAGAGATACAAGGTAAAGCTGTTTTATCAGTCATTATAGCCTCAATCGGGATACTGATATATATCACACTAAGATTTGAACTACTGTTTGGCATAGCGGCTGTTGCAGCGCTGATGCATGATGTTCTTATCGGCGTATCGGTTTACTCGCTGCTTCACATACCTATCAATAGTTCGTTTATCGCAGCCATGCTGACTATAGTCGGTTACTCGATCAATGATACAATTGTCGTATTTGACAGAATCAGAGAAAACATCAAACTGATGAGAAAGTCAAAGTATGAAGAAATAATAGATGTGAGCATATCCCAGACTATCGTCAGATCAATCAACACATCAGCGACCACCTTGTTTGCAATCACAGCATTGTATATCTTTGGTGTTGAGGCGATCAGAGAGTTTGCCTTACCGTTGATTTTGGGAATTCTTGCGGGTACATATTCATCAATATTCATCGCAAGCCCTATCTGGTATCTATTGAAAACCAGAAAAAGTGACACAAACTACTATAATCCGAACAAAGCCTCAAAATAATTTATTATATCAATGAACCTGTATTTGTAGTATAATAAAAAAAAAGGCAGGAGGTAAGTTATGCAACTTAATTTTATATTATTGCTAATTGTGTCCATTTTCATAGCGATATTTGCAATACAAAATGGAGAGACTGTATCGATAGATTTGTTTTTTATGAAGAGGGAGATGTCTCAAGCGCTAGTCATATTGGCTTCAGTAGGATTAGGAGCTTTAGTGACAGGTGTTTTAAGCACATTTGGCAAGGTTAAGAAAATAAGAGAGAATAAAGCTCTCAGCAAAAAACTAAAGTCATATGAGACCGACATGAACACAACTTCAACCAAGCTTGCAAGCACAACAGCTGAGAATGAAGAGCTTCAAAAAATCAACTCAGACCTTAAAAGAGAGCTCGATAACACAGAGAACCAATTGAAAGAGCTGAAAAGCCAGATCAAAGTTGTCCCTGTTGAACAAAAGCAAGAAACAGAAGCATTTGAAGAAGTTCAAAAAGATGTTGAAGAAGTTCCGGAGTCGGATTATTGAAAAAAAGATATATCATCAGACAACAAGATGAGAGAATAACCAAACGTTTCCAAGAGCGTTTCGACATACCGACAATAGTTGCCAAGCTGCTGCAGAACAGAGGTTTGACAACTGAAGAACAAGTTGAAGAATACCTGAACACCAATATAGAAAGGCTTAGGAATCCACTACTGATTCCAGGCATAGGTGATGCTGTTAGACTTTTGGATGACAGCATCAAGAATAATGAGAAGGTTTTTATATACGGTGATTATGATGCTGACGGTGTAACCTCCACTGCTCAGCTTGTTCTTATTTTAAAAGAGATTAATGCTGACTTCGAATACCATCTACCTGACAGGGAGGTTGATGG
The DNA here is from genome assembly GCA_927435965.1 of uncultured Clostridia bacterium. Taxonomy (GTDB): domain Bacteria; phylum Bacillota; class Clostridia; order Tissierellales; family Dethiosulfatibacteraceae; genus 38-11. Next base: position 5,478 of record CAKMKB010000059.1, read on the forward strand.
CTATGGCTTGAATGATGCCATCGTAGACGTCCTCGTGGATAAGAATGTCAAACTGCTCATCACACTTGACTGTGGGATCTCTAATTATGATGAAATAAATAGGGTTGTTGAAAACGGAATCAAAGTCATCATCATCGATCACCATCAATGTCCCGACAGATTGCCACCAGCCGATGTCATTGTTGATCCCCAGATTTCTGATATGCAAACCTATTATCAGAATCTATGCGGTGCAGGGCTTGCTTTTAATTTTGTACGAGCACTTATTGCACATCGCCATCTCCATGTCTCACTAGATCCGTATTTGCAGCTTGCTGCAATTGGAACGGTCTCCGACATAGTACCAATCACACATGAGAACAGAATTATAGTGAAGAACGGTGTGGACATCATCAACTCCAATCCGCTCCCGGGACTTGCACAGCTTTTAAGCCTGACAAATGTGACTAAAGGTACTGTGAAAACGGACACACTCAGCTATCTGATAGGTCCCAAGATCAATGCGGCTGGCAGGGTAGACAGGGCCGAAGTTGCCCTCAAGATGCTGATTTCAAACGATAAGATTGAGGCTCATTATTACGCACAGACACTGAATGACTTGAACATACTTAGAAAAGAAATAGAGAAGCATATTTTTGAGGAAGCCGACACCAATGTCGTCTCTCAATTGCACAATAAGATATTGATAACTTACGGCAATGAATGGCATGAAGGGGTTATCGGTATAGTCAGTTCAAAATTGACGGAAAAATACCACAAACCGTCCATCATGTTTTCCAAAAATGGCAATTATTATAAAGGTTCAGGTAGAAGCATCCCAGGATTTGACATCTATAAGGCCATCAAAGTGTTTGAACACCTGACGGTCAAGTTTGGAGGACATCAACAGGCTATAGGCCTTACAATACACGAGGATTATTTCAAGGATTTTATTGACCAAGTGACGAAGTATACCAACGAGCTCATGACAGATGGGGAAATGGTTAAAGAGATTGCGGTAGACGCTATCGTTTCGATAGAAGACACCATAGATATTCCATCGATTGATAAACTGAACAAGATATTTGAACCCTACGGGCTTAGAAATGAAAAACCAGTATTTCTAATCAATCAGTATGAGCTGCAGCATCACAGATACCTTGGTAGTGATGAAAACCATCTTAAAGCAAATGTAAAGCTGGGTGATTCGGCCTTTACGCTATTACGGTTCAATATCACAGAACTCGAGAAAAAAGAGTTTAATCGCCTTAATCCTTTGGTTGGTGAATTTGAGGTCAATCACTATAACGGCTACTCCAGCGTGCAGTTTAATATCAACGATTTTGCCGGCGATTATTTTATCAATTTGAAGCTGAAGTTATTGTATGAGATAGCCAAGAATCCTCAGTTTTCAAAGATCGCAACAGACACAAAGGATGCTGATTGTGAAAGGCTTATTTTTCAGGAGGATATTATCTCAATCAGAAATGCCTCAAGAGTTGAAGACTTAAATGACAGCACCAGGGAGAAAGTCGAATGCGCTATCAGCAATTGGTTGCCATCACCTGAGACAGAAGATAAGATATTAACTGAACTGGGCAAAAACAAGAGCAAAATTTTTAAATTTGAGATGATAAAACTTGTTAACTATATCAACAGAATATATAATATAAACATTAATGAGGAGATGCTCCTCTATACGTTGGTAAAGCTATATAAGAAGGATAAAATAAACTTCAAGCTGAAAAATGATTACTTATATATCAAATATTTGTCCTGAGGAGGACCAGATGGATTTAAAAGATAAGATCAGAGTGATAGAAGATTTCCCTGAAGCGGGAATCAGTTTCAAGGACATTACAACCGTATTAAAAGATCCGCTTAGTTTAAAAGAAGTCATCACACAGATGACAGATATGTTCTCTGACCTTGAGGTTGATATTGTTGTCGGACCTGAATCAAGAGGCTTTATTTTCGGAACACCTGTTGCATTCAATATGGGTGCTGGCTTTGTTCCGGTTAGAAAACCAGGCAAGCTACCTGCAGAAACTGTTAAACATGAGTACTCCCTTGAATACGGAAAAGATGCACTGGAAATACACAGTGACGCTATTGAAAAGGGCATGAGAGTTATCGTCATTGATGATCTATTGGCAACAGGAGGTACTGTGAGTGCCACAGCCAAGCTGATTGAAAAACTAGGTGGCATAGTGGTCGGCCTTGGATTTTTCATTGAGCTGACTGACCTTAATGGTAGAGAAAAACTGACACAATACAATGTCAAATCAATTGTGACTTATTAAAGGTTGGATTTTCCAGCCTTTAATCATACCGGTGGTGAGAAGATGCTAGACAGACTAATAAATGATATTTTAGCCTATAATCCCATGGCTGACATATCCGTCATAAAAAAAGCATATGATTATGCAAAGGATTTTCATGGTGATATAATCTTAAGATTCTCGGGAGAGGCTTATTTTACTCACCCTTTTAATGTTGCACTCATATTGGCTGAACTGAATATGGATGTTGACACAATAGCCGCCGGACTGCTCCACGATGTGGTAGAGGATACCAACGCAACCTATGACGACATCAAAAAGGAATTCAATGAAGAGATCGCCAATCTAGTAGATGGTGTGACAAAATTGAGTAAGGTCAAGTACAAGTCAAAAGAGGAAAGACAGGCAGAAAGTCTCAGAAAGATGGTCATTGCCATGTCAAAGGACATCCGTGTCATCATCATCAAACTGGCTGACCGGTTGCACAATATCAGAACCCTTCAATACATGACACCTGAGAAGCAAAAGGAAAAGGCAATAGAGACACTTGAGATATATGCTCCGATTGCGAATCGTCTTGGTATGGCTTCCATCAAATGGGAGCTGGAGGATCTGTCACTAAAGTACATCGATCCGGAAGCATTTATAGATATTACTGAAAAGGTTAAGCAAAAAAGAAAAGAACGCGAAGAATACATTCAGGGAATCATCAACACCTTAGAGGAGAAATTGCGTGAGGCTGAGATTGATTTCGAAATCAGCGGAAGACCCAAAGGCATCTACAGCATCTACAAGAAGATGTATCATAAAAACAAGACATTTGAAGAGATTTATGATGTGACAGCCATCAGGATACTGGTCAATTCAGTCAGGGATTGCTATGGTGTGCTTGGAACTGTGCATACGCTCTGGAAGCCTATGCCCGGTAGATTCAAGGACTATATCGCCATGCCAAAACCCAATATGTATCAATCCCTTCATACCACTGTCATCAGTTTTAACGGGGAGCCATTCGAGATACAGATCAGGACCTTTGAGATGCACAAAACAGCAGAGCTTGGTATCGCAGCCCACTGGAAATACAAAGAGGGTGTAAAGGATAGCGAGTTCGATGAAAAACTCAACTGGCTGAGACATATGCTGGACTGGCAGCAGGAAACCAACGATCCCAAAGAGTTCATGGAATCATTGAAGATAGATTTGTACACAGACGAGGTATTTGTATTCACCCCCAAAGGGGATGTCATCAACCTGCCTGCAGGCTCCACACCCATTGATTTTGCCTATCGTGTCCACTCAGGTGTGGGCAATAGATGTATTGGCGCTAAGATTAATGGACGAATTGTACCACTGGACTACAAGCTGAAAAACGGCAATCAGATTGAGATAATAACATCCTCAAACAGCAATGGTCCAAGCAGAGACTGGCTGAAGATAGTCAAGAGCAGTCAGGCAAAGAGCAAAATCAGGAAGTTCTTCAAGGACAAGGAAAAAGACACCAATATAGATAAGGGTAAGGAAGCCATCGAGCGAGAAATCAAGAGACAAGGCTTCAAGCTCACTGAGCTCTTCAAGGATGATTGGATACAGGAAATTGTCAAGAAGATGAACTTCAAAACCACTGAAAATTTGTTTGCATCTGTCGGTCATGGCACTATGACAGAGCTTCAGGTTGTCACAAAGCTCATCGCTAAGTATAAGATTTTGAACAAGGATAAATACGAGGAGCGTTTCAAGACAACAGAGGTGCAGGCGCCGGTCAAATCTAAACCCACACCGACATCAGGTGTCATCATACAGGATGTTGACAATATAAAGATCAGATTTTCCAAATGCTGCTCGCCGGTTCCAGGAGATGAAATCGTGGGATATATAACCCGAGGCAGAGGCGTTTCCATCCATAGAGCAGATTGTACCAATATTGTGGCTGCTGAGAAGGATGGCCGTTTCATAGAGGTAGAATGGGACACGGGAAACAAGATGACCTATACAGCCGAGATTCAGATAGAATCTGTCGACAGACCAGGTCTCTTGCAGGACATCACCAATGTCTACACGGCACTCAAGGTCAATGCAATCAATCTTAATCTGAGAGTCAACAAGGATAAGATAGCCATAATGAACATGACTTTTGAGATCAAGGAATCCAAGGATCTGGCAGAGCTTATAAAACGTTTCAAGAAAATAGACGGCATACTGGATGTTTACAGATACAAGAAATAGAGGGTGACAAAATGAGAGCAGTAGTTCAAAGAGTCAGCAAGGCCGAGGTGTTGGTTGACAACATCAGTCTTGGTCAAATCAATAAGGGACTTTTAATTTTATTAGGTGTGGCAGAAGAGGATACCGATACAGATATCAATTATATGGTAGACAAGACCCTTAATCTGAGAATATTTGAGGATGAAAATGAGAAGATGAATCTCAGCGTACTTGATATAGAGGGTGAAGTGCTTGTAATCTCACAGTTCACATTGCACGGAGATGCCCGAAAAGGACGACGTCCAAGCTTTTCAAAGGCTGGAAACCCTCAGAAAGCCGAAGCGCTATATATCCAATATATCCAACAGTTAAAAAATAGCGGGATCAGAGTTGAATCAGGTAGGTTTGCGGCCTATATGGAAGTCAGCCTGGTCAATGATGGACCCGTCACTATATTATTAGACAGCACAAAAATATTTTAAGGAGTTTGAATATGATGATTTTAGAAAATATTGTAGTAGGAAGCTACATGGTGAATTGTTATCTGACAGGTAGCTCAGATACAAAAGAAGTGTTGATTATAGATCCAGGCTCAAGCCCAGGACCCATTAAATCGAAGATAGAAGAGCTGAAGCTAAAGCCAATCGCCGTTTTGTTGACCCATGGACATGGAGATCACATAGGCGCTGTTTTAGAGCTTAAAGAGCATTACAGCATTCCAGTCTATATGCATCAATCGGACGGGGAAATGGTAGGCGCAACCAGAACCAATTTCACCAAAATGATGTTTGGGAGAAGCATTGAGTTTTCTCCTGAGAAATTTGTCAGCGAGGGTGATGTTATCACTGTGGGAGACCTTAAATATGAGATTATCCACACTCCAGGTCATACCCAGGGAGGAATCAGCATCAAATGTGAAGATGTGGTCTTTACAGGCGATACGCTGTTTCATGGCAGTATCGGAAGAACAGATCTACCTGGAGGCAACTACGACCAGTTGATCAATTCTATTAAGACAAAGCTGATGCAGTTGCCTGACAAGACAAAGGTCTATCCGGGTCACAACTCAGAATCAACTATTGGGTATGAAAGACAGTACAACCCGTTTTTAAGGTAACAACGAGCTAAAAAATGATTAAAATATATCTAAACGCAGCCATATCTCGTAATGAAATCTATAACCTAATCAGAATATTTGATAAAAGCAATCAGATTATTTTTGATGAAGAAAATGTTATATTACAGGAAGGGCTGCATTTGGTTGTCATGAACACCCGTATTTCTTTATTTGAAGAGGGTATTAAATCTGAAGATATTGACGTCAACATTGAATCACTGGTATATTTCAATGAGAATGAAGACGACAGGCTTAAAATCGCAATCAGACACAGCCTCTACAGGATGCTTAGCAAGCATTACGATATAGTATCAAAATATGGCATCCTGTCAGGCACTCGTCCGGTCAAGCTGGTCAGGACAACTCTGGAAAGTGGATATAATCACCAGCAAATAAAAGAGGTGTTGAATCAGACCTATCTGATGGAACAGGATACTATTGGAAGATTGCTGTCAGTCTGTGCTTTTGAGAATAGCCTGCTAAAGAAGGATACAGGAAGTGTCAGCCTCTATATCGGGATACCCTTTTGTCCATCGAGATGCCACTATTGTTCATTTATCTCTGAAATCTGCAACAATGAGACTGAGCTGGACGAATATCTGAATATATTAACCGAAGAACTAGCTATTAAAGCTGATATATTACAAACGAACAATCTTAACATCAATAGCGTCTATATTGGTGGTGGAACACCAACAGTTTTATCAGATCGTCAGTTAGGACGGCTCTTCAAAGCAATCAGCAGTCACTATGATCTAAAACAGGACATGGAGTACACCGTAGAAGCTGGAAGGCCTGACACCATCACACCGCTTAAACTAGAAACAATGAAAGCCAACGGAGTCAATCGCATCAGCATCAATCCCCAGTCCATGAATGACGCTACATTAAGACAAATAGGTCGGGAGCATACAGTCAAGGATGTGATTAGAGCCTTCAAGGAGGCTAGGGAAGTAGGTTTTAAGACCATCAATATGGACCTGATCAGTGGACTACCGGGAGAAGATATCCATTCAGCAGAGAACAATCTGGCCCACATTCATGAACTGAAACCCGAGAACATAACCATCCACAATCTGTCAATTAAAAGGGGTTCAGACTATTACAAAGAAAATTATGTCAACCTAATTCAGGCGATTGAGTCCGAAAAGGTTAACCAACTTTATAGAGAAGAGCTTGACAAATCAGGCATGCACGCCTATTATCTGTACCGGCAAAAAAACATTGCCAATAACGAAGATAATTGCGGCTACAGCTATCCGGGACATGAATGCCTTTACAATATTAACATAATTGAAGAGATACAAACAATCATTGGCTTTGGAGCCGGGTCGGTCACTAAAATTGCAGATCTTGAAAACAACCGTATCCACAGGATTCCAAACAATAGAAACCTTCAGACATATAAGAATAAGCTAAAATCAAATTATTTGATTACAAAACAAACCATAGAGCACATAGGAGGAAGACATGGATAAGCTCGGAACCACAAGAAGAACCAACAAATGCGGCACCCTTAGAAAAGAAAACATAAATGAAAAGGTAACGGTGATGGGATGGGTCCAGAAGAAAAGAAATCTGGGTAGCCTGGTTTTCATTGATCTTAGAGATATTTCCGGCCTGGTTCAGGTTGTGTTTGACGAGGAATTGGATAAAAGCGCCTTTGACAAGGCCTCTGAAGTCAAGAGCGAGTATGTCATCACCATAACCGGAAAAGTCAGGGAGAGGGAATCAAAGAATGACAGCATGCCTACCGGTGACGTAGAGATTTATGGAGAAGAGATTAAAATACTTAGCCAGTCTGAAACACCGCCTATCTATGTAAGAGATAATGATGATGCCTCTGAAACGATGCGTCTCAAGAACAGATTCCTTGATTTGAGGAAACCATTCATGCAGAACAACCTTATCGTAAGAGCAAAAACTGCCAAGGTTATCAGGGACTTTATGAATGAAAACGAGTTTTTAGAGATCGAGACACCAGTCCTCAATAAACCGACACCTGAAGGAGCAAGAGACTATCTGGTGCCAAGCAGGGTCAACAAGGGAAGCTTCTATGCCTTGCCTCAATCACCCCAGATATTCAAGCAGTTATTGATGGTATCAGGTTATGACAGATACTATCAGATTGTAAAATGCTTCAGGGACGAGGATCTAAGAGCCAATAGACAGCCAGAGTTTACACAGCTAGACATCGAGATGTCTTTTGTGGATTCAGAGGACATTATAGCCATCAACGAAAGACTGATCACTAGAATTTTTAAGGAAATCAAAAACATAGACATCCAAACGCCCATCAAAAGAATGGACTATGATGAGGCCATGAATCGATATGGATCCGATAAGCCTGACCTGAGATTTGGCTATGAGTTCAACGACCTGACTGATATCTTCACTGATTCGGATTTCAATGCCTTCAAATCGAATACAGCAACCGGCAGAAGTGTTAAAGGCATATTGGTATCAGGCAAATCAGAATCATTCTCCAAAAAAGCAATATCAAAGCTTGAAAGCTTTGTCAAATCCTATGATGCCAAAGGGCTGGCATGGATCAAGCTAGAGGGTGAGGAGTTGAACTCACCTATAGCGAAGTTTCTAGGCGAAAATGAGAAAACCAAGCTTGTCACCCAACTCGAAATGAAAGATGGAGACATGCTGTTTATTGTTGCAGATACAACCAATGTAGTGAATAACGCACTAGGTGCTCTAAGGAAAAAAATTGCAGCTGACCTGAATGAGATTGATGAGAATCAATATGAGTTGGTCTGGATTACAGACTTCCCATTGTTCGAATATGATGATGAAGCGAAGCGCTATGTTGCCAAGCACCATCCGTTTACCGCACCAGTTGATGAGGACCTAGACAAGCTGGAATCCAATCCGGATGCGGTAAGGGCTAAGGCCTACGACATCGTCATAAACGGTGACGAAATAGGTGGTGGAAGCATCAGAATCACTGACAGAGGACTCCAACAAAGAATGTTTAAGGCATTGGGACTCACGGAAGATGAAGCTGAATCCAAATTCGGATTTTTGCTCAATTCCTTCAAATATGGTGTTCCACCACATGGTGGTATCGCATATGGTCTGGACAGGCTAATTATGACACTGACAGGCAGTACCAATATAAGAGATGTCATTGCATTTCCAAAGACTCAGAGCGCGTCCTGTCTTCTTTCAGGTGCACCAACAATAGTTGATGAAAACCAATTGAAGGAACTAGGAATCAAGCTGGATGTGCAGGTAGACTGATGAGACCATGGGACAGATTAGAATTGGTTTATGGAGAGGCCTCTATTGAAAAACTGAGAAACAGTAGGGTAATGATTGCCGGTTTGGGTGGTGTAGGAAGCTACAGCGCCGAGGCTGTCGCCAGGTGCTTCGTTGGCCAAATGACTTTGGTGGACTTCGATACCTACGACCTCACCAATCTCAACAGACAGCTTCATTCCAATCTTGAGGTACTGAAACAACTCAAGGCGGAGGTAATCGCCAAGGAACTCATAAAAATCAATTCTGACCTAGTTGTGAATAAACTAGCCATAAAGATTGATGAAAATAATATTAATGAACTGTTTAATGGAGAAAAATACGATTATGTGATTGATGCTATTGATGACATAAATGCCAAATTGTTGCTTGTGGATTACTGTAAAAAACAGGATATTCCCATCATAAGCTGCATGGGAACCGGCAATAGGAGAAACCCTCAGTCATTTTCCATAACCGATATCTCCAAGACCTTTAATTGCCCGATGGCAAAAAAAATGAGAAGAGAGCTGAAAAGGATTGGTATTGAAAAGCATCAGGTAGTTTTTTCACAGGAGCTACCGGTTAAGAGTGAAAATACAACTACAATTGGCAGCAATTCCTTTGTTCCTGCCTCGGCAGGTTTGCTTCTCGCCTCACATGTGATAAACTGTATAGTTGAAAGGTAGTGAATTGTAATGATAAAAATCGCACAAGTGGTTAATATAGAAAATGATCTGGCTTATATTAAAGTGGCAAGGGCTTCAGCCTGTGGTGACAACTGTGCATCATGTGGTAGCAGCTGCACACAAAAGGGTCATATATTGAAGGTAAAAAACAATGATTACAGACTGGGACAATTGCTGACACTGACGACCAAGGACAAGAACCTGTTGGCCTATTCATCAGTTGCTTATGGTATCCCGCTGCTGGTCATGATTGCCGCAACCTACTTAAGCTATAGATATATAAATTTTGGAAACAAGGATATTGTATCAGCTGTCTCGGGATTGCTGTCTCTGGTGTTGTCTTTCTATATTCTCAAGCAACTGGACAGATTTGTATTCAAGGACTCTGATATCATCGAATCCATTGTTCCATATAGGGGTGAATAGAGATGGATACCGATAGAGCTCTTTTGAATCGAATGAAACGTATTGAAGGTCAGGTTAAAGGCATTGAAAAGATGATAGAAAAAGGGGAATACTGTGGCGATATTCTGATACAGATATCTGCAGTTCGATCCGCCCTCAACAAAGTAGGTGGTGTCATCATCGAAAACTATGCCAAGAACTGCATTATCGAAAAAATGAACAATCTTGACTCCGAGGACGCACTGGATGAGTTGTTGGAGATTATACTAAAATACAATAAATAATGAGGAGATATGACATGTTTGAAAACCTAAAGAAAGCTGATGTTGAAATTTACGATGCTATCCAACGTGAAATCGGAAGACAGCACAGAAATCTGGAGCTAATCGCTTCTGAGAATGTTGTTTCCATAGCGGTACTGGAAGCTATGGGAAGCCAGTTAACCAACAAATATGCAGAGGGATATCCGGGTAAAAGATACTACGGTGGATGTGAATTTGTTGACCAAGCAGAAACTCTTGCAATCGACAGATTGAAGAAACTTTTCAATGCCGAGCATGCCAATGTGCAACCCCACTCTGGCGCGAACGCCAATATTGGTGTCTATTTCGCAGTCCTAGAACCTGGCGACAAAATCATGGGTATGAAGCTGACTGAGGGCGGACATCTGACACACGGGAGTCCTGTCAATATCTCAGGCAAATATTTTGAGATAGTCCCATATGGAGTTGATCCTGAAACAGAGGTGCTTGACTATGAAGAGGTCAGAAAAATAGCCTTGAAAGAAAAGCCCAAAATGATTGTTGCAGGTGCCAGCGCATATGCTAGAATTATAGATTTTTCAAAATTCAGAGAAATCGCAGATGAAGTCGGCGCCTATCTGATGGTGGACATGGCTCATATTGCCGGACTTGTTGCGGCAGGCCTTCATCCTAGCCCGGTACCATACGCTGATTTTGTAACCACAACAACACACAAGACACTAAGAGGCCCAAGGGGTGGCGCTATCCTGTGCAAGGAGAAATATGCCAAGGCAATTGACAAGGCTATATTCCCGGGCATCCAGGGTGGACCGCTTATGCATGTCATAGCGGCAAAAGCTGTCAGCTTTAAAGAAGCACTTGAGGACAGCTTTGTTGAGTACCAGAAACAGATTATCAAAAACGCAGCAGAGCTGGCTGACCAGTTAAAGCTGAGAGGGTTCAGATTGGTTTCGGACGGAACAGACAATCACCTGATGCTCATCGACTTGAGAAACAAAAATGTGACCGGTAAAGTTGCCGAAAAACTACTGGATGAAATAAACGTAACAGTCAATAAAAACACAATACCAAACGATCCGGCAAGCCCATTTGTAACCAGTGGAATCCGTATCGGGACACCTGCCATCACCACCATGGGATTTAAGGAAAAAGATATGGCAGAAATCGCAGATATCATGGATGCTGCTATTACAGAATCACAAGAAAAGAGTGTCCTGATCGAAAGAGTAGCCAAACTTATGGAGCGATATGTCTAATCTCAATCTCTTCAACATGAATTACAATGAATTTATTAAGAATAACAGCCCGTTGGCTGACAAGATGCGACCGGTGGACCTGTCTGAATTTGTAGGACAGGCCCACATACTTGCTGAGGGCAAGATGCTAAGGAGAGCTATTGTTGCTGATAAGCTAAGCTCTATTATTCTCTATGGTCCTCCCGGAACAGGGAAGACCACCCTCGCAAGAATCATCGCTAAAGCAACACAGAAGAATTTCGAGACCCTCAATGCAGTAACAGCGGGAATAAAGGACATAAAAGAAAAAACCGCAGAGGCAATCAATCAGATTTCTATTTACAAGAGGCAGACCATTGTTTTTATTGATGAGATTCACAGATTCAATAAAACACAACAGGATGCTCTTTTGCCATATGTTGAAAACGGCACCATCATTTTAATCGGAGCTACAACAGAAAACCCATACTTTGAAGTCAACAGCGCTCTACTATCAAGATCAATGATTTTTGAGCTCAAAGCGTTGGATGAAGATGATGTTATCGCTATACTGCGAAGAGCAGTGGATAAGGTTCTGATCAAAGAAGCTGGACTCAATCTTTCAATAGACGATGATGCTATTGAACTTCTTGCCAGCTACAGTGGAGGGGATGGAAGAAAAGCCCTCAATGCTCTCGAACTAGCAGTATTGACTACTGCAACCGACGAAGATGGAAGCATCAGAATAACTGTAACTGATGCCAAGGAAAGCATACAGAACAAGACATCTTATTACGACAAAAAAGGCGACAAACATTATGACATCATCTCAGCATTCATTAAAAGCCTGAGGGGTTCAGACCCGGATGCGGCTTTACTTTGGTTGGCAAAAATGATAAAGTCAGGTGAAGATCCAAAATTTATCGCCAGAAGACTAATCATTTCAGCCTCGGAAGATGTGGGAAACGCAGATCCTAATGCCTTGAATATTGCAGTGAATTGTTTTAACGCAATCAATGTCATCGGAATGCCTGAAGGCAGGATTCCATTGGCACAGGCCACCATATACTTAGCATGTGCACCAAAAAGTAATACAGCCTATATGGCAATCAACAAGGCCCTGGATTTTATGAACACCTATAATCCGGAGGTGCCAAATACCTTAAAAGACAGCAGCTACAAGTCCGCTTCCAAGTTGGGACACGGTGGGGGATACAAATATCCCCACGATTATCAGTATGGTTTTGTGGAACAAAATTATTTTCCACTTGATTTTAACGGCGAAAAGTTTTATAATCCTAAGAACATCGGATATGAAAAAAACATCAAGAAGTATTTGGATTTTATCAACGACTTGAAATCAGAGGAGGAAATATGAAATTTAATGTTAAATTCGAGGATTTTACAGATTCTAATTCTATAGATTTGATATGTGAAAAATTAAAGGGACTAAAAGAAGAAGGAAGCTATAATCTTGTAATTGAATACAACAACCATATAGAAGAATACGTCTTTTTAGACGATGAGTTTCTGGAGGTCAAGCCAGAGCATCTTAGATACCTGAAAGACTGCAGAAACAAATGCTCAGATCTGAATTTTGATCTGAAAAATATCTACCTATTGGGGCAGACGGATTATTCCGATTCGAAAGGCTTGAAAGTAACCCTAGAAAAAACAAGCCAGATAGAAACCGGTAAAAATATCTACTGGCCGACAAAACAGATGTTTCTTTATGACAATGGCAAAAAAGAACTGGATGCCAGACTACAGACAAACGACATCGACTTTGACGAGTATGAGACCAGATTGAGAATACTGCAAGCAGATCTGGGCTTTATGGATTCCATCGAAGAAGATTACTATATTCACTAAAATTTGGCACGAGAAATCGTGCTTTTTTCTTGCCTTAATAGTTGACAAGATTACTAGGGTATACTATACTCTATAAGGATACTCTATTAAATTAGTAGGGATTAGAGGTGTAAAAACATGATACTATCAACAAAAGGCAGATACGGTCTGAAAGCTGCATTCGAGCTGGCGCTAAACTATGGCGATGGTCCTGTGAGTCTAAAGACAATATCTTCAAAATACAATATATCAGAAAACTATTTGGAACAGCTCCTGGCAAAGCTAAGAAAACAGGGCTATATCGAAACTGTAAGAGGTGTCAATGGTGGTTATATGCTGGCAAGGAAGCCTGAGGAGATAACGGTCGGGATGATTCTAAGAGCCCTTGAGGGAGAGATGACACCATCTGAATGCCTATCAGGAGAAACATGCACCAGAGAGTTGGTATGTGCCACAAGAGTTATATTCGAGCAAATAGAAATGGGAATAAACAATGTCATAGACAATACATATCTTGGAGATATGGTAAAGCAAAATTCAAAGGTCATGCGGGAGGTAGCGAAGCAATGAGACAAGTATATCTAGACAACGCAGCAACAACTATGGTTCATAAAGAAGTAATCGAGACAATGAATGAATACTATGGGAACCTTTATGGGAATCCATCCAGTATCTACGATTTCGGACAGACCGCTAAAAAAGCAATCAATACAGCCAGGGAAACAATCTCATCTGTCATCAATGCCAATCCGGATGAGGTTTATTTCACCGGTGGTGGTTCAGAATCCGACAACTGGGCAATAAAGGGTGTTATGGCAGCAAACAGTAAAAAGGGGAACCACATTATCACTACAAAAATAGAACACCATGCTGTGTTGCATACCTGCGAATATCTGGCAAAGAACGGATATGAAGTGACCTATCTGGATGTCGATAGCGACGGACTGATAAGTCTTAAAGAATTGGAAGAAGCCATCAAGGAAAATACAGTTCTAATTAGCATTATGTTTGCCAATAATGAGATCGGAACCATCCAATCAGTCAAAGAAATCGGTGAAATTGCTAAAAAACATGGGGTTTTATTCCATACAGATGCTGTACAGGCATTTGGACATGTTCCTATCGATGTCAAAGAAATGAATATTGATCTCCTTTCAGCATCAGCCCATAAGATTCACGGACCCAAGGGTGTAGGTATGCTTTACATAAGAAAAGGAGTTAGAATAGATAACCTGATTCATGGTGGTGCACAGGAAAGCAAGAAGAGAGCAGGTACTGAAAATGTACCGGGGATCTGTGGATTCGGTAAAGCTGCAGAAATAGCTTTAGAGACCATGAATGATAAAATGATAACCATCAGTACCCTAAGAGATAAATTTCTCAAAGAAATACCGGAGAGAATTGAGAACGTCAAATTGAATGGGCATCCGACCCAAAGACTTCCGGGGAATGTGAATTTCTCATTTGAGTTTATAGAGGGAGAATCGTTGCTTCTATACTTGGATATGGAAGGCATAGCGGCATCAAGTGGATCTGCATGTACATCAGGAGCACTAGATCCATCTCATGTTCTGATGGCTATTGGTCTTCCCCATGAGATTGCACACGGTTCACTGAGATTGAGTCTGTCAGAGTTTAATACAGAAGAAGACGTTGACTACACCATAGAGAAGCTTATTGGTGTCGTAGATAGATTAAGACAAATGTCACCATTATATACCAGGAGGAAATAACAATGTATACAGAAAAAGTGATGGATCACTTCAAGAATCCAAGAAATGTAGGGGAAATAGAAGACGCTAACGGTGTCGGTCAAGTAGGTAATGCCAAGTGTGGCGATATCATGAAGATATTTTTGAAAATTGATGATAAAGACATGATTGAAGACGTCAAATTCCTGACATTCGGATGCGGCTCAGCTATAGCGTCATCAAGCATGGCAACAGAGCTGATTAAAGGAAAGCACATTGACGAAGCAGTAACACTGACCAACAAAGCTGTTATAGAAGCCCTTGGTGGACTGCCAAAGGTTAAGGTACACTGTTCAGTTTTAGCTGAGCAGGCTGTCAAATCCGCATTATATGATTATGCCCAAAAATCGGGGAAGGTTATTGCTGGTATAGAAGACTACAAGCCAGATGAGGATGTGCATGACCACGATGATGAACAATTATAATAAAAAAGTGCTGCTAGGCATGAGCGGTGGGATTGATAGTTCTTCCGCTGCTATTATTTTGCAGGAAAAAGGCTTTGAGGTTATAGGTGTCACATTCATTCAAAAAAGCTTTGAATCTATGGAAGAAGCTGTTGCCGATGCTAAACGCATTGCCGACATGCTGAACATAGAGCATTTTGTTATGGACTTAAGAGAAGAGTTTGAGAAGGAGATTGTAGAGTATTTCTATACTGAATACGAAAAGGGAAGAACGCCAAATCCCTGTGTCAAATGCAACAAAGAGATCAAATACAAGCGATTTATCGAAGAGGCTGACAAGCGAGGAATCTATTATATTTCTTCCGGCCAGTATGTCAGGGTCGTTAAAGAAGATTCTGGATATCTGGTTAAAAAAGCAATAAATGCAAGCAAAGATCAGAGCTATTATTTGTACAATCTTAATGAGAAGGATCTTGAGAGGGTCATCTTTCCTTTGGGAGAGTTGGACAGCAAGGAGCAGGCAAGACAGCTGCTTAAAAGCAAAGGTGTCGAGTTCTATCAAAAGTCAGAAAGCCAGGAAATTTGCTTTATCAAGGATCAAGACTACATTGAGTTTATCGAGAAGTATTTTGACCCAAAAACCAAGCTTGGAAACTTTGTGGATATAGATGGCAATGTTCTTGGAAAGCATGAGGGCATACATCATTATACCATTGGTCAGAGAAAAGGCCTGGGTATAGCATTGGGGACGCCTCATTTTGTGTTGGATATCAATCCTGAGAACAACAACGTCACTTTAGGACTTTCAAACCAGTTGGAGAAGTCCGGCTGCTATCTCAGTGACCACAATATCATCTACGACAACTACGACTTAACAGGAAAAGTATTCTCCTGCAAGATTAGATACTCAGCTAGGGAATCACTTGCCGAAATCAGTCGTGTTGGTGATCAGTTGTATGTTGAGTTCAAGGACAAGGTCAGAGCTGTGACGCCTGGGCAGTCTTTGGTTTTCTATGATGGGGATGTGCTTGTTGGTGGGGGAATCATTGACAAAACAGTCTGAGCTGATTATACTTTTATCTGATACTTATAGTTGAATACACCGCAATTTTCATGACAAGAACATCATCATGAAACGTCTCAGACACACCGAATGTATGAGCTCAGCGCCTGATTAATTTATCAACAACTCGACTAACGTCTCAGACAGTTGATAAATCTTAACATCAGACACTTGCGCTCCTAATCTGATTAGACTCGACAAAGTTTCATTTATGATGATTCATGTCGTAATTGCTAGTGAAATAAGAAAACAACAATTATAGTGAGTCTTGACTTGGAGACAATCGCAATATTTATAACATGAACATCAACATGAAACGCACTCAGACACACTGAATGTATGAGCTCAGCGCCTGATTAATTTATCAACAACTCGACTTCGTCTCAGACAGTTGATAAATCTTAACATCAGTCACTTGCGCTCCTAATCTGAATGAACTCGTCAAAGTTTCATTTATGATGATTCATGTTGTTATTGCTTCACAAAACAAAAGCAAGAAAATAATATTATTGTGAGTCTTGACTTGGAGACATGTCTTTTTTCATCATAAATCATTAAAAGACATGATCGACGGAAAAGGGAGCATTAATCTTATTTTCGATATAATAGGTAAATTTGAAATAAATCACAATAATTTTGGAGGAAACATGAGCAATTATACGATCGACAACATCAGAAAAAGTTTCATCGAATTTTTCGAAAGCAAAAACCACCTGGCAGCCCACAGCTTTCCATTGATTCCTAAAAATGACAACACTTTACTATTAATCAATGCAGGTATGGCACCCCTTAAAAAGTATTTCACAGGTGCAGACACACCTCCAAACACCAGAATGGTGACCTGCCAGAAGTGCGTCAGAACAGGAGACATCGAAAATGTCGGCTTCACATCCAGACACTGCACTTTTTTTGAGATGCTCGGAAACTTCTCCTTTGGTGATTATTTCAAGCGAGAGTCCATATTCTGGGCTTGGGAGTTCCTGAGTGAAAAGATGCTTATCCCTGCAGACAAGCTATGGGTTTCAGTTTACTTTGAAGATGATGAGGCATATAATATATGGGCCAATGAAGTCAAGGTACCGACTGATAGAATTGTAAGACTCGGAAAAGCCGATAACTTCTGGGAGCTTGAAGTGGGTCCTAGTGGACCATGCTCTGAGATCTATTTTGACAGAGGCGAAAAATACGACTGTGGAGATCCCAACTGCTCACCTGGATGCGATTGCGACCGTTATGTAGAGATATGGAACCTTGTTTTTACACAATTTGATAAGGACGAGCAAGGTGTTTACCATCCCTTATCCAAACCAAACATAGACACAGGAATGGGTCTTGAAAGAGTTGCTGCCGTACTGCAAGGCAAAGACAACGTATTTGAGGTTGAGCCTATAGTCTCACTTATACAACTTGTTGAGAAAATCAGTGGCAAGGAATATAAATCAAGCAAAAAGACCGACATATCCATACGTATCATTGCAGACCATTCAAGAGCGGTCACCTTCCTTATAGGAGATGGTGTCATTCCTTCAAACGAGGGAAGAGGATATGTTCTTAGAAGACTTCTCAGACGAGCCTCAAGACATGGCAAGCTTCTCGGAATCAGAGAAAACTTCCTGTCAATGATGGCAAAAGAAGTCATCAACCTTTGGGGAGAAGCATACCCTGAACTAAAAAATGCAAAAGACCAGATCTATAAGATCATTGAAATAGAAGAAAACAAATTCAACAAAACAATCGACCAAGGACTAGACATTCTAGAGTCCTATATTGCTGAGTTGGTAAAAGATAATCAGAATAAGCTATCAGGCGAGAAGGCATTCAAGCTATACGACACATATGGATTTCCATTTGAATTGACAGAAGAAATACTGCAAGAGAGAGAATTAAGTGTAGATTTTTCAGAGTTCAAGCAGTTCATGGATCAGCAGAAAGAAAACGCCAGAAGTGCAAGAGACTCATCATCAGGGGAATCATGGTCAGGCAGCAGTATTTTAATAGAAGGAATTGCTAGCACAAACTTTGTTGGGTACGACAAGACCGAGACTGATGCTACTGTACTGAAACTTTATGATGAACAACTAAAGCCAGTGGATCACCTGGACAGCAAAGGATATGTTGTTCTAGACGATTCTGTGTTATATGCCGAAAGCGGCGGACAAAAAGGCGACAAGGGGCGATTAAAGTCCGACAGTATTGAAGCTGTAGTTTTTGATGTTACAAAAGCCAACAATGACATCTTTATTCACCACATCAAAGTTCAAAAGGGAGCTCTAAAAGTTGGTGATGTTTTAACTGTATCTATCGATTCAAAAGAGAGACTAAAAACTGCAGCAAACCATACAGCCACACATCTACTTCATGCAGCATTGAAGCTGGTACTAGGCACACATGTCAATCAAGCAGGGTCATTGGTGGAGAACGACAGGCTTCGATTTGACTTCTCACACTTTGAGAGTCTGACAAAAGAAGAGTTAAACAGAATAGAATATTTGGTAAATGAAAAGATTTTCGAAAACCTTGAAACCAAAAGCGAGAGTATGACACTCGACGAAGCAAAGGAAGCCGGAGTCACTGCATTATTCGACAGCAAATACGGTGAGAAGGTCAGAGTTATAAGCGTTGATGAGTTCAGCAGTGAGCTTTGTGGGGGAACCCATGTCAGTAACACGGCTCAGATAGGCATGTTCAAAATACTCAGCGAAGCAGGAATCGCATCAGGTGTCAGAAGGATAGAGGCTGTTACCGGACTATTGGCGTTCAGCCATATGAAAGGCTATGAGGAAAAGACCTTGAAGCTGGCAGCACAATTGAAAACCAATCCAGAGGGACTGGAAGCTCGTATTGATCAGCTGTTGAAGGAGAGCAAAGAAAAAGACAAAACTATACAACAGTTTAAAAACGACGCCATCAAATCAGAGACGGAATCCCTAATCAATGAATTCACAGAGATAAATGGTGTGAAAGCATTTGTGTTGGATATTGGCAGTTCAGATGCCAATACAATCAGAGAGATTTCTGACAAGATCAGAGACAAGAATCCGGAGTCGGTCATAGTTATAGCGGCTGAGAATGATGGAAAGGTTCTATTGGTTGCTTCAGTATCCAAGAATCTGCTCAGCAAAGGATTACATGCGGGTAATATAATCAAGCAAACAGCACAGATTGTCGGTGGTGGCGGTGGTGGAAGACCTGATTTTGCGCAGGCTGGCGGCAAAAATCCACTCATGATTAAAGAAGCTTTAGAAAAAGCAAAAGAAATAATCTCAGATATGACAAAATAGATTGAATTATTGTTAAAAGTTACTTATAATAAATCATGAGGTGGTTATGATGCAAATGAATGAAACTACTCAGTTTGATTTTGGCTTAAACAATGTGAACGAAGTTAAAGAAATCATCAAGTCAGTATTGAGTGCCTTGAATGAAAAAGGATACAATCCCGTTAGTCAATTAATTGGGTATATACTGTCAGGTGATCCTACCTATATAACAAGTCACAATAACGCCAGAAGTATAATAATGCAGGTTGAGAGAGACGAATTACTGGAAGAAATACTAAGATACTATTTGGAAGATTTGAATAAATAATCTGTAGATTTAGCAGTATTTTTATACTGCTTTATTTATTTTGAATGGAGTTATGATGTCTGATATGGACAAAGCATCAAAAATCTGCTACGGCACACTTGCTTTAAGCCCTCTTCAATGTAGCTATTCCTTACAGGAAAAAACCTCGCTATTATTGTACGCATTCCAAAAGGGAATCAATTTTTTTGACACTGCAGAGCTGTATGATAACTATGATATATTAAGAGAACTGATTAAAAATATCAATCGAAACGATATATATATATCAACCAAGTCTTATGCCTACTCCAGAGAAACCTTGGATAGAAGTATCGATAAGGCACTGACTGAGTTGAAGACAGACTACCTAGATATCTTTATGATTCATGAGCAGGAGAGCATACATACCTTTAGGGGACACTATGCTGCAATAGAGCTATTGCAAGACCTAAAGGCATTAGGCGTAGTCAGAAATGTTGGAATATCTACCCATTTCTATGAAGCAGTCAGAGATGTTGGGATACAGAAAGAGGTTGACATAATACACCCAATTTACAATGAAAAGGGGATTGGTATCGTTGATGGCAATATCGACCAGATGACAGATGCCATGAAAAAGGCAAAGTCTATGGGCAAGAAAATCCTTGGAATGAAACCACTTGGTGGTGGGCATCTAACTGATGACGCTGTCAGATCATTGCGCTTTTCCTTCGAATCACCGCTTGTCGATTGGACTGCTGTGGGTATGCGATACAGGGAAGAAATTGACTTCAATCTATCGGTTTTGAATAACACAAAAAACCACGAGCTTCTATCAGATACTATCAGTCGAAAGCCTAGAAGGCTTAACATAGCTGAGTGGTGTACTAGTTGTGGGGCTTGTGTAGAAAGATGCCAGCAGGGTGCGTTGCAACTTGTAGATGGCAAGTGTGTTGTCGATTCGGATAAATGCGTTTTGTGTAGCTATTGCGCGACGGCTTGTAGGGACTTCTGTATCAAAATTATATAATCTAAGAAAATGTATTTAATGTTCGCTTTTCCGTCGATCATGTCTTTCATGATTGATAAGGTAAAAAGACATGTCTCCAAGTCAAGACTCACAATAATTGACATTTTCTTGTAGCGTTACCAGGGTCCTATTATTTTTTGGTATTATCTTGTTGGGTCGTCAGCAACAGTAAATGACATGAAAAATCGAATATAAAACTTTTGCGAGTTGATATCAAGAAAACACAATAAGTACTCGCTGTTCCGTCGATCATGCCTTTTATGATTTAATGATGTAAAAAGGCATGTCTCCAAGTCACGACTCGCAATTATTGGTGTTTTCTTGTAAGTTGCTGTACTAATCAGGCGCGAGCTCATACAATCAGTGTGTCTGAGTACGTTTCATGTTGATGTTTATGTCATGGAAAAGTAAGATATTAATAAATGACATGAACATCAATATAAAACGCGCTCAGACACACTGATTGTATGAGCTCAGCGCCTGATTAATTTATCAACAACTCGACTTCGTCTCAGACAGTTGATAAATCTTAACATCAGTCACTTGCGCTCCTAATTTGATTT
>CAKMKB010000060.1:0-4819 GCA_927435965.1 uncultured Clostridia bacterium
TACAACCTTTTCGCCTCCACTATTGTAGCAAAACTGTTCATTAACCTGCAATCTATCTCCGCTGTTTAACAAATGAATCGGTTTTTGATAATACATGAAGTAACTCAGATAGACATCCCAGTAACCCAGCTGAATTGCGATCTCTTCCAAAGGCTCATAATCATTATAATCATACTCTCTGTCGATTCCTTTGACCTGAATCCTCTCTAGAAAATCTCCATTGTAATGAATTGTTAGGTTGTTCTTCGCTCTTGTCATAGCCACATATATTGCCCTTGTGCTTTCGTCTGTTAAATTTCCGAATCTATTCAACATAAGAAACACCTGATCAAACTCCCTGCCTTTGGCTTTATGGATGGTAGATACGGTTATGGTCTCTGAACGTCCTTCATAAAAGTCCTCTAGATTGGACTCCCTCACAAATATCTCAAAGTCACTTTTATACTTATATTTAAAGCAATTATTGTCAAAGGCTTTCACTAGGTTGAGGCAAATATCTAGATTAGAGCTACTCTTAAATCTCAGTTTTAAAGATTCGATTGCTTTGTCCCATATTTCATCACTGATTGTCTGGCTTTTTGGTTCCAGATCCAACTGAATTGCCAAGTAACGTATTTCCACAAGATTGAATAGATTAAAACCCTCATTGCTTTGAATCAGTTTTGCTGGCATTCCTTCTCTTCTTAATAGACTGGTGGCCTGCAAGGTTTCATCATTTGTGTGTGTTAAAACTCCCACTGAACCAATAAGCCCTTGAGAAATAATATCTGATACAAATGCATTAACCAATTGGTCAGACTTGTATCTGAAAACCCGAATTCGACCAAGTCCTCTCAAAGCCGACTGAATAGGAATTTCTTTCATCCGTCCAGCTAGGCGTTCTACAAATTGATTGGTGAAACCCACCAGATTTGGTTGGCTACGATAATTTTCGACCAACTCATATTTCACTGCATCCGGTTCTGACATTAAATCCATCAAAAATTTAGAATCAGACCCTCTGAAAGCATAAATATTCTGATCATCATCGCCAACAGCGATAACACGCATACCATCGTTGAATTCCATCAGGACTTTTATCAACTCATACTCATTCTCTTCCATGTCCTGTGCCTCATCAATGACTAGAACTGTCTTGGTCAGTTTTCCAATTTCCACTTCTCCATCCTTAATTTTTTGGACCGCATCTTTAATGATATCATTAGACTTTTCCAATGTTCCCATTCTTCCCAACAAATCAAAACAATATGAATGAAAAGTCTTGATTTCAACATAATGGGCTGCATTGCCAATCAACTGGCGAAGTCTGGCTTTGAATTCCGACACTGCGGCACGTGAGAAAGTCAACATCAGAAGTTGTTCATGCTTGATATCTTCCATCATAACCAAAGAAGCCAGCTTATGAACCAAGATTCTTGTCTTTCCGCTTCCAGGTCCCGCAGCTACTACAATTACTTTTTCCTTTTGATTTTTAATGATCCCCAACTGGGCAGCTGACAATTCGCCAAAGAGCTGTTTGAATTTAGCAGGCGTAATGTTTCGGCTAATCTCATCCTTTCTTGAGCCTGGAAAATACTTTCGTAAAAAAGAGGCGTAGTTTAGTTGAAAATAATCATCTACAAATTGAAGAGCTTCTTGATAATCACCCACCATCTTTTTGGCATATTCCCCAACAATATGAATCTGTTGAATCTTGCTTTTGTAAAACAGGTCTAATTTGCTATAATCCTCGAGATTATATCTTCTCTTGTTATCTTGCTCCAATCTCTCAATTGAAAAAGCTTGGTAAAGCACGAAAAAACCACCCTCAATGCTTAATGAATCAATTCTGGAGAGATAATACAAAGCTTCCTCAATCTCACGAAATGAAGCTTTGTTATTAAAAAAGGTTAATCGTTCTTCATAAGCCATTTTTAGATCCAGAACTGAGAACTCTATCAACTCCTCTCCCAGACCACTACCAATGTTGTCTTTATTTCTTCTTTCAAAAAGATACCGCACGATAAACAAACTCAAATCATGTAGTTTCGCTAGTTTGTTTTCCAGTTCCTCTCTGCTATAAAGAAATTTGATTTTGATGTGGTTTGAAGAATTGCCATGATGTCTGCTTTTAATCCATTGCTTAATGGTCCATAGAGTGATTAAGGTTCTGATGGATTTTGGCATTATATCTTCCGTGATTTTATCACTAGCCCTTCCAGTCAGTTCTTTTATATTATAGATTTTAGCTTCTTCCGAAAATTCATCTATCAAAAACTTCTCCAGTTTCCAATAGGTTTCCAAAATTGATACTGATCGATTTTGATTCTCTTTTTTCTTTATAAATACTTTTAGATCCTTAGCATCCGCTAAAATATTCTCTTCTCTAAGAAGATTCACAACCTGAACCACTTCTTCTTTCGTCAACCCAAGTATATCCGCAATATAATCCACCCTGGTTTCAGCGCCGTCATCCCGAGTTTTCTCTCTGCTTTTCATAGATAAGAGCATATTCATAATCCGAATTGCGGTTTCTTCCTGTTTGCCATGAAAATTTTTCGAAGCCTCGATTTTATTTCTAGCCTCTTCCGCATTTCTAACCAAAATACTATCCGCATAGATTCGAGGCATATTCTGTCCTCTGCGTACATATCCGGCTTCCTCAAGTGCTGCAATAGCTGTTTTCACTCTACTTT
Organism: uncultured Clostridia bacterium; assembly: GCA_927435965.1. Classification (GTDB taxonomy): domain Bacteria; phylum Bacillota; class Clostridia; order Tissierellales; family Dethiosulfatibacteraceae; genus 38-11. The sequence continues at coordinate 2,676 of CAKMKB010000060.1, forward strand.
CTATTTCCATAACGGAATCATTCCAGCCAGCTCTTCTGGCAATTTCTAAGGCCGACTGGGAAATATTGGAACGAATACGGGTTAAATCCTTAATCGCTTTCCAAACCTGTTGAATCTCCTGTACGCTCAATTTGGTCTGATTTAAAAGAATAAAATGCTTATTTAAATCCTCATCATTAAAAAGAACATAGCAATCTGCTGATATTGACTCGTCTCGCCCTGCGCGACCTGCCTCTTGAATATAATTCTCTAGGGAGTCAGAAATGTCATAGTGAATGACCATACCGACATCTTTTTTATCCACGCCCATTCCAAAGGCAGAAGTGGCTACCATGATGCCAATCTTACCCGCTATGAAATCATCCTGATTCTCTGATTTTTCCATCTTATCCATTTGTCCATGATAAGGCTTAGCGGGATAACCATCCTTGGTTAAATGATCCGCCAGTTCCTGTGCTCTTTTTATTCGCGACACATAGACAATAGTAGGACAGCTGTTACCTTCAATCAGATTTCTCAGTGTATTATACTTTTCCTCTTCACTGTTTTTATATAACACATTGTAGTGCAAGTTGGTCCTTGAAGCACCTGACCGGAAAACCACAATGTCAAGTGATAGTTTTTCTTTAAAGTAATTCCTTATGTCTTCGATAACATTCTGCTTTGCTGTTGCTGTAAAGCATGAGATAGGGATTCCATCCTGAAGATTCTTCTTAATCTGATACTGTTTGATAAAATCACCGATATACTGGTAATCAACCCTGAAATCCTGTCCCCATGCTGAAAAACAATGGGCTTCATCAATAACAAAACGCACCACATTTCTTCCGAGAAGCAGGTGTTCAATGGTTTTGGAACGAAGCGATTCCGGTGATATGTACAGAATTGATGTAGAACCATCAATAACTCTTCCCATTGATATGGATCGCTCAACGGGGTCCAACAGACCATTGATAGTTACTGCCTCAGTGATTCCCGCGGCTTCCAAATTGTCCACTTGATCTTTCATCAGTGACAGTAATGGTGAAATGATAACCGTCAGTCCTTTTACAGCCTCTCCTGACATGAGTGCAGGTATTTGAAAAGTTAAAGACTTGCCTCCCCCAGTAGGGAAAATAGCCAGAAGAGATTTGTTATCGACAGCTGCCTTTACCGCTTTCTCTTGTAGTGGCTCCCCATCATACCTACGATATCCATCAAATCCAAAAAATCGTTTCAATCCTTTATGGATATCCCAGGCCTCATTACAATAGTCGCAGCCTGTCAAGCACGGATTGTTTTTCAGCAAAAACATAACCTTTTCAACTGCCGGATAGTTTCTGAGTACCCAAGGAGGCGTTATGGAATATCGACTTTTTGCATGTATCAAGGCAATGCTGTAAGCCAGTTCCACCGGATACACCGAAATAAGCTTTAACAGATTTGCATTATGACAGATCTGACCCTGAAGCATATCTCTTATAGCTCTCTCAATATTGATTGATTGAGGTTTATAGTCAACAAATTTAAAAAATGCCCGAAAGTGCCTCTGGTCCTTCAGCAACTTGAAATAGATGTTCTTCATAACCTGATCCAGTCTATGAAATGCATCCAACTCATCAACAAAAAGTTCCTTGGCCTTTATCGAGTCATTTAAAGGATTGTTTCTTTCCTCGCTTTGTAATTTGTCATCCTTTACCAATGCATGATAGGGTCTTTTTGGAAATAGAAGTGGAGAAAGATGCAATGTATCTATAGCATCTGACTCAGCAATTCCCGCATCTCGTACAGCATTTCCAATGTATTCCATGTCATGTTCGATGATATTATGTCCACAGATAAAAGAGCTCCCCCGCAAAAATGCTGTGAAAGCACCTATATCGGTGGAATGGAAAGTGCTATTATCACCTTTAATTCCACCAATATCCACTATGGTTCCTGTATTCTGTTGGATTTCTGTATCAATGAATGCAATACGTTTCATGTTTTTATCCTTCTATCTTTCATGGTGATTCAATGACTATAATTTATCACCAGCTTTTTTCGTCGTTTCTCCATTCTCCGGTAAATATTTCTTGCGTCCTTAGCTTTTCAATAATAGGTTCAAGAAAAACTCGCACACCCTCCATTACATCACAAAATTCCACCTGCATCATTAAGCGTCT
>CAKMKB010000061.1:0-3197 GCA_927435965.1 uncultured Clostridia bacterium
ACCGGAATCCTCAATAAAGAAGATGATAGATGCCAAGGTTGTTGGTGTGTTTTTACCGGGTACGGATTTCTCTGTCAGTCATCCCTTGCCTTTCAACCCAAGACCCATGCTGGATGCGGGTATGCAGATAGCCCTAGCAACAAATCTCAATCCTGGAAACTGGGTTGAATCACAGTTCTTTGTCATAACGCTAGCCTGTGGAAGGCATCAGATGAGCGTTGAAGAAACTATCAGAGCGACAACACTTGGTGGAGCTGCTGCCTTGAGGAAGAATCATGAGTTGGGAAGCATCGAGGTAGATAAAATAGCTGATATCCAGATATGGGATACTGAAAATTATAAAGACGTTGGATACAAGCATGGTCGCAATTTGGTGGAAACTGTTATCAAAAGAGGACAAGTGATTGTAGGATCTTTAACTGAATAAATATCAAAAATATCATTTTCTACGGGGAATGATATTTTTTTACAAAAAATCCTTGACAAAATTTAAACTAGATACTAAACTGTACATATCGAACATGAACAGTATATATAGTATAAACGGAGTGAAATATGAAAATACTGATATCCAATGCAAGTCAGGAGCCCATATACGAGCAGATATCAACACAAATCAGAGACCAAATCATTAAAGGAACTTTGGAGGAAGGCTTTTTGCTTCCATCCATCAGAGGATTGGCAAGAGAGCTCCAGATCAGTGTCATTACAACCAAGAGAAGCTATGAGGAATTAGAAAAGGAAGGCTTCATAGAGACCGTTCCCGGGAAGGGCAGCTATGTGGCACCGCAGAATCTTTCCCTTTTGAAAGAGAAAAAACTGAAGATAATTCAAGATAAACTGTCAGATATTGTCGATCAGGCAATGATGCTAGGAGTCGATAAAGACGAAATCATCAATATCATTAAAATTCTATTTGAAGACTAAGGAGATTGGAATGGATAGCATACTAAAAATCAACAACCTATCAAAAAAATATGGTGACTTTTCACTGGAAAACATAAGCTTAAATCTGGAGCCTGGATATATCATGGGTTTTATAGGCCCTAACGGCGCAGGAAAGACCACCACCATCAAACTGATTATGAATCTGATACAGAAAGACAGCGGAGAAATCAAGCTATTTGGAGAAAACCTCTCAGACCATGAGGTGAAGATTAAAGACAGAATAGGGTTTGTCTATGACCAGTGCAGCTATTACGAGACCTTTAAAATCAAGGATAATGTCAAGCTGATTGCACCTTTCTATTCCAAATGGAATTGGGATACCTTTGACAACTATCTAAAAAAGTTTAAGCTGAACCCCAATCAAAAGCTTTCACAGCTGTCACAGGGAATGAAAATCAAATTCCAGTTGGCCATCGCACTCTCCCATGATGCGGACCTATTGCTTATGGACGAGCCAACTTCAGGACTTGATCCTGTATTCAGAAGCGAAATACTGGATATCCTGAAGGAGTACATTGAGCAAGGCGAAAGAAGTGTCTTGTTTTCTACCCACATCACCACAGACTTGGAGAAGATTGCAGACTATGTTACTTTTATAAATGATGGACAAATGGTATTCAGCACAGACAAGGATAGCATTCTTGAACAGTATGCTATAGTGAAGGGTGGACTAGAACTTTTGAATGAAGAATTCAAGACCAATTTGGTAGGTCTTAGAAAAAACTCATTCGGATTTGAGGGACTGACCGGGAATAGGGATCGGATGAAAACAAGATATAAAGAAGGCGTAATGATCGAAAGAGCTTCATTGGAGGATATTATGGTATATACAGTAGGAGGCATCCGATGAAAGAATTATTACAAAGATCGTTTTTCCTGCAGAAGAAAATTATTGCTTTTGAGATTGTGTTCATGTCATTCCTGATGTTTTTTGGAGACGTATTCTTAAGGAATAATGGCGTGTTTCTGCGCATCATTCCGAGTCTTGTTTTTCTATCGGTTACCTATGTGGACCAGTTGGATGAAAGCACTAATTACACCAGAGTATTGAATAGTCTGCCAACAAGTCGAAAAAACATTGTGAATGCTAAATATTTTTCGGCATTAATACTATACTTCTTCAATCTTCTGATTGTACTGGGATTCTATTATGGCTTTGTGAGTATTGGATGGATTGATCATTATGTGACCGGTTTTTGGGGTGGTGTTTTTGTTTCTTTTGTGATTTCAGGGTTATTGGTTGCCATCTCCATTCCTGTCACCATCATCTACTCATATAGCAAAAGTAAATTCATCAATATGATCATGTTTATTATGATGTTTAACTTTTCCAATGTGATTATAACAACGACCAACTCGGACACTTTGCCCAATGGCGTTGGATATGTGATGATTCCAACGGTGTTGATCATGCTTTTTCTTTCGAGGGTGGTATCGATCAATGCGTATTTAAGAAAAGAATTTTGAGGTGAGCCGTGGCTAATTACTATTATTTGATAAAAAAGGATCTGATGATGCTATTCAAAAATCGAATCTTGTTGGTGATGCTCCTGTATCCTTTTGGCGTCAGCTTTATCAGCATTGCAAACGTAGATGTGTCCAGAATTGGTATTCTGATAAGCTTATCCGTACTGTTTACTGTTTACGTTGGATCCATAACGGTTATGTCAGTGGAGGAGAAGGATAAGATTGATATCGTGTTTAAAAGTCTTCCTGTAAGGCAAATTACCTTGGTCAATAGCAGGTATTTGACGATGCTAGTGTTCTATTTGATTGCACTTTCCACAGTTTCACTGGTACCATTGGCAAATGGCGTTCTCATGAAAAATCCTGACGTATATCTTGCTTCTTTTGGAATCTCACTGTTAATTGTCACCATATATGTGTCCCTTATGCAACCGCTCTATTACCGATTCGGTTATATGAAGCTATCCCTTATCACCAGAGTTATCTACATGCTGATCATACTGATTCCTTTCTTATACATCAGGTTGAAGGATTTTTCATGGGGCAGGGTTATTGTGGAGGCAATCGAAAAATCAGGCATGATGATTGTTTCTAATCGTTTGATGGCTATGCTATTTTGTCTGGCAATGCTTATGATGTCGATTAAACTGTCACATCGCTTCTATAGACAAAATGCCATGTAATCGGTATGCCCTCAAAATCTTGTAGCAAAAATGTAAGTGTACAATACATATGTGACAATTACCTTGGTCAATAGCAGGTATTTGACGATGCTAGTGTTC
>CAKMKB010000062.1:0-4310 GCA_927435965.1 uncultured Clostridia bacterium
TGTAAAGCAGTAAGCTAATATTCCACTTCTGATTTCCTGATGATGGAAAGTGTAACATATCAATGCGTTGAAAACAGTAGTATAATATATCTATCGACATTAGACCATATGTTTAATATAATAGAAATGAGTTAAAATGAACTTAGATGCTTATTTAGCTCAAGATGCAAATTGAGGAGGAATCTGTTTTGAATAGAGATAATCATGAGTCCATGCCGATTAAAAAACTATCTTTGTCTGAACTGTCCATGTTTTCGTATCAGCTTTCATTGATTTTAAAATCAGGTATTCCTTATTTAGAGGGTATTGCGATATTTAGAAAAGAGATTTCTCATGCGGGCATGCGACAAATTACCGATCAGTTATATGAAGATGTCAAATCCGGTAAAAAACTTTATGAATCATTTGAACAACTGAGAGTATTCCCTGATTATTTTGTTCAGATGACAAAAATTGCAGAAACAACCGGAATGCTTGATGTACAAATGGAACAATTAAGCCAATATTATGACAAATCCGAAAAGACTACATACAAGACTAGAAATGCATTGGTATACCCTATAGTACTTTTTGTATTGATGGCTTCAGTACTTATACTGATTATATTGAAGGTTTTTCCGGTTTTTCAGGAGGTTCTAGTTTCTCTTGGTGGCGATCTTCCTCCTTCTACAGCATTTATCTTTGAAATTAGCAGAATATTTCAAAACACAGCTGCCTGGGGACTTGTCGTTGTAGCAATCATAATAATAGGATTGGTCTTGTTTATAAGAACAACAAAAGGTGGACTAACTTCCGATCGACTTAAGCTAAAAATAGGTGTTTTAAAGAAAATATATCAGAGACTGGTCACACTTAGATTTTCTCAAGGATTATCGATGATGGTGAAAGCAGGTATTTCTTTTGAGGATGCCATTCTACTTTCTGCTCCACTTGTGGGCAATCGATATGCACAGTCTAAAATAGAGGAAGCTCAAACAAGTATTACCAAAGGGAGTTCCTTAGTTGAGGCCTTGCAATTAACGGAGATTTTTCCTGAATTATTTATTCAGATGGTTCGTATTGGGATTAATACAGGTCAACTGGATACTATGCTTGTTAAAACAACAAGTATTTATGAGACTGAATTAGACCGATCGCTTGAGAGAATGACATCATCCATTGAGCCAACACTAGTTATTATCTTATCGATTGTTGTTGCGGCTATCCTTTTGACCGTCATGTTACCGATGATTCATATCATGTCTTCAATTGGATAAACAGTGCATAGGAGGGAATGTATGAAAAATCTAATCAAATCAATCGGTTCCCAATCCCTAATTATTATTGTAATATCTATTATTATAATCATATTTGGAATACTAACTATCCAAGATATATCAATGAATAATGCAACAGATAGAAGTGAAGCACTAGAAAACGTGTTAAGGCAGGCTGCTATTCATTGCTATGCCCTTGAAGGCAGTTATCCGCCAGATTTATACTATCTCAATGAACATTATGGCATCATCCTTGATGAATCGCAGTATTATTATTTTTATGACATTCAAGCGGCCAACATTCTACCAAAAATAGCTGTTATTAAAAGGTAGGTGAATGAAATGAGAGGCAATACACGAATTAAAGGACGCTCAATGATTGAACTGGTTTTGGTGATGTTTTTGTTGATTTTATTTTCTGTTGCAACCCTTAGTCTTGTTATAGGAAGTTCAAATGCCTATCGTGATACAATCAAAAAAAATGACACCATTTCGAATCTACGTATATCACAGGCTTATATTCACACTAAAATACGACAAAATCTTGAAGTAGATGCAATTAGTTTGAGAGATTTTGAGGGCGTAGAAAATGCCTTCTTAGTCATAAAAGATAATCATTCTCCAGTGGCCTATGAGACTATTATTTTTGTAAAAGACGGTTACTTGCGAGAAGCTTTAATTATTGAAGGATTCGAGTTTGACTTGGACTCTAGTTTTCCAGTTGTTGAGCTTGATGAGATATATTTTGAATTGATTGATCAAAAAGGCTTATCTTTTGAAACAACTCTAAATACAAACGGTAGTGAAAATAGCTTGACTGGCTTTATCGCTCTTCCACTAAACTAAAAGGAATAGATTATGATGATTTGGTTCTTAAAAAAGACAAAAAAATCAATTAATAATAGGTTTGGATTTACACTTGCTGAATTGATTATATCAGTTGGGACCCTTGCTATCGTAGGGATTTTAACGATTCAGTTTTTTTTGAGTGCGAAGGATATTAATATCCGTTCTTCCGAGCTTGATCATAGTGTTTATTTAACCAACACGATTATTGAATCTATAAAAGCGGATCTATGGGACAGATATCCACTTGATGCGATAAGCCCAAACAGCATCGAGACTAACAACCAGTCCTTTGAAGGTTATATTTTTTTTAATAAGGACTGGCAAATCACCTCTGCTACTGATCCGAGGGCACTTTTTGAAGCCGCGATATTCTTGAGTGGTCAAGCAAATGAGTTAGGTGACAGAACGCTATATGATATTAGTATAGAAATCAAACGCATCAAGCCCTATTTCAGGGGTAACGAATCCCAGCCTGTTCTTTATGCAACTGATACGAAAATATACATTGAAACTCTGAAGGAGGATTTACTGCCGTGAAATTGCTGAAAAACGAAAAAGGAAGTTCAAGTATTCTAGTAATTCTGTCTTTTTTGATGTTAGGCATTTTTAGTGTTCTTGGTATGATGTCTTCTTATTCAGATTATAAGCTAGCTTTAAAGAACGCCTCTTGGAATCAACAATATGACAGGTTACAGGGTGAAGTCTATAGTTTTGTTTCAGATATGGATGCAGTTTTAATCAAAAATGAAGATGCTGCTTTTGAATCCTTAAAAGAGATGGTCATAGAAATGGATGATGAGATTGTTGTGTCAGATATTTTAAACGGTTTTATCATTGCTAGAGAGTTTGAGGGAGAATCAGGAAAATTAATAAGATTAGAGATGGCATACATGAGCTCATCACCTGACCGTTATCATATAAAAATGATAAAAGAAATCCCTGTGATATTCACCTATGAAGAGCTTGAATTTACTGATGTGGAGGTACCAAATAATGATTGAAAAAAATACTCTGCTTAAAATGGCAGTGGATCAAAAGGCTTCTGATATTTTTATTACTGTCGGGGTTCCCCCTACTTTTAAAATTGATGGTGTACTGGTTTCACTTGATCATCCTGCGCTTACACCAGAAGACACAGAAAAATTTGTGACCGAGCTATTTAAGAAGAATGAACACTATGAAGAATTCCAATTAAAAGGAGATAAGGATTTTTCTATTTCTCAAAAGGGTGTAGGTAGATTCAGAGTTAGTGTATACAATCAGAGGGGTTCAATGGCGGCAGTTCTCAGAGTGTTGAGCTTTGAGCAGGATTATTACAAGAATTTTAGAATACCACAGAGCATTCTGGAAATTAATAAAAAAACAAAAGGTCTTATTATTGTGACGGGACCAACGGGCAGCGGAAAATCCACAACTCTGTCTGCCATTATCTCTTTAATTAATCAGAATAGGGCGTGTCATATCATAACGCTTGAAGACCCAATCGAATATCTACATAAGCATAACAAAAGCATCGTTGAACAACGAGAAATCGGCATTGATTCGAGAAGCTATGCTCAGGCATTGCGTGCTGCTTTGAGGCAAGCGCCTGATGTAATTCTAATCGGAGAGATGAGGGATTATGAAACGATTTCAATTGCTTTAACGGCTGCTGAGACGGGCCATTTAGTGCTTTCAACCTTGCATACTGTAGGTGCCTCAAAAACGATTGATAGAATTGTGGATGTATTTCCACCTGCTCAGCAGCAACAAGTTCGTGTCCAACTTTCAACTGTACTTCAATCTATTGTATCACAGCAACTTATTCCATCAAAAGAATTTGGAAGAGTTCCCGCTTTCGAAGTTATGCTGGCTACACCCGCCATTAGAAACATGATTCGAGACGGCAAAGTTCCTCAAATCGAAGCGGCTATTCAAACAGGACGAACCGAAGGAATGATTAGTATGGATGTCAGCATAGCTGAGCTATATAAACAAGGAGAGATTACTAAAGCAGACGCTATGCTTTATTGTGTCAATCAGGATATGCTTTTGAGATATATAGAAGCTTGAAAAAGGAGTGATTAAAATGTCCGTCAATGGCGTTATGTTTCAATACTTCGAATGGTACCTGGAGGATAATGGAACACTCTGGAATAGACTGAAGGATGATGCAGATCATCTGAAAGAGATAGGAATAACTTCTGTGTGGATACCACCCTGTTA
>CAKMKB010000063.1:0-5656 GCA_927435965.1 uncultured Clostridia bacterium
GAGGCTTCCCGAATCAGCTCAGGATTTTTCACCGCTGCTGAATTGACAGACACCTTGTCTGCTCCATTTCTGAGAATCTCTGTAAAGTCCTCAAGAGTCGACACACCTCCGCCGACACTGAAGGGGATGTTGATTTCATCAGCCACCCTTTTGACAAATTCAAGGGATGTCTTTCTCTCGTCACTGGATGCGGTTATATCATAGAACACAAGCTCATCGGCTCCATTGTCGTTGTAGAATTTGCCTAGCTTTTCCGGTGCGTCCACATCTACAATATCCTTGAACTGCTTTCCTTTTACTACCCTTCCGTTTCTAACATCCAGGCATGGAATTATTCTTTTTGCAAGCATTTCAGTGCCTCCTTGAAATCCAGATTGCCATCATAAAGAGCCTTTCCAATGATAGCACCGTATAGCCCTATAGCTTTCAGGTCTTCAATATCTTGTATCGTTGTCACGCCGCCTGATGCTATGATATCCAGATTTGTCATATCCTGAAGTCTTTTGTACATGGCGGTATTGGGTCCTTTGAGCATCCCATCTCTGAGTATGTCTGTATAGATCAGTGTTTTGATGCCTGATTTCTCCATGATTTGACAGATATCGATGACATCCACGGACGTTACGTCCTTCCAGCCTCTGACAGCAGCCTTTCCTTCCACAGCATCCACAGAAACTGCCATTTGATTGGCATAGGTTTTGGCTAATGCCATCAGCAGTTCCTGATTCTCAACCGCTATGGTTCCCAATATGACCCGGCTGACACCTAAGGAAAGCAACTCATCTATTCTTGCTGCGGTTCTTATGCCTCCACCAATCTGTATGGGTATTGAGATGCTTTTTGTTATTTCTCTGATGGATTTTTTGTTGATTAGGGACTCGGACTCTGCACCATCCAGGTCGACGACATGTAGATACTCAGCGCCTGCCTGCTCCCATCTGATGGCCATGTCAACCGGGTTGTCCGAATAGACTTTAATCTTGTTGAAATCTCCTTGCGTCAACCTCACGCATTTATTATCCTTTATATCCACCGCTGGAAACAGTATCATATGATCAACTCCTTATAGGCTCTTAGTATGTTATGACCCACCAGACCGCTTTTTTCGGGATGGAACTGTATGCCATAAACATTCTCATTCTTCACAATTCCCGGAATATCAATCTCATAGTTTGAGTGGGCTATGACTTCTTTTTTATCTGAATAGGCATAATACGAATGGACATAATAGACATAATCCCCCTCAGAAATATATTTGAGCAAAGGGTCTTCCAATCTGTCAAAGATGAGGGAGTTCCAACCCATATGGGGTACCTTAAGTGAAATATCCATCATCCTTATATCTCCCCTTATCAAACCTAATCCTTCATATTCACCATATTCATAGCTTCGTTCGTATAGCAGCTGCATACCTAGACAGATTCCCAGAATGGGTTTACCCTTTTTAGCCTCGTCAATGATGACGTCAAACATACCATTTTTTCTCAATAGGTTGATAGCATCTCTAAAAGCGCCTACGCCCGGTAGTATAATAGATTTGGAATTCCTTATCATGGTCAGATCATCTGTGATGACGGTGTCCAAGCCGACTCTCTCAAAGCCTTTTTGCACCGAGTTTAGATTCCCCAATCCATAATCCAATATCACATGCATCTACAACACCCCTTTTGATGAAGAAATCCCTTCACCTATAATGTCTGATGCCTCTGACAATACACGTCCCAGGGCTTTGAAAACAGCCTCGATCTTGTGGTGGTCGTTATTGCCATATAGGACTTCAACATGCAAGGTTAACTTGGCAGCCATGACAAATGCCCTTAGAAACTCCTCAAAATTCTGGGTATCCATCTGACCTAGATACTCTTTTTTCAAATCCACATTATATACAAGGTATGGTCTGTTGCTGATATCCAGCACTACTCTTGCCAATGATTCGTCCATTGGAATGTAGGCATAGGCATATCTTCTTATTCCTTTTTTGTCATTTAGGGACTCAAGAAATGCCTGTCCCAATGCCAAACCTATGTCTTCAACTGTGTGATGGGTATCCACTTCCAGATCGCCTTGGCATCTGATTGTCAGGTCAAATTTGCCATGAAACGCAAGCAAGATCAACATATGGTCAAAAAAGCCAATCCCTGTTCTTATATCTGTTTGTCCTGTTCCATCAATATTCAATTCAACGAATATATCCGTTTCCTTTGTTTTTCGTTCAACGGTTGAAGCTCTCATAGTATTTCCTCCAATTCTTTGATTAGAATTTCGTTCTCTTTCTCAGAGCCGACAGAAATTCGATAATAGCTAATTGAATTCATCGGCATTTTTCTGATTAGTATGCCCCGCTCACTTAACAGTTCAAACAGATCCTGTCGATTGTGTTTAACGAACAGGAAGTTTGCTTTGCTTGGATAGACTTCAAAGTCCAATACCTTAAGTCTATCCGCCAGCAGCTCTCTTTGTGTTGCTATCTCTTCAACAAAAGCAGATACTTCAGATAGTCTGTCAAGCGCCATTGCCCCATAATACTGCGATAAGGCATTTAGATTATAGGGTGATTTGATGGCCCAGAGCCTGTTAATCATTGTCTCATTTGCAATCATGCACCCGACTCTCAGCGCTGCAAGACCAAATGCTTTGGACAGCGTACGCATGACAATCAGATTTTCATACTTATCGATCAGATCTACACAGGATTCGCCTCCAAAATCTATATAGGCTTCATCCAGTACGATGATGGAATCCTTCATCTGATCAAGAGCGCCAATGATGTCTTTTTTCTCCAGATAATACCCGGTTGGGTTGTTGGGGTTGCAGATAATCACTATTTTAGGCTTGATTTCTTTGGACTTGTCCACCAGCATATTGATGTCAACGGAGAAATCTTCATTGCTCTCCAGCTTGACTAGTTTGGCACCTGCCATGACACAGTAGTTCTCATACATGCTGAAGGATGGTGTAAAGCTTAAAACACTGTCATCGATCTCACAGAAGCCATTGATGACGAGGTTGATCATGTCGCTTGATCCATTGCCAACCATTATGTTGTTTGGCTTGCATCCGTAGTAGTCAGCCAGCTTCTGTCTCAGTATCATAGCATCACTGTCCGGATAGATATTAGCCTCAATCTTTTCTAAAAGAGATTCTTGATTTAGGAGATAATTTTTTGTCTCATTTGCATCCAGTTTTACTTTATAGGGTACCTGATTGACAAAATAGGGTTTGAGATTTCTGACACTTTTCTTTAATTCAATCATTGCTTTCTCCTTCAAATCTGACTTTTATGGCATTGGCATGTCCGCTGAAGCCCTCATCATTGGCAAATCTGACGATGTCTTCCTCATAATCCCTCAAGGCCTCTTTGCTGTAATAGAGCAGGGATGTTTTTTTGATGAAATCATCCACACTCAAGGCTGAAGAAAACTTGGAGGTGGAGCTTGTGGGCAGCGTATGATTTGGACCGGCGAAATAGTCTCCCACCGGTTCCGGTGTGTATTCTCCGAGGAATATGGCCCCTGCGTTTTTAACCTTTTTATAGTCTTCAAATGGATTTCTGGTGGCGATCTCAAGGTGCTCAGGAGCAATCTCATTAGCGATGGCGATTGATTCTTCCAGGGAGTTGGTTATGATGGCTGCGCCATAGTTATCCATCGCCTTTTTGATGATTTCCTTTCTATCCATCTCTTCAACCAGAACATCAAGGACTTTATTGACTTCTCTCGCCAGTCTTGGAGAGTCGGTGACGAGTATGACTGCCGCCATCTCATCATGCTCTGCTTGTGATATCAGATCAGCTGCTATATATCTCGGGTTCGCAAAATCATCTGCGATAATCAGTATTTCACTGGGCCCGGCAATCATATCTATCCCTACAAAATCAGAGACGAGTTTTTTTGCCGCTGCTACATATATGTTTCCGGGACCTGTTATCTTATAAACCTTAGGGACACTTTCAGTACCGAAAGCCAGAGCGGCTATAGCCTGAGCACCTCCCAGACTGAATACCCTGTCTACACCAGCAATATATGCCGCTGCCAGAATGGAGTCCTTTACTCTCCCTTCAGGGTCTGGAGGAGTGACCATAATCAGTTCCTTCACACCTGCAATCTTAGCCGGTACGGCATTCATCAATACAGTCGACGGATAGGCGGCCTTTCCTCCAGGGATGTAGATACCGACTTTTTCTATAGGGGTGATAACTTGACCCAGAACAATATTCTCGCCATTTGGCTTGTATGTCATGGTTTTTCTAACAAATCTTTCGTGGTAGTCTTTGATGTTGTCGTGAGCTTTGGTTAGGGTTTTCAAAAGTTCCTCATCCAACCGATTATAGGCTTGCTTCATGTCGTCCTTGGTGATTTCCAAGGTTGTTAGCTTTGCACGGTCAAATTTCTCAGTATATCTGTAAAGAGCCTCATCCTGATTTAGCTTGACGTCTTCAATGATTTGCTCAACCACTTTATAGACTTCCTTGTAATCTGCGTTGGTTCTTTTATTTAACTCTTCTAAGAATTTCGTATTTTCTGATGACTCATATATTTTTAACATCTTGTTTTCTCTCCAATTCTTCAATTTTAGCGATTATCCCATCGATCTGCTTCATCTTGAACTTGTATCCTATTCTATTGGCTATAATCACCGGATTTATATCAAACATTTCCTCCAGTACCTCCAGGCCATTGGCCTTTAAAGTGCTTCCTGTTTCGACAATGTCCACGATGACATCTGCCAGCCCCAGCTTTGGTGCTAGCTCCACCGATCCATTGAGTGTTATGATCTGTATGCGTTGACCCTTTGAATCAAAGTATGCCTTGGCTGAATTAGTAAATTTTGTCGCAACCTTTAGTATGGCGTTGTTTCTGTATACAGTCTTGCCCTTTTCACCCGCAATGCACATTTTACAATATCCAAAATTGAGGTTGTGGAGCTGAAAAACTTTTGAAAGGCTTTCCTTGACCATATCTTTTCCTACAATTCCTATGTCAGCAACACCATTGTCCACGTATGTCACAACATCTGAATTTTTCAAGAGCATGAATTTGATTTTGTTCTCCTCGTCCTCAAATACAAGTTTTCTTGAATTGAGGTCTAGGCTCTTTCCAATGCCAATTTTTTCAAATAGTTCCGCTGATTGTTCTCCTAGTCTTCCCTTTGCCAATGCTACTGTCAAATAATCCATCAGATCTCTCCTCCCTCATATAATACTCTTAGAAGCTCGTCCATCTCAACAGAGAATCCTATTGCCGGGATGACATCTCCGAATTGCTCTGTGTATGTATCGTATCTTCCGCCTTTTATGATCTCCCTGTTGGAGTCTCTGTAGTAGCCTCTCAGCATGATACCCGAGTAATATCCTAGACTTGATACCATTGACAAGTCACACAGGGTTTGTCCCTTGAAGTCTGATGTGTCCTTGATGGTTATGATTTCCGAAAGCTCATTTAGTCCCTTCTTCATCTTTTCATTCAGAAAGCCTACTTTTGCTTTTTCTATGACTGCGAAAGGCTCCCCCTTTAGGTCAATCAGATTGACCAGTGCCTCATAGGCTTCATTTCTCTCGAAGCCCTTTATGAATTTTTTTAGGTCCTGTTTATTCTTTCTATCTATAAAGTACAGAATCTGATGATATTCTACTACGAGAAGATATTCAAGCAATCAG
>CAKMKB010000064.1:0-8179 GCA_927435965.1 uncultured Clostridia bacterium
AAACTTGCCTGGCGAAAGTGATGGGACCCAAGAAATGGGTGCTCTAGCGGCTTTGGATGTTCTAAAAAAGACAGGGACTGATCCTTTGGATATTGACGTGATTCTTTGTATAGGAGAAGAGTGGAAAGAATACCCTCTAACAACCTCTGCTCTTTATATACAAGATAGAATCGGTGCCAAGAATGCATGGGGTATTGATTTGGCCAACAGATGCTGCACAACAGTTTCAACCATGAAAATTGCTAAGGACATGCTGATTAGTGACGAGTCAATCAACACCATTTTGATTGCGGGTGGGTATAGAAACTGTGATTTGGTAGATTATACGGACAATGATATGTCAATGATGTATAATTTGGGGGCAGGTGGCGGTGCTCTAATACTCAAAAAAAATCACGACAGAAATTTACTATTAGGATCCCATATAATCTCAGATGGCTCTCTGTCAAGAACGGCCGGTGTCGAAATTGGTGGGACAGTCAAGGCAATCAATCCTGAAAACTTAGAAGATGCTAATATGTTAAGATTGATGGAACCAAAAAAAATGAAAGACAGACTTAACGAAGTATCAATGAATAATTGGTACAAATGCATTGATGAATCACTTTCAAAATCAGGATTGTATAGAAAAGACATTGGTTACCTGGCAATACTTCATATGAAAAGATCCGGGCATAATCAAATCATGAAAGATTTGGGCTTGGATGACGGGAAAACGATATACCTTGAGGATTATGGACATATCGGACAGATTGATCAGATTCTATCACTACAATTAGGATTGGAAGAGAAGAAGATTGTAGAAGGCACCATTGTCTGTATGGTTGCAGCAGGAATAGGATATGCATGGGCTGCAAATATTATAAGATGGGGCAAAGCTTAACGAATATTTAAAAGTAGTTAGTTTAAAACGACTTATGACCTAACAAGGTTATAAATAAGAACAAAAAATGGAGGAGAAAATGAAAACCAAAAAAATTATCGTAATATTGGTCGTGCTTGCTATGATGCTTAACATCGCAGCCTGCTCACAACCACAGGAAGCAACAACAGCAGCACCTACTACAGCAGCACCAACAACAGCGGCACCGACTGAAGCACCAAAAGAACCAATCGTTATTGGTGGATTGACATCTCTTAGCGGTGGTTTGATGGATTATGGCAATCAAATGCAAAGAGGGTTTTTGCTTGGTCTAGAGTATGCCACAAATGGAACTATGATGGTAGCTGGAAGACCAATTGAAGTTATCTGGGAAGACACAACCACAGTTCCTGAAGTTGCAAGAGAGAGAGCTATAAAGCTTCTTGACGAAGATGAAGTGGATATGATTGTTGGTCCTACTTCTTCATCTGACGCATTTGCAATACTTGGTCTTGCGGAAGAGTACGAAACAGTGTTTATACTGGAACCGGCAGCAGCAGACTTTTTGACTGGTGAAGTAGCAAATAGATACATCTTTAGAACAGGTAGAAATACTGCACAGGATGCAGCTGCTATGGCAGCAGTTATGGCAGGATCCAAAGTGTCTATATTTGCACCTGACAGCGCATTTGGTAGAGCCTATACAGATCCTTTCAAACCAGCATTAGAAGCAGCAGGTGGAGAGGTTCTAGTAGAAGAATATGCACCTATCGACTCAACTAACTTTACCCCATATATTCAAAGAATTATTGACTCAAATCCCGACTATTGTTTTGTAATATGGGCAGGCGCTAACGACCCATGGAGACAAATGACAGAAATGGGATTGTTTGAAGCAACAAAAGCATCAACAGGAGCACCTGAGATAGCAGCACTTAGAAATATGATGCAATTGGAAGGTATGCCTGGATTCACATTGTACTATCATGGCGTAGCACAGAATCCTGTTAATGACTGGTTAGTAGAACAGCATATGGCAAGATATGATGGAACTCCTCCAGATGTATTCGTATCTGGTGGTATGGCAGCAGCTATGGCAGCCGTCAAAGCTTTTGAGACTACAAATGGAAGCACTGATGCAGAAGATTTGATTCAAGCTATGAGAGGCATGGAATTTGACTCGCCAACAGGAATGAGATATTTTAGATCAGAAGATCATCAGGCACAACAAGTATTATTTGAAATCACATATACAAAAGTTGATGGCGTGGATCATATCGTGCCTGAATTGGTAAGGGTTATTCCAATAGAAGAAATATTCAATCCGATTCAAACAACTCACCCTAGATAAACAAAAAATAAAGGGGAAGGATGTAGAAATGTCAGAAATAATATTAAGAACAGAAAACCTAGGCATTAGCTTTGGTGCACACAAGGCGGTAAACAACGTTAGTCTAGAAATTGAAAAGGGTAAATTGACTACCATCTTAGGACCAAATGGCGCCGGAAAAACAACGTTCTTTAATCTTGTAAGTGGTCTACTAACTCCCACAACCGGTAAAATCTTTTTTAAGGGGACAGATGTTACAAATCTGTCCCCAATTAAAAGGGTTGAAGCGGGAATGGGAAGATCTTTTCAGTTAACTAATGTTTTTCCAACGCTTTCAGCACATGAAAATATCAGATTGGCTGCACAGTCTCATCAAAAAGTAGGATTTAAGATATTTACAAACCACAAGAAGTATAAGAATGTAAATGAAAAAACAGAGTTGATTTTAGAGAGAGTTTTGTTGAAAGATAAAACCCACACATTAGCCTATAATCTGACTCATGGAGAACAAAGAAAACTAGAGTTAGGAATGGTTCTAGCTCTTGAACCAGAAGTATTGCTTCTGGATGAACCAACAGCTGGAATGGCTATTGAAGAAGTACCTGCAATGATTGAAATAATAAGAAATGCACATCAAATGGGAACAACCGTTGTATTGATAGAACATAAGATGGACATGGTAAAAATCCTATCAGATAGATTGGTCATATTGGTCAACGGATCTGTTATGGCTGACGGAGATCCAAAAACGGTATCCGAGAATCCTGAAGTCCTGAAAGCTTATCTGGGAGGTGGGGTTTTAGATGAAGTCTCTTCTTAAAACCGAAAATTTAGTTTCATATATTGGACCTTATACCATTCTACAGGGAGTAGACATTGAGGTTGGACATGGCGAGGCAGTTGTTATTCTTGGAAGAAATGGTGCTGGCAAAACCACATTCCTCAGAACAGTCATGGGATTAGTTCATACCAGAAGTGGTATTTTAGAGTTAGATGGTCAAAATCTGGCAGGGATGCCAACATATGCAATCCAGAAGTTGGGTATTGGTTATGTGCCTGAAAACTACGGAACCTTTGATCTGTTGACAGTAGAAGAAAATTTACGACTGGCAATGTGGAAAGAGGATGCAGAGACGATGGAGAGAAGGGATTATGTTTTAGATCTTTTTCCTGACCTGAAAGTCGCCTATAAAAAATACTCAAAAACTTTAAGTGGTGGTCAGAGACAGATGCTATCCATTGCCAGACCATTGGTCAATAACAACAAAATATTATTAATAGATGAACCGAGCAAAGGCTTGGCGCCTGTCATTATTGAGAGAGTTGCTTTAGCACTCAGAGAAATCAAAAAACACACAACCGTTCTTCTGGTAGAGCAAAACTTTGCGCTTGCATGTGCCGTTGGAGAAAGATTCTATATCATCAATGAAGGAAAGACTGTTGAAAACGGTGTGATGGAAGACTTGATTAAGGATAAAAATCTGCAAGCTAAATATCTAGGAATATAATATTCGAACGTTTTAGAGGGTCACAAGAAGGAGGATTAAATGGGTACATTAATTACATTAATTGTAAGCGGTCTTGCAGAAGGAGCATTAATATTCTTGATGGCGTCAGGCTTATCCATCATTCTGGGTATGATGGGAGTTATAAACTTCGCCCACGGAACTTTGTTTCTTTGGGGAGGATATGCATATATGTTTTCTTATTATACAATTAGGGCCAGAGTGATACTGAGCGTTTTTCCGGATGCCTTTCAGACAGGTACACAAGGAGGTTTACTTGAAGTAACCGGAGTTCAATTACAGACGGGACAAGTGCTACCGTTTACACAAGAGTTATTTATATTTGTCGTCAGTATTCTTATAGCAGTTGCGGTTGTATTTATTATGGGAATTATATTTGAAAAATTGTTTATTAACCGTGTTTACGGGAATGCACCAGCACAAATACTGATCACTTTAGGATTGCAGGTTGTCTTTACTGATTTAGTTCGTGTTATATGGGGTCCCAATATGATTCCAATGTCAAGGCCTCCATTTTTAGATGGTGTTTCCTCTTTTGCAGGTGGAAGAATAGCGCACTATAATGTTTTTCTTATTATTGTAGGCGCAACAGTAGCTATTATTATCCACAGGATAATTACTAAAACTAGAATTGGAATGGTAATCAGAGCTGGGTTGCAGAGTCCGGAAAATGTCGAAGCGCTTGGAATAAACATAAGAAAATATTTTACTGTCATATTTGCCAGTGGTGCTGCTTTAGCTGGACTGGGTGGGGCTCTCTACATGCCTCTAGTAGGTAATGTTGTCTCTTCTGCAGGTATGAACAATCAAATTCTAGCATTTATAGTAGTAGTAATCGGCGGACTTGGGAATTTCATGGGATCTTTCCTTGGCAGCATCTTTTTAGGATTGATGGGGGTAATTGTTGCAGTTTTCTTACCGGCAATATCAGTTGTAGCCAATGTTTTGGTCATGGCAATTGTCCTTGTGTTCAAACCTGAAGGATTATTTGGAAAGGCGGTGAATAAATAATGAGTGATAAAATTAACGTGTCTGATCAAATGGGATCTCAAAAAATGAAACCTTTGGCACTAGTATCATTAGCAGTCTTATTAATAGGAATGTTTATTCTACCGCAATATCTCAAGAATGCTCAGCTTATTATGATGAGCAGAATTTTTCTGCTCGCTGTCTACGGTATGAGCTATGATATTTTGAGAGGATACACTGGATTCATTAACCTTGGACAGGCCATATTCTTCGGTAGTGGCGTTTACATGGGCGTAATTTTCTTAAATATTCAGAACGATTTGACTTATTTCATTATAGCAATCTTAGCAGTTTCAGCTCTATCTGTAATCGGGGGCTATATAATGAGTAAGATAGTCTTAAAAACTGGTGGGGTTGTTGCAGCTGCAATGATAACGTTAGCATTAGGAGAAATTGTCAGAAGCATAGCTGAAAGATGGCGTTTTGTTACAGGTGGACAAGATGGTCTTCCAATGAGAGCATCCAGAGTAGCTTTAGATCCTTTATTTGAAACGAGAGTAGGCGCATACTATTTTGCATTGGTGTTTCTGATTGTAATGACACTAGTGTTGAGACAATTTGTGTTGTCTCCTACGGGCAGAGTGCTACTGTCTATCAGAGAAAACGAGCAAAGATCAAGGTTTTTAGGCTTTGACACTAATAAGTATAAAACTATCGCAATCATTGTATCGGCATTGGCTTCAGGGTGGACGGGTGTCTTTTTCGCAGTCATCGCTAGATTTGCCAATACAGATTACTTAAGTATTCAATATACTTTGAACGCTTTACTGATAACATTAGTCGGAGGAACAGGAACTTTATATGGAGCTATCATAGGTAGTGCTTTTGTTACATGGATTAATAATTTTCTATTGACAGTGGCTAATAGTTATCCTGGAGCAACCATTCTCAGATTCCCAATGCTTTTTATAGGTAGTGTGTATATCTTACTAGTAATTTTCATGCCTTATGGGATAATGGGGGCTTTCTACAGATTGCAGGCTAAACTAAAATTAGGTAAAGTTAAATAAGCATTAAAGTCTTAAAAGGAGGTTCAAATGGATAAAAATTTTAAAGTGGGCATATTGGATTATGCTATTTACACACCTGAAGAAATGATAACAGCAGAGGAATTGTCAGAACTAGTGAACATAAGACCTGAAGTATTGCGGGATAAGATGGGGATTAATAAAAAGTTTGTAGGTGGACCTGAAGACCATTCCGGCATGATGGCAACGAAGGCCAGCAAGGAAGTGTTGGAAAGTACTGGTATCAATCCGCAAACAATCGATATGATTTTATATGCGGGTGAAACCTACGCTGAATATATATGCTGGACAGTAGGCATAAAGATACAAAATGAGATAGGTGCAGACAATGCTTACGCTTGGGACTTATCCTTCAGATGTGCCGGAACACCATTGGCTTTGAAAGTGGCAAAAGACATGATGTATGCAGATGATAACCTAAAAACTGTTCTTGTAACAGGTGGCAATACAAATTCCTACCTGATAGACTACAAAGACCCAATGCAGTCATTTATGTTTGACATGTGTCCTGGTGGATTTGCTATGATTCTTAAGAGAGATTTTGGCGTCAATGAAGTATTAGGTAGCGGTATCATTACAGATCATGTTTTTAGTGATGATGTTATTGGTAAATTCGGCGGCACGTTATATCCTATAACTGACGAAATTGCTGAGGATCCGGAAAAGTTTAGGAGAGCTAAACTGATCAATTTGACAGATCCGGAAGGCATGAAAAAAAGATTGGCTGAAAGGTCACTTCCTGGCTTTACCGGAGCTGTGAAAAAGGCTCTAGAAGCTTCTGGTCTGCAAGCTAGTGATATTGATTTCATAGGCATTACCCACATCAATCCAAAAGCACATTACGCCATAATGGCGGAATTAGGGATATCCGAAGAAAAAACATTTTATCTCTCTGATTTTGGACATTGTGGACATGCTGACCAATTGATAGCATTAAGAGAGGGCGTCAAAGCAGGAAAGATAAAGGATGGCTCAGTGGTTGCTTTAGTAGGTGCGGGTACGGGTTATGCATTTGCGTGTTCGTTACTTAGATGGGGAAAATAATCAATAAAGGAGACTAACAACGATGAGTTTAAAGGATATATATGCCAGCAAAGTTAAAAACCTAGATGGGATTTTGGATCTGTTCAAATCAGGAGATTTTATCATAAGTGCGCTTGGTGGGAGCGAGCCTATCACTATTCTGTCACAGCTGCACAGAATCAGGGAAAGGGGAGTCAGAGACTGTGACCTTAGCAATTGTCTTCCTATGGCTGATTATGAGTACATAAAAAACCCCGAGTATAAGGACACCATTTTCACAAATGGTTGGTTCTATTCTCCTCCAATAAGAAAAGCACATCCTAACGGTAATGTGTCACATGTGCCCCAACATCTTCATTTTGCCTATACAAAGCGAAGCTTTGCAGCAGGTGATAGAAGAAAGGTGCTGTTATGTACCTGTTCTCCTATGGATAAACACGGTAATCTGACACTTTCCCTGGGATGTACCTACGAAAAACAAGTAATAGAAGACGGTGCTTTTGTCATTGCAGAAGTTAATCCTAATCTACCAAGAACCATGGGTGATACGACCATACATATCAGTGAACTAGATGCAATTTTAGAGGTTGACTATAAAATACCTACGTTGCCAGAAGGTTTGTTTACTGAAAAAGACAATAAAATAGGTGAGTTTATCGCTGATAATATAGAAGATGGTTCAACTATCCAATTAGGGATTGGCGGCATTCCGAATGCGGTTGCCAATGCTTTGAAAAGCAAGAAACACCTAGGTATTCATACAGAAATGTTTACTGACGGTATGGTGGAACTAGTTGAATGTGGTGCTGTTGACAATTCAATGAAATCAATTTATAGGGGAAAATCTATTGCTACCTTCGCATTGGGCAGTCAAAAACTGTATGATTACCTCGATGATAATTTGTCAGTAGTATTCAGACAGGGAAGATGGACCAATGATCCTCATGTGGTTGGACAGAATCATAAGATGGTATCTATCAATACAACCCTTGAAGTGGATTTATTCGGACAATGTGCCTCAGAATCTATAGGACCGATTCAATTCTCTGGAACAGGTGGACAGGCAGATACAGCGGTTGGTGCTCAGAATTGTCCAGATGGGAAGTCATTTATTGCGCTTTATTCTACTGCAGATGTTAAGGGTGAAGACGGTAACAGAAAGACTATATCGAAGATATCACCGTTGCTTAAACAAGGTTCAATTGTCAGCTTATCTAGAAATGATGTTGATTATGTTGTAACTGAGTATGGAGTTGCCTGGTTAAGAGGACAATCTATAAAAGAGAGAGTCAAGAGATTAATTGCGATCGCTCATCCTGATTTTAGAGACGAGCTGAGACATTCGGCTAAAGAGCTTATGATTTGGTAAAACGGAGGTAAG
>CAKMKB010000065.1:0-26848 GCA_927435965.1 uncultured Clostridia bacterium
GTTAAAAAACTATATGAGGTTCGTATTGTATGTCTGCCTGGCTATGATGAGCAAAATAGAATAACGATATCAACTGTCAGTCAAATTATCGGTGATCAATGTCGGTTGAAACTCATTAAATACAGACCCTATGGTGGAATAATCATTTGACCACCTTCTCCATTAAACCATAACTACCTGCTTAGCACCATTTGTTATGGCCAATTCCTTATACTCCAAGAACAATACTTCATCAAAGGTTTCATTTCCCAAAATTTTACGACCTTCTTCATTCACACCATAGGGTCTGTATTTAATGAGTTTCAACCGACATTGATCACCGATAATTTGACTGACAGTTGATATCGTTATTCTATTTTGCTCATCATAGCCAGGCAGACATACAATACGAACCTCATATAGTTTTTTAACAGATAATAGATAATGTAAATTATCCAAGACATCGTTGTTTGTTCGACCTGTTAGCTTTTTATGAAACGATGGGTCCGTCGCTTTAACATCCAGCATGACACCATCAATCAGTGACAGCAACTTGGGATAACTCTCAAAAGAAAGAAACCCATTGGAGTCAATCAATCCATTCAACGGGATCTCCTGGATCTTCCCAAATAATTCAGTCAGAAATTCCGGGTACATCATGGCTTCCCCACCACTTACCGTAATTCCTCTAATAAATGGTGCCACCTCTAAAATACGGGTCATCAATTGATCTGTTGTATAGTAGATTACTCTGGGACTTGAAAGATTGGGACACGTCTTTATACACTGATCACAAGACACACATTTCTCTTCCAACCAAAACACTTCGTTGGCTCTCATCACTAAAGCATTTTCAGGACAAGTCTCTATACAAAGACCACAGTTATTACATCTATTGATTGTTTCTGGATTATGACAGTTCCAACAACTAAAAGGACACCCTTGAAAAAATATCGCCATTCGATTACCAGGTCCATCAACGTTTGAAAAAGGGATAATTTTGCAGACAGGCGCTTTTATCATTTGCGGTTCACCCTTCTATCCAAGGCTTTTGCCAAGTCTCTAGAATTTTGACCCAATACTGTTGCATGATTCTTAACAGCTTCTTTGCGATCCAGTTTTTCCATCTCACTTCTCTTGACCAGATACCCAGTTACTCTAACCAAATCGTTGTTTTCACAATAACCTGAGAAATATCGAACGCCTTTTTCCAGTGCACCTCTAATAATATCAACCAGGGCTTCTGGTGTGTTCTTCCAGGTTTCATCAAATCTATAAATATCTCCTGTTCCCGTAGGGAAATATTTGTGGAATCGTGTTGAATGATTGATTTGTTGGTGAGTTTCCGGTTCAGCACCTATGGGTATCCGTGTACCCGGAGATGAACCTAATCCATCACTTTCAATACCTACCTGAGCGTGAAGCCAATATCGATTCTGGCTGTTTTCACTATATGGCGCTGTATGTTTTGAAACCAAATCATCTAGATGTCTGATGATATCTTCTCCTAAATCATCCGCTTGTTTTAGATGGCCGTAGCCTTTTAGAGGGTCTTCAATATTGAGCAAAGTGTTGACGCATTCTGCCAAGCCAACCATGCCAAACATCCCCACAAAGTTTTCTTGCTTGACAAAGCCTTCCCTCACAAGAAAATTGCTTTTAAAAAACGCTGACTCTTCAACCATAAACCTTATCCGCATGTCCATAAACTCAGACATCAAGTCCACATAGTGCGGCAGTAATTCATCCTTGAAATGTGCTATTGAATTAGCTTGCTTAGCTATGTGAGCCAACTTCAAACGAGGCAAGGTATAGCCTCCTCCGCCCATCCTAAATCCATTGTAGCAGCTGGCAAGGGCATAACCATCGTCATATTCTTTCTTAAACATACGATGATTTGCAAAGCTTGGTTTAGCCGTTTCCAACATGGTTGAAGCGCATAAAGCTGCGAATTCATCACTGGTCTCATCTGGATCATATTTGAGGGTCATATTTGGCACAGCCGTTTGAAGCTCTTTTGTAACCTTTAAGATAATCCTCCCCGCTTTAGTATCCTTAGGACCAATATTGGCATGTACAAAAGAATCAGTAAAGACGCGGTCAATATGCAGCATGAATAGACGGATAGCTTTCTCCGCCTGTTTTTCGTCCTCTATAAATGGTTCCAACAGCGTGTCCAAATCACCCAGGAACACCGGAAAACTAGACACTGATGGCACATGATTATACATTATCAGTAGAGCATGTACTGCCTCCCACAAGTCAGTAGGTGCTCCTATTTCCAGAAAATCACTGCCTCTTTCCATTAAAATGCTGTAATCCGGAATAATATAACGAGGTCTATATGGTAAGGCTCCTTCAAACAAGTCACAGACCATGCCTGCTTCTTTCGCCTGAAGCCATAATGGATTGTATGGAATGGTGTCATCTGTATTCTCTCCTAGCTTAGCCAGTTTTACAAATTGCTGTTTGTAGGTAAGCGTTGTATCTGTAACAATCTTATATACTTCACTCATATTAATACCTTCCTTTCAAAATTTTATATGCTGGTTATCTTTAAATCCTTCATATACGGCAAAGATGTCATGCTTCCATTTTGTGTAACAGTAAAAGCAGCTACTTCTTGGGCCATATCAATGGCAATGCCTAAATCATAATGGTTACTATATGATTTTACAAAGCCTCCAATGAAAGCATCTCCTGCAGCTGTCGTATTAATCGCAACTACTTTTTTTGCCGGATAGTGAACCGCCAAAGAGTTCGAATAGGCTATGCAGCCATTTTCACCCAGAGTGGTGATTAAAATCTTTAATTTATATTGTGCCATGAAATCAAAAACCTGTTGCATGGACGGCTCTTTATCAATTTTCATAATTTGCAGCAACTCAATTTCATTTGGAATTAGAATATCTGTATACTGTAATAAAGCATCATCAAAACCACGTGTAGGTGTAGGATTAAGAATTGTTACTGCTCCCGCTTCCTTTGCCTTCTTTAAACCGTAGACAGCTGTTTCTGTAGGAATCTCCAACTGACATACGACAATTTTAGAAGAATCTATAGCTGAAATCGCTTGATCTATATCCTGAGGTCTCAATGCGCTATTTGCGCCTGGAATGACGGTAATTTGATTGTTGCCGTTACGATCAACATATATATTGGCAAAGCCTGTTAGAATATCGGACTCTTGTTGAATATATCTCGTCTCCACACCATTGTCCTTCAATACCTTGATTAATTGATTGCCATAAAAGTCTTGTCCAACCTTGCCAATCAAGGTGATGGATTCTCCAAGTCTTGCGGTTGCAACAGCCTGGTTTGCCCCTTTACCTCCTGGAGATAAAAAGTAGTGGCTTCCAAAAACAGTTTCTCCCAAAACTGGCATTTTATCAACAATGGTAAATAAATCCATGTTTATACTTCCAATTATACAAATCGACTTCAAATATTACCTCCAAAGCAGTGACGGCTTAAACGTTTAATTAACATCAAGTATATCATTACAACATAACAGCGTCAATCCTTCAATGAAAAAAACAGATTTCTATTTATTCTTGGACATCAAGTCAATAATCTTGTATAATACAGCTAGTTTATAGTATAAGAGGTTCCTATGAAATATACGATCAAAGATATTGCCAGACTAGCGGGTGTGTCCACAGCCACCGTCTCAAAAGTTATCAACCGCAAGGATCATGAAATCACCGAAACCACACGCAAAAAAGTCATGTCTATTGTCAGACAGTACAACTACGTACCTAATCGCATCGCAAGCTCTATGGTCACTAAAAAAACCCACACCATTGGCTTGATCATACCTGACATAAGCAATCCATTTTTCCCCGAGTTGGCTCGTGGAGTTGAAGATTATGCCAGCAAATTAGGCTATGCTGTTTTTTTATGCAACACTGATAACGACGCACAAAAAGAACAAACTTATTTGGAAAAGCTTCAAGAAAAAATGGTGGATGGTATTATTCTGACCGCATCAAGTCATAGAAGAACTAATTCTAAAGATCTCAAAGAATCCAATATTCCTATTGTCGCCCTAGATAGAGAAATCGACTCTTTTAAATCCGGTGGAACTGTCATATCTGACAATCTTAGTGGTGCATATGAGGCTGTCTCCTATCTATTAAGCAGGGGCATGAAAAAAATACTATATCTAGCGGGACCAATAAACTCAAAACCCTCTAAAGACCGTCTACAAGGCTATATCAATGCACTAGAGGACCACAACCACCAGGTCAAACAAGAAATGATTCTAGATGGATCCTTCACCTTAGATTGGGGATACTCCGGAACTCTGAAGGCGATAGATCAAGGCTTGGAATTTGACAGTATTTTCTGCGGAAATGATATGATAGCATTTGGTGCAATCCAGGCGATAAAACTAAAGGGTCTTAGAGTTCCTCAAGATATCAGTGTCATTGGCTTTGATGATATTGCCATGGCAGGAATCATCGATCCCCCACTAACCACCGTCAAACAGCCAAATTATCAAATGGGTTATGAATCATCAAAGATACTGATTGGTATCATTGAGAAGCATCCACCTGAAAACAGAGAATTGGTATTAAACACCAAGTTAATTATAAGAGATTCAGTCATCTAAGGAGGATCTCAAATGCCACCTATCAGTTTATTGATAAAACCCGCATCAAGTCTATGTAACCTGTCATGTCAATACTGCTTTTACCATGACATGACCTCAAACAACATATGTCCAAATAATGGAATCATGTCTGAAGAAACACTTGAAACTCTAGTAAAAAAAGCGCTAGCCTATGCTGACCATAACTGTAGCTTTGCCTTCCAAGGTGGAGAACCTACACTAGCTGGTCTTCCTTTTTATGAACGACTGATTGCTTTGCAAAATCAATATAACCACAAGAAAGTCAAGATTAATAACGTAATTCAGACCAATGGACTCGTATTAAATAAGGAATGGACTATCTTTTTATCCAAAAACAATTTTTTGGTGGGGCTTTCACTTGATGGACCAAAGAATATCAACGACCGCTATCGTCTACACCCTAATGGAAAAAGCAGCTTCAACAGAGTTATGCAAAGTATGCAACTGATGAACAAACATCAAGTATCTTACAATATCCTGTCTGTTGTAACAGATCAAGCTTCCAGTCATGCCCATCAGATATACCGTTTTTTTAAAAAACAAAAGATTCAGTATATGCAGTTTATCCCCTGTCTTGATTCACTATCAGAAAGTCACGAATATAATCCATATAGTCTATCATCTGAAGCCTATACTCTGTTCTTGAAGGACTTATTCGATATCTGGTATCATGATGTCATGCGTGGTGAATATCTCAGCATACGCTACTTTGACAATCTACTAGGTATACTAACCGGAAACGGGTCAGAGTCCTGTGATATGACAGGCCGATGCAGCATTCAATATGTCATTGAAAGTAATGGCAATATCTATCCCTGCGATTTCTATGCTACTGATGAGTGGTGTCTTGGTAATATCAAAGAACAGGACTTGCTAGAAACTGCATCCAATAAAAAAGCATCCGACTTTATCAATATCTCTATCGATGTTAACTCAAAATGTAAGACTTGTCCGTGGATGCCACTTTGTCGAGGTGGTTGTCGAAGAAATCGTGAGCCTAATATCGATGGACAATTGCAACTCAACCAATACTGTGAGACATATATTGAGTTCTTCGAATATGCCTATCCAAGATTAAACCACATGGCACAAACCTTGAGGAGAAAAATATGAAAAAGAAACCTAATATTCTCTTAATCACAACTGACCAACAAAGATATGACACCATCAATGCACTAGGATATGATTTCATGCATACCCCTAATCTAGACCGTTTGGCAAAGGAAGGCTGTGTTTTCACAAACCCTTACTCCCCCAATCCTGTCTGCATACCGGCTAGACATAATCTATTAACTGGATTGACAGCACGACATCATGGATTTGATGACAATTACTTTGTGGACAAAAAAAATATTCCCTACCACTTGCCTACCTTTCCTCAGATTCTATCGGATGGTGGTTATGACACAGTGGCTATCGGGAAACTCCATTTCCAGCCTTATAGACGACACAACGGTTTCCATCGGCTCTATCTGATGGACGAAATACCCGAATACCGAGAAGACGATGATTACGCCAT
This sequence comes from uncultured Clostridia bacterium, assembly GCA_927435965.1. Lineage (GTDB taxonomy): Bacteria > Bacillota > Clostridia > Tissierellales > Dethiosulfatibacteraceae > 38-11. The sequence goes on from CAKMKB010000065.1 coordinate 6,135, forward strand.
GTATTTGAAAGAACAAGGCTACGGGCACTTGCAAAGTATACATGGAGTCCGACATCTACTATATATGTTGCCACAACGCTCTTTAGTGCCTGAAAAACATCATGGAAACTGCTGGGTAGCTGACAAAACCATTGACTATCTAGACGAAAATCAAGACCGCCGTCCATTTCTTATCTGGGCAGGATTCATCCATCCTCACCCACCTTTTGATGTGCCTGATGAATGGGCGGACCTCTATAAGGATGCATCACTACCGGAACCTTTTGTCAGCAAAACCCCACTATCACCTTTAGCAGAGGAAAACAAGCCAATTGCTGACTATCCCAATACCAAGTATCTACAAAGAGCCAGGGAATTGTATTATGCCTCCATCTCTCATGTGGATAACAACATCGGCAAAATAATAGCTAAACTGGAAGAAATCGGCGAGCTGGACAATACCCTAATCTTATTCACTAGTGATCATGGAGAGATGCTGGGTGATCATGGCACCTATCAGAAATTTTTGCCCTATGATAGTGCATCAAAGGTTCCTTTCATAGTACGCTATCCAAGCAGAGTGGCTGCTGGATCTGAGCGTCATGATTTTGTGGACTTAAACGACATCCTACCCACATTCCTGGATGCTGCGGATATTCCCTACCCTGGAGATTTGGAACTACCCGGTGAGTCTGTTTTTGTTGAAGTTGGCCACAAAAATCGACAAGTGCAATACATCGAATACTGCAAGGATAATAAACGATGGGTCAGCCTACGAAACAAGCAATACAAGTACAATTATTATTATGGTGGTGGTTACGAGGAGTTATTCGACATGATAGACGATCCTAAGGAAACAACCAACCTACTACATGAACTAACTCCAAATCAGCCTATAAAGCAACAATACTTAGAAGCACGCAGCGAATTGCGACAACAATTGATTGACATGGAAGAAAAATATGGTCTAGAGGGATATATCGAAAATGGTGATTTCAAAAAAATGCCTCCCTACGAACCAATCTATTACAGAGAAACCAATTTCCCAAAATTCCCAAATGAGATTGTCCAAAAAGGTGAAAAAGAAGAACTGATTTCCATTCTAGATGAAATCCTATTGGCTATAAAAAAAGAGCCAACTGTCAAACTGGAAGAGCTAGATTTAAAAACCTTCCAAAAATATGGTGGCTTCACAGATGAAGAAATATCAGAACTGGTAGAAGAATCGAAAAAGAATAGTATGAATTAACCGATAAATGGAACTTTTATTTTAGTATATCGTCTACTTAACTTATGTGATTTTAAAAAATATACTAAAAAGAAAGGAAACAGAAATGAAAAGATTAGCAGTAGCAGTATTGATGGTGACGATTATTATTAACTTAACAGGTTGCCAAAATCAGACAACGGTATCAGAGGATACCACAACGAGCATTGACATGACACTTGAGGAGATCATTGATGAGATGTATGCTCAGACAGATATGGAATGGCCTAAATTGGTCAAGACTACTGTAAATGAAGAGAATATGGCTTACATGTTGGGTGTCACAAATTTTGAGTTTGAAGAAGCTCTAGCTTCTGAGCCGATGATGTCGGCGCAGGCCCATTCAGTAGTATTGGTTAAAGTAGATAATACTGACGATCTTGAAACAATCAAAAAAGATATCAAGGAAAATGTTGATGGTAGAAAATGGATCTGTGTAGGCGTGGAAGATGACAACATCATAGTTGACAGTGCGCACAACTATATTGTCCTAATCATGGACAATGAAGGAAGTGAAGCCCTGCAGGATGCTTTTCATCAGATTATGAACATATAGATCTCATGGTTTTTTCAAGCATTCAATTTTTATTTTATTTCATGCCCATCGTAATGGTGGGCTATTTTTTAACACCTGATGAACATAAGAATAAAACATTATTTGCAAGCAGTATTATCTTCTATTTTATAGGAGAACCTGTTTATGTTTTTTTACTGCTGTTTTCTATTCTTATTGATTACTACCATAGCTGTGTCATTGATGCGCATTATGGTAAAAGAAAAGCAAAAATCGCCCTTATCTCCTCTATCGTCATAAATGTTGGTCTGTTGTCATTTTTCAAGTACAGTGATTTTATTTTACAAAACATCAACAGCTTGCTATCGACAGATTTTCCATTGCTGAAAATTCCTCTACCAATTGGTATAAGTTTTTTCACATTTCAAACGATGAGCTATACGATAGATGTTTATAGAGGACAAGCGAAAGCGCAGAAAAGCTTTTTAGGATTAGGGACCTACGTTTCTTTATTTCCTCAACTGATAGCAGGTCCTATCGTAAGATACCAATCCATCAGCTCAGACTTGCTTCATCGTCAACACAGCTTCGAAAAAGTGTATTATGGACTTGCTCGATTTGTTATTGGATTGTCTAAGAAAGTCATATTCGCCAATAGCTTTGGTGTTTTGGCAAATGAGATAATAGGAGCGACTCAACCAGATGTTTTATTATATTGGTTAAGCGCTGCTGCCTATATACTCCAAATCTATTATGATTTTTCAGGATATAGCGATATGGCGATTGGCTTGGGAAGCATCTTCGGTTTTCAATTTCCTGAAAATTTCAGATACCCTTACAGCGCCGGATCCATAACCGAGTTTTGGCGGCGATGGCATATTACACTGGGACAATGGTTTAGAGATTATGTTTATGTTCCCTTGGGTGGAAGTCGAAATGGCTCTTTAAAGACAGGTTTCAATCTTCTGGTTGTTTGGGGATTGACTGGTCTATGGCATGGTGCCAGCTGGAATTTCATTATTTGGGGTATCGGTTTCTCAATTATTCTTGGGCTGGAAAAAACAGTTATTCTAAGAGTATTGGGGAAAATGCCAAGGAGCTTTAGACACTTCTACGTGATTATGTTGGTAATGCTGTCTTTTGTCGTGTTCCGATTTGATGACTTGAAAATGGTATTTAGTGTCTATCAGGGTATGTTTGGGTTCCTCGACATACCAGCTTTTTCTCATGAAAGCCTATATCATTTGAAAAGCTATATTATTTTATTTATTATAGGTGGTATTGGAGCAACACCTATTGTCGCTCACAACATAACAAAAATTATTGAACACATGAAAGGTGCGAAATGGTTAGGCGTCCTTGAAGCTGCTGGACTAGGATTTATTTATCTGCTGTCTGCAAGCTATTTGGTGGATGGCTCCTTTAATCCATTTCTATATTTTAGGTTTTGACTATGTATTCTAGAATGAAAACAATTTTGGTGGCGGTTCTAATCTTATCTATTACCCTGCTGAATCTCATAAAAACTGACAATGAAATATCTATTTGGGAAAGACGCAAGCTCAAACAATTCCCTGAAATCAAAGTTGAAACATTGGTTTCCGGAAAGTGGTTTTTGGATTTTGAGGACTATGCCTTGGATCAAATCGTCTTTAGGCATGAATTCCGTCAACTAAAAGTATGGTTTGAGGAATCCGTCCTTGGTAAGCAAGATGTGTCCGGTCTTTTCTCAGAAAAAAATCACATTTTTAAAATGATTGACTATAAAAGCATTACAGAACTGGAGCGATTTGTAGCCTATATTGAAAGTCTTAAGGAAGACTATTTTCATAACAATAAAATTTATTATGTTCATATTCCGGATAAAACCAGTTACAGTGATAGAGAACAATTAGTCCAAATGGAAGCTGCAACAGAAGCTTTCCTAAAAGAAAATCTCCTAGGACTATCCTTTATTTCCATATCCAATAAGTTGAGCTTGGAACATTTTTATGAAACTGATACACATTGGAGACAAGAGACCCTCCATCCTATTGTCGACGTCATTTTTGATGGTATGGACACGCAGATTCAATATGACGAAAAGGATTTCATAATAAAAACACACCCATCATTTTTAGGTGTGCTGTATGGACAATTGCCAAGTCACAGAGAGCATGAAGCCTTATTATATATGAATCATCCTAATTTTCAATCCTATAGCATCTTTGATTATGAAAAGGGTTTGATAGACATGTATGATGAATCCAAGCTCTCAGGTTTGGACGCATATGATGTCTTTTTGTCAGGTGCTTCTCCTATTTTGGAAATCAACAATCCTCATGCCCAGACAGATAAAGAGCTCATTGTATTTAGGGATAGTTTTGGAAGCAGTATACTCCCCTTGCTGAGTTTTAATTATGCTAAGATCATTGCCGTCGATACAAGATATGTCACCTCATCCTATTTGTCTGGAACCATTGATTTTTCGAAGGATCAGGATGTTTTATTCCTCTACAGCTCGGGTATTGTTCATAATTTTGAAACGTTAAGATGAATCATTCAGATTTTCATAACTTAAGTTTACATTTCCATGATCTTTGCCTGATGATTGATACTTCTCATGTCCATAGATACCTCATGAGACTTTTAAAGTGTTTGCAACACTTGTGTTTACTCTAAAAGTGTTGCATTATGTCCTATTGTCTCATGTTCTCAGCTGGGATTAAATACATCTTTTATTGTCCGCTTACTAAGAATCTAAGTAACCATAAATCTGAAAAAGATACAATCCTTTCAGATTATATCTTTAATAACTATTGTCTTAGGTAGACTACTTAAAATTTGTTCAAGAGCCCAATTAACAAATACTTTTTAATTCGTTATAGTGTAGATTCTTGTGATTTTGCCGTCTTCTGAAACAGTTATGGAGATATTGATTGATTCAGATAAATCATATTTCCCATTAGTATTAGTAGGTAATGGATTAATAATAATGGTTGTTCCTGTATTTGCATTAGCTACCAATGTTTCTTGTTTATCACCAGAAACAGTATAATTTAACACATCTGAATTAAAAGTAGGACTTAAAACTCCTTTTCCAAATGAAAGATCTATTAATTTCGCATACTCCATGGTAGAGGTAACGTTTATAATAATTGTGTCATATAAGATAGTGCCATCACTTAAGTCGATTCGGGCTGTTAAATCTGCTAAAGCACCAACATTTACGCCAGTTATTAAAACAGTATCATTAGGATCTGCTATGTTCTCATCGAAAGAATATTGTCCTGAATTTGTTCCATACCAGTTTATATCATCGATTGTAATTCCTTCATCAATATCTAAAGGAGGGTCAATTATAACTTTTAATTCTTGACTTTCTCCTACAACTAAATTTAATTCGCCTGTTATTTCTGATAAGTCTTCTGATTTTACTATTTTAGCAGAAGATGTTTGTTCAACGATAGTCATTCTAACTTCACGATATTTGGATGAATCTGCAATACTTGTAGCTCTAATCCAAGCTTGGTCACCAATAGTGCCAGAGGCTTGAACTACAGCAGTTCTATCAGTGCTACTTATTATTGAAACCCCCGTTCCACTAATAATAGCCCAAGTAACATCTTTATTAGCTACAAATAAAAAATCATCACCATTAAACATGCTAAAATTCGCTTCGCGATTAAGTCTTACTTCATTAGATGCGGAGAGATTTGTAATAGTGCTGTCCTTTTGAAACTTTAAGACAGATCCAGCGGATCCAAAAACATCATTGTTCTTCATCTCCATATTAGGGAGCCCTATATCCATATCAATTTCATAGGTTTGATTTCGTTCAATACCGGTAACTGACATGCTAACCAATCTGTCTGACTGTTTACTGAACTCTAAAGAAGTGATATCAGTACCTAAAAACCTAGTTTTTCTGGTGCTATCACTGTCAATATAACTATAATAAACAATACCATTTTCATAATATATATAATGATATGGATCTTCGAACGTATCTGGTTTATTTGACTCTATGTATAAAGCAGTCGCGTATCTAACTGTATCCGTAATACTTGTTGTAGATATTCTGACAGAAGTTTGAACGTTGTATTGCTCAGAGCCTCTAGCAAAAACTTCATTACCGAAGAAAAATAAATTAAAGGTCAACGTAAGAAGAATACCAACAATCGCTATTGAAATAATGATTTCAAGTAAGGTAATACCTTTATCATTTTTTATAAATTTACACACATTCTCACCTTCTTATATTTAAGGTATAATACTGGATAGCACAACGCTTTCATCACCGTTTTTATAAAAAACCCTTACAGTAACTCTTGTCATAGCTGTATCGATGAGGGTTTCCGTACCGATACAATATACAATTCGATTAACTCCATTGTAGGCATGGCTATCAATATCTGAACAATCATCCAATTTCAAAAATGTCTCAGCGCTATCAATAGACTGGATATAAGCTTCGCTAACTTCACCACTAATATATATATTATCAACAACTTCCTGAGCATATGACATCGCAGAGGTTTTTGTTCCCATTCTATAAATATGAGCAAAACTGGATGTGAATATCAAAAAGAAACCTAAAACTATAATACTGAGAATAGCTAAAGAGACAACAATCTCAATAAGTGTCATACCACTGGTTTTAAGCGATTTATATTTGCAAGTCATTCTAATCACCTTACTCTTTAGTTAAACCACATATACTTAGTCCATGGCCAAATCAACAATGCATTTAAGTCTTCATCCACTTCTGGTTGTTGAACTATATTGAAACTTCCGTGTCCTTTAAAATATTCAACAACAGCCATCCCAGTGAAAGAATTGCTTCCACCACCATTATAGGTCATGTGAGCATCTGGGGCAATAATATGAGCTTTATAACTAGTATTTCCACTAAACAAGACGGTACGTGTTGTCGTATCAGCAGGATCTTGACCTACATAAAACAATACATCTCCCGCATAACCTACTTGAATCCAAGATCCACCACTTATGTCAATATTTCCATCAACGTAAAAGATAACGATTCCGCTACCATTAAATGTCATTGTTGAATTACCAGATTGTCTCAAATCACCTTCTAGATTCAGCATAGTGATACTTCCTTCACTACCTGTATTAAAAGTTAACTCATTCCCCCCACCAATATCGATTGCATATCCTTTAGATGTAGCACCAATATTATATAAGTTTCCAGCATTAAATATTGTATCTCCAGTTACTCCATCAGGAATCTCGTGTACGTTAGTAGGTGTTTGACCGAATTCTGAAGTAAAGACAGAAAACGGATACTTAACTGTTGGGAATCCTGCCGTTGAGTTAAACTCTTTAGTTCCAGTTATTTTAGTTAATTGGGTATCTGTCAAGGCTTGGGGACCACCCGACATGATACTTCCTAATATGTTAAATGATCCACCTGATGCCTCAATCAGTGTCTTTGCTGCAACAGCATACTGACCCCAGAAAGGATCCGGATATATATTGCTGATAACTAAAGTATTTGACTTTTGGAATTCGTTGTTTATAATACCTGTTGACTCAATAGATAAACTACCTGGTTGTCCGGTTACTGTCACTTCATATGTTCCTTCACCGAAAACATTATTCGGAAAGTTAGTATTAGGAAAGCTTTCAGAACCGCCGCTCTCAATAGAGTTTATCAGAGTTTTTACTATGGAGTCATTCTGATTACTCATAAAATAATTTCCCACAGCTTCTGCCGCGGTAACTGACACATAATGAGCTTGCGAAAGTTTTTCATGTCTTACACCTTGTTTGACTTCTGCTAAGCTTACTGTTGCTAATGTACCACCAACAATAATCAATACAACCATAATTATAATAACTATGATTAGGGCATTTCCCTTTTTATTGTTTATATACTTGAACATTTCATCCATACCTCCCTTTTAAAAACAATATTTATCTATCTAATGAATATTATTTATCAAATTTTGATGAGATAAAAACCTAGTATATTGTATAAATATTATACCATTTATTTATTAGAATTAAAATATTTTAATTTTTAACTTTTATTCTAGTATAACATATATAAGTTTATATTGATTACAATTATAACGCATGTTAATTACAATTCAATTACATGCATTATAATAAATATCAAGTTTCAATAAATTTTTTATATCAAAAAATTAACTATTTTTTATAATTGATTATATTGTCTTCATCTAGTTATAATGGATACAAATATAAGATACCCAAATAATGGTAAATTATACATTTACGTCGTTCGTATAATTCGAAGCAAGACCCAAAAAGACCCAAAATATATAAGCTACCGATACAACACTTATATTAAAAAAAGCTTGTGTAAGATAGCCAAAAATTGCTGCCATTATTGGCCAGTATTTAGGATGAAATGGAAGACGTTTTACACCTTTTTTTAAGACTTGAAAAATAAAAGCAAGATAAATGATTAGTGAAGGTATTCCGGAAGTAACAGCAACATGGAGATATTCATTATGTGCTTTATCAACAAATAAAACATAGCCATATTTTTCAATCATTTCCGATTCATACTTTTCAACAAAAGGCTCTGCTAAGTTTTCAATACCATAACCAAAGAAGGGTTTCTCTCTGATCATTTCGATAACCTTTTTCCAAATAAATATTCTAGACCCACCGCCCTTTTCAGCATTGTCTCCGTCGGTTAAGACTTCAGTAGCTTCAGTAGAAATTGATGTGAAGCGTTGAATGAACCCTCCACCTGAAATTTGATTAAAGCTAAATAGTATAACTATTGTTAATAGTAGTATTAATGCAGTTTTATGTATAGTTGATTTAGATCGGTTATCGTATATATTAGTAAAGACAATATAACTAAACAAAGCAACAATACCACCAATCCAAGCACCACGCGTCCTCGTGCAAAGAAGACAAAACAATAAAATTGAGTAAACAATGGCTCCCAGTTTGTTTTGTTCCTTAATAAACATATGAAGTGCAAACGGAATCATCAAAACTAGATAGGTACCCATAAAATTAGGATTGCCAAAGGTTGCAAATGATCTGTTCCATTCGAGTCTAAGAAAATCTCTAGGAAAAGGATCTATTCCGAAATATTGAAAAATTCCATATATGGAAAGTATTGTAGCTGTTATCAATAATGCTCTGGCAAGGCTTTTCATAGTCAAATTACTTGATCTAGCGGCAATAAATAGCAGAAAGTAGACAACCATAGTACTGAATCCATCAACTCTGTCAGGTTTTCCCTGAATTGCTAGATTTAAATTAAGAGCAAAAAATAATGAAATTATAAGAATGAAAACATAAAAAATCAAACTAAAATTAATCCGATCAGGTTGAAATATTTCATTTAAATTCTGTCGTTTTATAAACACGATAATTAAAAAATACAACGATAAAATAGCAAGTATTATTGCTTTTGGCTCGTAAAAATAATCAAAGTATTCTCCAATAGGCACATATACTAATGGAACAATAGAAAGACATGAAAGTGTTATCAAATTGATATATTGTTGAAGTCTCGTTTGATCCATGATTAAATCCTCATACCTGTATTTTTTTAAACCAATAGTAGAAAGTTATAAAAAAGATACAATCCATTAGAATTGCATCTTCTTTGATTTTAATAGTATACCGCTCTTAATCCAACGTTCCAGAGCCTTTAAACCTTTGATTGACTATCTTTACATCATTATTCTTAGTATGTAGTTGTGACAGTACTTCCTGTTGCATCACTAGTGCCACTTACTAATTCATGTTCTCCAGTCGATGTTATTTGAATAACCATACCACCGTCATAATACTGTAAATCAACAGGGTTAACTAGTTTTTCCAAATCTCCAACTACAAAACCAGTAACATCAGCAGCTGTTTGAACTGATACAGTCCCATCAGCATCAATTTCAAATTCTGCAGGAGAATCATTTAACGTAAAATCATCTGAAGCTAGCATAACCACCAATGAGTTACCAACTATCGCAGCATATTGCTCATCATTACCAATTTTTGCCCTATCAGTAAATCCAGCAAACCTTGGAATTGCTATCAAAGCCAAAATACCTAGTATTGCAATTACCACTATCAGCTCTATCAGAGTAAAACCTTTCTTGTTTCTTTGCTTGTTCATTAATTTAAACATATTATTTCCTCCTATAAAAATAATCTTTTTTTTAGCTATATGCCATATATACCCCGTATATTTTGTTTTATTCAAGTTATTTAAAATATTTAGGAAATTTTAAGAAAATAATAGCACTACCATAATTGATAATGCCATTAAATCTATATTCTCTATATTAATTCATTTAACTGACTGTCTGTAGCATATCAAACATAGGCATCATCATAGCGACGACTATAAATCCGACTATGGCACCCATTATAACAATCATGATTGGCTCTACCAGAGATGTGAGTTTCTGAATGGCAGTATCTAGTTCGTCGTCGTAAAAGTTCGCAGTCTTATCCAAAATATTGTCAAGGGCACCGGAGTCCTCACCTATCTTGATCATTGAAGAGATCATTGGTGGGAAAACAGCATATCTTTTGAGAGGTTCGGACATGGTCACGCCCTTTTTTACATCCTCTGAGACTTTTCCCAAAACGGTTTCAACGTACTTGTTGCCGGTGACCCTACTGGTGATTTCTATTGCTGTCAGCAATTCGACCCCTGATCCTAAAAGCGTTGACATGGTTCTAGTGAATCTGGAGGACACAATTTTTGTGGTTATGTCATTCAGTATAGGCATTCTTTTTAATAGAAACTTGTCTTGTCCTTCTCGTAATTTGTCGTTTTGTCTGGTTTTAAATAATAAATATGATATCAATGCACCCACAAATATGACGATGTACCATTTTGTTCTTAGAAAATCACTAATACCCATCATTATCAAGGTAGGCTTCGGTAAAGCAACCCCTGCCCCAGCAAACATGCCGATAAAGGTAGGCATAACTACCATCAGTAGAAAGACCACAACGCCTATAGTTACAATTGCCAGTACCGCAGGATATGCCATGGCACTTTTGATTTTGTTGTTTATCTTATATTCTTTCTCAAAGTGAACAGACAATCTTTCCATGATCAGATCAAGATTACCACTAACCTCTCCTGCTTCAACCATGTTGATCATGATGTTAGGAAACACATCAGCATTCTGCTTTAGTGCTTCTGAGAAAGTGTATCCCTTTTGAAGCTGCTCAAATAAATCGGCAATGACACCTTGAAATCTCTTCTTAACAGTCTGTTGCTGAATAATATCAATACAGTTGATAATTGGAATACCGGCATTTAGCATAGCATAGAACTGTCGGCAAAAGACAGCTAGGTCTTTATTGTTTACTTTTGAAAATCTCGCAAATACGCTCTCTTGATCTTTGCTCGCTTTATTCTCCTCGATACTGACAGGAAAAAAATGCTTCTCCTTCAACATTTCTGATACATCATTGGCACTGCCAGCTGTGAATGTACCTTTCATTTTTTTACCCTTGTTGTCCATTGCGGTATATTTAAAACTAGGCATTTATCACACCCCCTAAGACATGACGAATCGTTTAATATATTCCTTGTCGATACATGCATTGAACAAGGTCTGTTTGGATATCTGGTCTTTCTTATATAATTCCATCAGGTTGCTGTCCATGGTATGCATGCCGTATTTAGCTCCTGTCTGAATACTGCTCATGATCTGATGGGTTTTCTTTTCACGTATGGTGTTTCTTATAGCCGGTGTGGCAATCATAACCTCAGTGGCGACGGTTCTCCCTCCCCCATTTTTGAGTAGCAGCTGCTGTGATACGACAGATACCAACACGTTGGCTAGCTGTATAGCTACCTGCTGCTGCTGGTGTGGTGGAAATACGTCGATGATCCTGTCAACTGTAGCTGGTGCTCCGATGGTATGCAAAGTAGAGAAGACAAGATGGCCTGTCTCTGCAGCTGTTAGGGCGATCTCTATGGATTCCAGGTCACGCATCTCTCCAAGGAGAATAACATCCGGATCCTGACGCAAACAGGACTTCAATCCTTGGGCGAAGTTGGAGAAGTCTGATCCCATTTCTCTCTGGTTGACAATGCAGTTCTTATGTCTATGAAGGTACTCTATAGGGTCTTCCAACGTGATGACATGGTTATTTCTTTCATTGTTTATGATATCAATCATTGAAGCTAAAGTAGTTGATTTACCACTCCCTGTAGGACCTGTAACCAGAATCATGCCCCTTTTCTCTCTCGTCAAATCTTTAAGCTTCGCTGGTAGGCCAAGCTCTTCCAATGTTGGAATGGTGAGTGACACTGCCCTGATAGCAAGTCCGTAAGAGCCCCTTTGCTTGAAGATATTGAGTCTGAAACGACCAGCGTCAGGTACCGACATGGATAGGTCAGCATCACCCTTTTCTTCAATAGCTGCCAGTTTACGTTCATTCAGAACCTGTTTGGCGATATTGTAGGTGTCCTCAGGCGTAAACATTTTGTCATCCACCTTGACCAACTTCCCATCGATACGCATGGTCAGGTAATAGCCTGCTGCTATATGCAGGTCTGATGCCCCTTTTTCTATTGTCCATCTTAAGATCTCATTAATATCATACATAATAAATCCCCCTTTAATCGACTGTATAGGCTACTTTCAGCATTTCTTCGACAGTTGTGATACCGTTAATAACTAAATCTCTGCAATTCTCCTCCAGAGTGACCATCCCCTGCTTGGATGCTGCAACTCTTATTAGGTCTGTTGATTCAGATGTATCGATTTCTTTTCTGACTTCGGCTGTCATTTCCATGATTTCATGGATGGCTATCCTTCCCAGATAACCGGTCTGGAAGCACATGTTGCAGCCCTTTCCTCTGTGAAGCTGTATATCTTCATCTATTTTCAGTATTTTCTTTTCAGCTATTGTGATCGGATAGGATTCCTTGCAGTGCTTGCATATCCTTCTTACCAGTCTTTGAGCCACTATACCCTTGACTGAGGTAGAAATCAGATAAGCAGGTATCCCCATATCGATTAGTCTCATGATGGTAGCAGGTGCGTCATTGGTGTGGAGTGTGCTGATAACGATATGGCCTGTGATGGCTGCTCTTACTGCAATCTGAGCAGTCTCCATATCCCTAATCTCACCGATCATAATAATATCCGGGTCCTGTCTAAGAATGGATCTCAGACCAGAGGCGAATGTCAGTCCTGCTTTTTCGTTGACCTGCACCTGATTGATGCCGTCCATACGGTACTCTACGGGGTCTTCTACCGTTACAATATTGGTATTGACCTTGTTGAAGTCGCTTAGAACCGTGTATAGAGTGGTTGTTTTACCACTACCTGTAGGGCCTGTGACCAAAATGATACCATTTGGTATGTCCAGTATGTCCTCAAACTTCTTTAGGTTATATTCTGTAAAACCAAGATCTGTTTTGCCCATAAGGAACCCAGATCTTTCCAAAAGCCTGATAACAATCTTCTCACCATGAACGGTAGGCAGTATGGAGATACGCATATCCACCATGCCTCCGTCTATTTCCATCTCAACCCTACCATCCTGAGGATTTCTCTTTTCTGCGATGTTTAGGTTTGCGATGATTTTGATTCTGGTAACGATTGCCGAGTGTGTCTGCTTGGAAGGTGTCATGACCTCCATGAGCTGACCGTCTACACGGAATCTAATTCTGACAATATTTTCAAATGGCTCTATGTGGATATCACTGGCCCTAGCCTTAAGTGCCTGTTTCATAATGGAGTTGACTAGTCTTACAACCGGTGCATTCTTTATAGCTTCGAGAGATTCCTCGGTTATATTGGAATCATCAGCACCACCCGTGTACTGCTTGGCGAAATCCTCTATAGCTTTTTCCGCATTTTGCTTGCCAAAATATTGGTCAATAGCACTGATAATATCTTTTTTGCTTGCCAGGACAGGATTGACTTTGAGACCCGTAGCTATCTCGATATCATCGATGGCATAGATATTGAGGGGATCATACATGGCTACTGTCAGCTTGTCCCCCAAAACTTTAACGGGTATAGCATTATATCGTCTTGCAAGGTTCTCCGATATTAGCTTGGGAATCTCTGCCTCAACGATATTATTCTGAATATCATATTTTTCGATACCCATCTGGTGCTCCAGGGTTTCGATGATTTCCTTCTCTTTGACCCATCCAAATTCTACCAGGATCTCTCCCAGCTTCTGACCTGTCTTCTTTTGAAGTTGTAATGCCTCATCTAACTGGCTATCGTTGATTCTTCCTGAAGAAATGAGGATATCCCCTAGTTTAGCTGCTCGGTTTTTTATATTCATATAGGCTCACCTTTTGTTTATCAGTCTTAATATGATTATCATATCATATTTTGTAATCATTTCAATGGAAATCCGTTATAGATTTTAGCTTAGTCACCATTAGATCGATGGCTACGAGATTGTTTCCACCCTCTGGGATAATGATGTCTGCGTATTTTTTGGTCGGCTCTATAAACTGTTCATGGGCTGGGCGGACTGTTTCCATGTACTGAATCAAAACAGAATCAATGGTTCTTGATCGCTCGTTCATATCCCTGACAATTCTTCTTACAAGTCTGATGTCAGATGCAGTATCTACAAATATTTTGATGTCAAGAAAATCCCTGATCCGCTTGTCATAGAAAATCAGGATGCCTTCCAGTACTATTATCTCAGTGGGTTCCACTGTCTGTGTCTCTTTCTTTCTGTTATGAATCTCATAGTCGTAAAGAGGCTTTTGGATGGATTTACCCTCTCTTAGGTCAATCAGGTGCTTAATCAGCAGATCACTATCAAATGCAAAAGGATGGTCATAGTTTGTCTTGCATCGTTCCTCGTAGGACAGATGGCTCTGGTCCTTATAGTAGGAGTCTTGTTCAATGACCGTCATGCTCTTTGATGGTATTTCGGACTTTATCTTGTTGACGACTGTGGTCTTGCCGGAGCCACTCCCACCTGTTATTCCTATAAAAATTGGTTTCCTCATCTTTATACCCTCTTTTTCCTTAAAATATACCACGGTTTAATGGGTGGATTTATTTTTACTTGAATAATTTCCTGTGGATGGGGTGCTGATTCAACTGGTTCATCCTTACTATTGTACATCTCTTTTATTTGATAGTCAAAGTGTCTTATATCCGGACCGAATATCTCTATTTCATCACCGATGGAGAACTTGTTTCTTTGCTCGACCGTCGCCATTTGTGTTATCGGATCATAGTCCTTCACCAGTCCGATAAAGTCGTACTCGCGGATATAGGAGCTAGATGTATAAAGCTGTCCCTCTTCTTTCGGATCTCCATAGTAGAAGCCTGTTGTGAAGTCTCTGTGAGAGGCTTTCTTAATCTCCTCATACCAGTAGGGATCGAATGGTTTTCCTTCTATCAACTCCATCAGTGCGTTCTTGTAGGATCTCACAACTGTAGCGTTGTAGTATGAGCTTTTCATACGCCCCTCTATCTTGAAGCTGTTGATTCCTGTCTCAAGGAGGTCCTGCAGGTTGTTTATCATGCAAAGATCCTTGGAGTTGTATATGAATGTGCCGTTTTCATCCTCCATCACTGGATAGTATTCGTTGGGTCGTTTTTCTTCAACCACACTGTAGTTCCATCGGCATGGGTGTGAGCAGTCTCCTAGATTAGAGTGTCGGTTGGTCATAAAGCTGCTGAGCAGACATCTTCCAGAATAGGATATACACATGGCACCATGAACAAATGATTCTATTTTTAGTGTGTCCTTTTTATGTTGGATGACGCTTTTTATTTCCTCTAGAGTCAGTTCTCTAGCCAGAACGATTCTATCAGCACCTATCTCATGCCAGAAATTGGCTGTCTGATAGTTAGTGGTATTTGCCTGGGTACTGAGATGAATTTCTGCATTTGGTGCATGCTCCTTTACCTTTAGAAGAACTCCGGGGTCCGATACGATGATGGCATCCACATGGATGCTCTCAAGGAACTGTATATATTCTTCAATGCCCTCAAAATGCTTATCGTGGGCAATTATATTCACTGTAATATAGGCTTTGACACCGTGCTGGTGGCAGTAATCGATGGCTTCTTTCAGATCATCTCTACTGAAGTTTTGCGCACCTGCCCGAAGCCCCAGCTGGGAACCAGCAAAGTAAACAGCATCTGCGCCGTATTCGACAGACATTTTTAGTTTTTCTAAATTACCGGCAGGTGCCAGTATTTCAGGTCTTTTCATGTTATTTCCTCCTGATGAAAGTGGCAGTTAATATTTTTTTAGCGATATGGCCAATCCATCACCAATAGGCAACACTGATGTCTCAAGGGATGGATCAGTGTGTAGAAATTCTAGGTATTGACGCATTTTTTTGACGATGGTCCTCTGTCTCCTGACCACTAGCGTATCTGTCGCGATCATGCCTTTGTACAGGACATTGTCCGATATGATGAGTCCCCCGGGTCTCAATAGCTTTAAGGCTATCTCGTGGAACTCCATATACTTGCTTTTTGCCGCGTCCATGAATATTATATCATATTCCTTCGTCAAGCCTAAAAGGATTTCTGTTGCGTCCCCTTCCTTGATGGTAATGGGTGTTTTGTGGCTGTATTTAGTGAGGTTTTCTTTTGCTAGTGCTATGAATTTTTTATTTCTGTCTATGGTTGTGATATAGCCGTTCTCATTGTCTATTGTTTTGGATATAAAAATAGAAGAAAATCCGACAGCCGTACCAATCTCTAGAACTCTTGTAGAGCCTGTGAGCCTGATCAGCAGTCTGATCAGCTGGGCGACTTCCTTATGGATAATGGGAATGGCGTTTTGCTCGCATTCCCGCCTGAAGGCATCCATGTCACGGTCTTCTTCTATAATTAAGCTTTGTATGTATTTCTCTATATATTCCCTGTTTATTAGATCCAAACTCTCACCTAATTGTTGATGTATTTGGCTTTTGCTTTCAAGAAATCATCGTAATTATCTGTGAAATAGTGGGAGCCGTCCCCTATCGCCAGAAAAAACATGTATTCAGTGCTGTCTGGATTTACTGCTGCACTTATGGAAGCTGCTCCGGGAGAATTGATCGGTCCAGGTGGCAATCCTGTACGCCGATAGGTGTTGTAATCCGATTCTACTTCCAGATCCTCATAAGTCAGTACGCTTTTTCTCTCGCCCAACGCATATTGAACTGTGGCGCAGGACTCTAGTTGCCAGTTCTCTTCAATTCTGTTGTAGAATACCGATGCCACAACTGGTCTCTCAATATCCAGCAGTGCCTCACCCTCGACGATGGATGCCATAGTCATAAGGCTGTTTAGGTCCATTCCCTCAGGTATATTACCATCTATGATGCTGGTATAGACATCCTCAAAGCCACTGAGCATCCTTCTGATGATGTTCTCTTCTGTCGAATTCAGATAGATGTTGTAGGTATCGGGATATAGATAGCCCTCCAGACTGACTATGTTTTCATCCTGAAGAAATGAATAGTCTGAAGCGAAATAGGACACATCATTGGTTAGGGCTAGAAACACCTCTTTGTCGATGCTAAACTGGGAGTCTATGACATTTGCTATCTCTAACAGTGTCAAACCCTCCTGAATGGTGATGTCTGTTGTTGTCTTGACATTACCGCCTACTTCCAACAAAGTGGTGATTTCTTCCAGATTCATGGACTGGGTCATGGAATAGTCTCCTGCTTTGAATAGGTCGCCCCTGTCGTTCAGTCTAAGGTATATCTTATAGACATTCAGATCATGAATCAGTCCCTTTTCCAGCAGAATATCACCTATGGCATTTGGTGATGATCCCGATGGTACTTGAACCAGAACCTCATCACTGCTGTTCGGATCTACTGCATCTATGTTGTTATTGTAATAGCTGACTGATAAAAGTCCTGCACCGATGACGGCCAAGACGATTATCAAAAATATTATTTTTTTCATTTTTTAAGTTCCATGATAATGGGCAGAATCATCGGTCTTCTCTGAATATCATTGTAGATGAATTTGCTCAGATCATCCCTGATTGCATTCTTGATTGGTGCCCAGTCCTTTATCTTGTTTTTAAAGCTCTTTTCAACTGAAGCCTTGACAATCAGCTTGGCTTCAACTATTAGATCTTCGTTGTCTCTGACGTACACAAATCCTCTAGAGACGATGTCCGGACCTGACAGAATGGTACCAGTCGCTCTGTCGACTGTGACAACTGCTATGATAAGACCGTCTTCTGACAGTATTTTTCTGTCTCTAAGGACTATATTGCCAACATCGCCAACACCCAATCCGTCAACCATAATATTGCCGTACTGGACCTTGGAGTCAGACTTCAGCTCTGTTTTGGTCAGTTCTATTACATCTCCAGTGCTGGCAACCAAGATGTTTTTTGCTCTGATGCCTAGGTTTTCAGCCAGTTCGGCATGCTTGACAAGGTGTCTTCTTTCTCCGTGTACGGGTATGAAGAACTTGGGTTGAAGC
Organism: uncultured Clostridia bacterium; assembly: GCA_927435965.1. Lineage (GTDB taxonomy): Bacteria > Bacillota > Clostridia > Tissierellales > Dethiosulfatibacteraceae > 38-11. The sequence continues at coordinate 24,307 of CAKMKB010000065.1, forward strand.
AGTGTCAGCATCAGTTTCAGGTCTTCCTGCTTGGCATGGCCTGAGACATGGATGTCCTGCATCTTGTCGTAAACAACCTCGACATTTTTTTCATATAATTGGTTGATGACCTTGTTGATGGTTTTTTCATTGCCTGGTATAGCACTGGCAGATATGATGACTGTGTCACCCTCTTTCAGTTCTATCTTTCGATGATCGCTGGCAGCCATTCTTGAGAGTGCCGCCATAGGCTCACCCTGGCTTCCTGTAGAGATGACAACCAGTTCCTTATCTTTGTATTTGTTGATGTCGTTTACATTGATGATCATCTCTGGTGATATGGTCAGATAACCCAGATCTGTAGCTACCTGTACCACATTGACCATGCTTCTGCCTGAAATGACGATTTTTCTCTTGAAGATTTTCGCTGCATCAACAATCTGCTGAATCCTATAGACATTGGATGCGAATGTTGCTACCACTATTCTCTTCTTAGCCTTCTTGAATATGTCAGTGAAGTTGTTGGTCAGTGACCCTTCGGACATGGATGATCCAGGACTTTCAACGTTTGTACTGTCAGACATTGCAAGTAGGACACCTTTTTTACCGTATTCTGCGATGCTCTGCAGGTCGATTGGCAATCCACCGACTGGCGTGTAGTCGATCTTGAAATCACCTGTATGGAATACGACACCGATAGGTGTTGTTATTGCCAGACACGATGCGTCCGGTATACTGTGGTTGCTTCTAATGAACTGCACACTAAAACAGCCAAGTTCTACTCTGTCTCCGTGGCTAACATTGTGGAGCTGAGGTGTCTTGACTTGATGCTCCAGTAATTTTTTCTCAATAAGCCCAATAGAAAAACGTGTTCCATAGATTGGAACATCCAGTTTTCTTAGCAGATATGGAATGGATCCGATATGGTCCTCGTGACCGTGAGTGATAACGATACCTCTGATTTTTTCTTTATTGTTGACGAGGTATGTTATATCCGGTATGACGATATCGATCCCTAACATTTCATCTTCCGGAAAGCCCATTCCACAGTCAATGATCATGATATCATCTCCGAACTCAAGAACTGTGATATTCTTTCCGATTTCTCCCAATCCGCCAAGTGGGATGATTCTTAACTTTCTGTCGTTTCCTTTTTGCATTTGTTCCTCCTTTTTTTGCAGTCGCTACATAAACCAAAGAATTTTAACGTATGGTTGTGAATGTCAAAGCTATATTCGTTCTCAACATAGGTTTCAAGTTCCTGTAACGAATCTATTTTAACCTCTAAAATCTTTCCGCACTCTACACATACTAAATGATGATGCCTGTGTGATTCATCGTCCAAATGACTCATTTCGAATCGACTGCAGCCATCATTAAAATTAAGTCTATAGATGATTCCAATTTTTTCAAAAAGCTTTAACGTTCTATATACTGTTGCCAATCCTATTTCAGGATGGTCTAACTTTACTATGTCGTATATTTCTTCCGGACTGAAGTGTTTGCCCTCGTTTGCACCGATAACCTCAAACACTACCCTTCTCTGGGTGGTTAGCTTATAGCCTGCTTCGTTTAATTTTTGCTTGAATATTTCATAAAATTTCATATTTACACCACTCTTATTTGATTTTTATTATCAACAAGAGTTTATTATTAAATGCTTATTTTGTCAATTAAATTATTTCGTCCGCCATGCCTTCGTATATCTCGATGACTTCATTTAGCTCATCGTCATCTTCGATCATCATAAAGATAGGCATGTCATTTTCATCTCTTTCTATTCTGTATATCATGCCTTCTTCTGCATCAGGATAACGCAATACTGCATATTCGAGATCATCCAGATGGAACGATGCCAGCAATTCTAGCTTCTCTTTTTTTCCTTCATCATTGATTAGTTCAATATAATCATTCATTGTTTTTTCCTTTCTCCATAAATGTGGTTAATATATTGACAGCAGCCAATTTGTCTATGACTTCTTTTCTTTTGGCTCTGCTTACATTCCCTTGTATGAGCATTCTCTCAGCCATAGTGGTTGTGAGTCTCTCGTCCTGGTAGATTATCTCTTGTTTAAAATTGTATCGCATTTTTTTGACATACTGCTCTACCTTCTCAGCCTGTCTGCCTAGAGTTCCGTCCATCTTTCGCGGCAGCCCGACAACAATCACTGTCACGTTGAATTCGTCGATGATGCGATTGAGATCTTCGAAATCTTTTTTGTAGCTGACTCTTTGAATTGTTTTGATGCCTTGGGCTGTTATGTTCAAGGGATCGCTTACTGCGACGCCTATTGTGTTGTCGCCTATGTCTAAAGCCATGTATCTTTCCATATAACTCCTTATTGTTCTTTGTATTCTACTTATTCTATTCGAAAACAAAATTAATGTTCCCTAGTGAATTGTATTTTCTTAACAGTGCTTTATGACATGAACATCAATATAAAACGCGCTCAGACACACTGATTGTATGAGCTCAGCGCCTGATTAATTTATCAACAACTCGACTTCGTCTCAGACAGTTGATAAATCTTAACATCAGTCACTTGCGCTCCTAATTTGATTT
>CAKMKB010000066.1:0-8572 GCA_927435965.1 uncultured Clostridia bacterium
CATAAAGAGGTTTGGATTGATGAAGTGGAAGACGTAGACAACGACATCGAGTTCACATTCACAGTAAACGGAGAGACAGTCAAAGCCAGCGCTATCCAATCCGGACAGATTGAGTTGGAAGTTGGCACCTACACAGTAACTGAGACAGAGTTTGGAGACTTCACACCTGTGACAGTGTCTCAAGAGGCTATTGTAACAACAGACGGTGCTGAGCTTACATTTGTCAACACTATGGAAACCGATACACCGCCACCACCACCAGTAGAAACAGGCACCTTGACCATTCATAAAGAGGTTTGGATTGATGAAGCGGAAGATGTAGACAATGACATCGAGTTCACATTCACAGTAAACGGAGAGACAGTCAAAGCCAGCGCTATCCAATTTGGACAGATTGAATTGGAAGTTGGAACCTATACAGTCATTGAAACAGTGTTTGGAAATTTCACACCCGTGACAGTGACGCAACAGGCTATTGTAACAACAGACGGTGCCGAGCTTACATTTGTCAACACATTGAACACCGATACACCGCCACCACCTCCGCCTCCTACGCCACCTTCTACAACATACAGCATGTCAATCTCAAAGACAGCTGATGTAGAAACCATAGAGGTCGACGAGACCATCACCTATACCATAATAGTTACCAATACAGGCGATGGGACATTAACCAACGTGACAGTTGAGGATGCAATGGTAGGATTGAATGAAGTAATTACACTAGCACAAGGTGCTTCACAGACATTTGTAGTGACTTATGTTCCTCAAGAAGCGGGTGTACTTAACAATACAGCTTCAGCATCCGATGATCAGGCGCCATTTGTTCAGGATAATGCTACAGTAACGGTAATAGAGTCAACCATCGAAGAAACTGATGATACAGTTGAGACAGAAGAAGTTATTGATGAAGAAGTACCGTTAGATGTACCGGGAGTAGAGATAGAAGAAGAGATAGAAGAAGAGATTACACCAGAACCTGAAGAAGAGATAGTCGTCATGGAAGAAGAAACACCACTAGCCATCCCTGATACAGGCGTCAACACACCAGCATTCGCTTACGGAGCAGGCGCTCTGATATCATTACTGGCATTGCTGAAGAAAAAAAGATAATATAATAAAGAACAAAAGTGATAAATGGTAAAAATGAAGCGAGCAGTGAAAACTGCTCGCTTTTCACGATTTCTACAACCAACCCCTATGTTTAAAAAACGCAATCATCCCAACAGCAAGAGCAATACAACCTACAATAAAGACCTGCACACCATAGGCATAATCAATTCCTGGGAAAGTGGCGAAATTCATGCCGAAAAAGCCAGTTAAAAAAGACAGTGGAATAAAAATGGCTGAAAAAATAGTCAGAACTGTCATCACTTTATTCATATTATTGCTTATATTTGATATGTGAGTTTCTGTCAAACTACTGACAAGTTCCCGATCCAGCATCAAAGCATCTGATATCTCCACTAGATGATCGTTCAAATCATTGTAGAAAGCCTTTGTAGTGTCATTGACCAGACCGAAATCTTCTGATATCAGATTTCTGACCAAATCCTTGATGGGTAGAATAGAAGACCTTAAGAAAATCAACTCTTTTTTGGTGGAATAAATCTTATCCATCGCATTCTTTTCTTCATTCATGACAATCTCTTCAACATGATCGATGAGCGTTTCAACAAACTCCAATGCAGTATAATAGTGGTCTACTACAGCATCCAGCATTGCATAGAAGAGATAATCGATATTGAGATTCCTAACATTGCCTTTTCCGTTTACAATTCTGTCACGAAGAATATCAAAGACATCTCCTTCTATTTCTTGGAAGGTGATGATCAGATTGTCCAATACCAAAATAGAGAGCTGTTCATGGACAATTTTATTGTTCTTTAGATAAACCATTTTTAAAACCGCAAACAGCTTATCATCTATATACTCCATCTTGCTCATGTGGTCGGTATTCAATATATCCTCGAGGACCAGATCTGAGATGGCATAGAGATTTCCTATCTCCCGAATGATATCTATATTGTTAAAGCCAATAATATTTAACCACTTTTTCTGTGGAGATGTCGGCACTTCATTGATTGAAATAATTTGCTTTATGGTATGTTCACTCTCATCAAAAGAGTACAGCTCCATTTTTGTTTCTTGACTGGTATAATCTCCGGTATAGATAAGCGTTCCCGGTGGGTGATTTATTTTATAGGTTTTCATAGGCAGCCTCCATTTAGATTATAACATATTTCGAAAAAATCAAATATATATTAGCAAAAAGACTATATATAACTCTTCAAAAATTATATAATTACTAAATGAAATAAATAGGGGGGCATAACACTTGAAAAAAAATTACAGGAATCTATTTCTTCTTTTTGCTGACATTATTTTGTTAGCTCTTTCAGTTGTGCTGGCATACATGCTCCGATTCGATGGTAGCATACCAGCAGTTCATAGGGAAGTGATTTCCCAACATCTCATATTTACTATTGTGATCAAGGTCATCATTTTTTATTTCTTCAAGCTATACAACAGTCTATGGGTATATGCATCAATCGAAGAAATGATACAAATCATAACCGCGGCAGTAGTGGCGCAGGGTGCTGTTGGTGTTTATTTGTTTTTTGTTCAAGCTTTTGTACCTAGAAGCATTTTTATCATTGTGGGGATGATGGATGTGATTTTGTTAGGTGGATTGAGATTTAGCTACCGGTTATTACGTAAAATAAAAACACAGGGGAATGTGTTTAGCAGGGGCAGTGATAAACGTGTGATGGTTATAGGAGCTGGTGAGGCCGGCGTTATGGTTATCAAGGAATTGAAAAAGCATCAACAGCTTAACAGTGTTCCTGTGGCACTAATTGACGACGATAAAAAGAAAATCGGGAAGAATATCAATGGGGTTCCTGTTATGGGAAACCGTGACGATATCATAAAAGTCGCGAAATCAAAGAAAATAGATGAGATTATCATTGCTATTCCCTCCGCTTCCAAAAGAGAAATCAAGGAAGTGGTAAAGGAATGCAAAAAGACAGAATGTAAGCTTAGAATATTGCCCGGTGTTTATGAAATCATAGACGGTTCTGTCAATATCTCCCAAATTAGGGAGGTAGGCATAGAGGATCTTCTAGGAAGAGAAGAAATCCATCTAGATGTCAGCAATATTAAAAATTTGCTTAAAGACAAGACTGTTATGGTGACGGGAGCTGCCGGTTCCATCGGGTCTGAACTGGTTAGACAGATTGTCAGGTATCAGCCTAAAAAGGTGATACTATTCGATATTAATGAAAACGCTCTGTATGACCTTCAACAGGAGATTATTAGAAAACTGGCACATGATCATCTGGACATAGATTTTGTTTATATTATCGCATCCATTAGGGACCTCAACAGACTGGAGTATCTTTTTAACCGTTATAGACCCAATGTGGTCTTCCACGCTGCGGCTCATAAGCACGTGCCTCTGATGGAGAACAGCCCTCATGAGGCGGTTAAGAATAATGTATTTGGCACATGGAATCTAGTTGTTATGGCTGACAAGTACAACGTGGAGAAGTTTGTACAGATATCGACTGATAAGGCTGTCAATCCTACCAATGTCATGGGAGCAACCAAGCGCATCTGTGAGATAATTGTCCAGACTTATAACCAAGAGAGCAAGACAGAGTTCACTGCTGTGAGATTTGGTAATGTATTGGGCAGTAATGGCAGTGTTATCCCGCTGTTCAAGAAGCAGATAGCAGAGGGTGGACCTGTTACGGTTACGCATAAGGATATTATTCGATATTTTATGACGATACCGGAGGCATCGCAGCTGGTACTAGAAGCTGGATCAATGGCAAAGGGTGGAGAAATTTTCGTTCTGGATATGGGAGAGCCTGTCAGGATTATCGATCTGGCTGAGGATCTTATCAGATTGTCAGGGCTTGTGCCTTATGAGGATATTGATATCACATTCACTGGCTTAAGACCTGGCGAAAAACTATATGAGGAGCTCTTGCTAGCTGAAGAGGATATTACTCAAACGGCCCACAGCAAGATATTTGTCGGTAAGCCTTTGTTTTCTGATTTGAACCATCTGATCAATCATCTTGAGATACTGAAAGGGATTATCAAGAAAGGGGAAGAGGAGGATATTCGTCAGTACCTGAAGAAGCTGGTGCCGGAGTATACTTATAAGAAAGAAGAAAAAGGTAAAGTGATTTCTATTCAAGATAAAAGGTTAAGCTAGCTACATTTTCGTAGCTAGCTTTTTTATCCTGTCAGCGATAAATGCTTCAAGCGGATTTCAACAATCACACGGCAACGGACTCGTATTTTATGGTATTCAACATCACCGCTAAACGCTTCAGACATTATTCTAGAATGAGCTCGATAACTTGCTAATTTTTCAATTAACAGGGTTCTTGGGTTCAGGTTGTGTTTGAAACACCATCTGAACCTTAGAAACCGTTATCCAGGGACTCTACAGTGCTTATCTCCCACGTAAAGAAGTGGGAGTTTTAGCACTGTTAGTCATCGGACAACTCACCTGCGGTTCAGACACTTGAAAATTCTTCACACAAGTCATCTGTGCTCTTTTATTTGATTAGACTCAGCAAAGTTTAGCTCATGATAGTTGAATGCCATATATTGAATATGCGAAGGAAATCCTTGCGCTTTTCTACTTGAATGTCTCGTAATGTTGTCTAAGTGGTTATTTGGTATCTCAGACATATACTATCGCAGATAGGCTTCGAGCTTGCGCAGAGCATGAACTTTGGTGTTCACAACAGTCCGGTATGCGATACCCAACTCGCGCGCGACCTCGATCATGTTTAGACCTACGTAGTAGTTCAGACTGATGACTTGCAGCTCTCTTGGACTGAGGGTTTTTATACCTTGCATCAGTGCCTTCATTTTCTCGTCATGGAGCATGGCACCGTCTGCTGATGCTTCTTCGTCTGCTATGACATCCATCAGTGTTATATCACCATTTGCGCTTTTGACAGAACGGTTCAGAGAGTCGCATTGTTCCTTGATGGCTTTTCGTCCCATGTCCATAAAGTGAAACCTTAGAGTCGTTTTCACATATCCCAGAAAGGGTATGCCTCTGCTAGCATCAAACTGGTCCACACACTCGGCAATCACCAGATAGCCTTCCTGCATCAAATCTTCATAGGGCATATCGCCCAGGAAATACTTCTTGGCTGATGCCGTCACCAGTGGCGTTAGCATCTCCATCACTTTTTCCATGGCCCCCACATCACCCTTTCTTGCCTTGTCCAGCCATCTGTTGAATACCTCTAGTGAATTTTTCTTGTTCAATTGTGTCTCCTTTTCAGGAGAGCGCTCTCATGTAATATTATTTCCGGATAGGGAGAGGTTATCAGAAATCAGAAAAATATCAAAAGGTGGACTTTCACCAAATACATGCTAAAATATCAAAAAGTCCCTAAGGGGAAAAGTGGAAAGTCTCTAAGGATTTGATAAAAAATAAACGAAAGTCCTTGAATTATCATTTATCTTTGATAAAATAGTAGGGTCTTTTATTTTAAATAGAATATAAATAAATACAAAATTACAGGAGGATAGCATGAGACAGATCAATTATGACCATGTATCAGCAATGAGACCTGAATACACTCAAAACAAAGGCGATTGCACAGAGATTATTTATGAGAATGGAGAGACATATATCGCTGAAAAAAACATTAGTAGTGTCATAAACACCATGGGGAAATATTATTGCACTGATTTGAAAGCAAACAGAAAGGTTTATGGGAAACTATTGAGGATTAAAAACAACGTCCCTATTGTATTTTCAGATAAGCATATTCTGGTACCTTATAAGGTAAGAAAGCCATTAAACAAGAGAGATGGTGCTTATGGTTATTTCAATTTATATCATCTAACAGGATTTGAAGGAAAAGGCAAAAATGCGTTTATTAAATTAAGGAATGGCATAAAGCTCAAACTGTTTCAAAATCTTAAGCCATACCTTAAACACATTACTTTGGCGGAACGATTGTTTACAGAAAAAAGATAATTATGTAACATCACTTACAACAGACACAAACTTGTTTACAACAGCTGAAAAAATTGGTATAATTAATTCGTTCGTAAAGCGAATAATGTTAAGGAGATCAATCAATGAAATTTTTCAATCCGACTAGTGAGCTTAAAGAGCTGCGGTTACTGCAGCATATTGAAATCAAACATGACTGCACGCAGAAGGAATTGTCTGAGGTTGTGGGTGCTGCTGTTTCCATGATCAATCTGTACATCAATGCACTCGAAGAGAGAGGCTTGATTGTCAGAAAGTACCATTCGCCCAAGACGGTGCATTATTTTATTACCCCTGAAGGATTGAAAAGGAAGAACTATCTCCTGATTACCTATACCAAGGAACTACTGGATCTGTACAAACTGGCAAAGAGTAATGTCAAATCCTATATCTTTGAAGTGAAGGATAAGGACTATCAGAGAATTTTGCTCTACGGAGCTGGAGAAGTAGCAGAGACAATTCTCAGTGTCTTAAGAGACACTGAAGAGAATGGTCTCCAGGTAGTAGCCGTAATAGACGATGATAAGAGAAAAATAGGAAAATCCATGATGGGACATCCCATTATAAGTTCGCAGCACATCGATGATTATGACTATGATGTGATAGTCGTTACCAGCTATGCTTATGAGGATGATATTCTCAAAAACCTAGTAAAAATTGGGAATGATATGACAAAAGTTGAAAAGTTTTTTGTGAGGTGACCATGGTTACCAACAACGATTCGATTAACTGGTATGCGTTGCAAGTTGCGAAAGGGCAAGAAGATAAAGTCAGAAAAATTATTGAGTTGACTTTTGGAGATCAATTTAGAGTCATAGTTCCCAAAAGAGAGCTGCGAGAAAGAAAAGAAGGCAACTGGCGAGTTGTCAAAAGAAACTTATTTCCTGGTTATGTGTTCTTAAAAGGTGTTGTTTCAACTGAAACATATTATTTAATTAAAACATTGCCTATATACACAAAATTGCTAAAAGATGAAGACGGACCGTTGAAGATACACGATTCAGAACTTAGAGTATTAAAGATTTTTTTTGAAACCGATGACGGCAATGTGAAGATATCAAAAGCATATAAAGAAAATGACGTCATCAAAATTATGGAAGGTCCGCTATCTGGTTTAGAGGGAATCATACAAAGTTTTGACATCAGAAAGGGCAGAGCAAAGGTAAAGATTGATCTGCTGGGTTCTACAAAAACCATTCAATTAGGGGTCGAACTAATTGATATAATCCAATGATGATAACGGGTGTTTCGGCCCCGAATGAGTCAGACGAAGACATAGCATAAATGATCAGCATCTTTAAAGGTGTTGATAGCGAAGCTATGAGCTGGAACAATAATATTTTATTAAATACGAGAAATGATAATGACTAGATTAAAACTAAAAAATAGCGGTATAACATTAATTGAACTGATTGTAGTTATAGCAATATTGGGAATACTTTCAGCAATAGTCGTACCAAGATTTAGTGGCTATACAATATTAGCAAAGAAAAGAGTATGCAATACAAATCTTGCTCAAATGAATCGACTTTACTCAGCCTTTCTTGTGATGGAAGGCAAAGATTATACAGAGCTTCTGTTTGATCAGTTCATATTGGAAAATGAAAGCGACTTATGTCCTGAGGACGGGATTTTAAGTTATTATGACGGGAAAGTAAACTGTAGTGTTCATTATACGGATGATTCAGAGGACGATAATGACGATGATGAAACTGATTCAGGTGGAGAAACACCATGGTTGTGATGGGATACATATATATCGATGTGAGTATCCTGAAAGGACAACAACCACAAGATGTAGCATAAAAGATGTTAAAAATCAAGTTTGTCATGCAAGATACAGATTTAAAGTTGAAGCAACTATTAGGAATTCCCGAATAGTTCAAACAAGAAAGTAGGTGAGATGAGTTGGCTAAAGACAAATTAGACAGAAGCATATTTGAATCCATAAAAGAAGTGCTTATAAGTGCACGGGAAAAAGCCTATAAAGCCGTTAATTTTGCTATGGTTGAAGCTTACTGGAATGTAGGCAAATTGATTATTGAAGCCCAAGATGGAAATGAACGTGCTGAGTATGGAGATTATTTAATAAAAAGTCTTTCGAAGGAGCTCAAAGTCGAGTTTGGAAAAGGATTTACAGTGACAAACTTGAAGTATATGCGCCAGTTTTATCTTACCTTTCCAAATAGTCACGCACTGCGTGACCAATTAAGCTGGACACATTATCGTTTATTGATGAAGATAGAAAATGAAGAAATTAGAAATTTTTATATAGAAGAGTGTATCGAAGGAAATTGGAGTACGCGTCAGTTAGAACGACAAATTAATACTTTTTATTACCAGAGAATACTTGCAAGCCAGAACAAACAGATAGTACGAAATGAAATTAACAAGTTGGAAAAAGGCATCCAAGCAGAAGACATCATTAAAGACCCGTTTGTACTTGAGTTTATGGGGTTGACCGATCATAGAGACTTTACAGAAATTGAAGTTGAAAAAGCGTTGATGGACAATCTACAAAAATTCCTC
>CAKMKB010000067.1:0-4207 GCA_927435965.1 uncultured Clostridia bacterium
AATGGATGATCCAATACCAGTGGATAGAGCACTTGCTAGAGCAAAAACAGCTGTTGAAAAGCTGCCAGTAAGATTAGTTGATCTAAAGATAGAGCATAGAAGCCTGGTTGTGAAAGCAAGGACTGCAGTCGATTTGCTTAAGGCAGCTCTGGATTCAGCTGACATCGAAAGCGGCGCAACATTTAATGAGTACAAGAGATTGCTTGAGATAGTCAAAGATGCTGAAGAGATAATGGGAGACCTTCTGGAGGACCTGATAGTATGGGACGATGTTCCAGAGGAGACAAGTAGAAACCAATATTCTGGGGAATTAGACTTGAATTCTATCCTGCCTAGCAGAATTGAAGTTTTAGTCGAGTTTGAGGAAGCGGGAGAGGCTGATTTGGAAATAACTCCAAACTTAAGCGGCAGATTCTACTTCGAATCAGATACTGATATGGATATAGTCATAAGAGTTTTCCTTGATGATATAGAAATAGAAGATTTGAAATATACAATTGATTAAGATATTGAAATGTGAGAGCTCTTCGGAGCTCTTTTTTTGTCACAAATACTCATTAAGTTTGATAATTATCACATTAAGTGGGTATTATTCAGTATAAGGTAAAAGGAGGGGGTAAAAGAATGGACAACTCTCAGGAGATATTGCTCAAGGAAATTCATGATTTGCGTGATGAGAACAAGAGGTTAAAGGAAAGAATCAACGAATTGAATCCAATTGATCAGCTAACTGGCCTGCTTAATAGGAAGGCTATGTTTGAGAAGTTGGAGTATGAAGTACTTAGAGCAGAGAGGAACCAAACTTTTTTGAGTCTCCTGTTGCTAAAGCTTTCAGGCTTTGAAGATATGGTACTTAAGAATGGTGCTGAAACAATGGAAACTGTAGAAAGACTAATGTCCAAATCCTTGAAGGATTCTGTCAGATCAGTTGATATTCTTGGTAAATATGGTCCAGGCACATTCCTGATTTTACTTCCTGACATTCACGCAAATAAGGGATCTATTGTAGCTGACAGGCTAAAGAAATTGATCGAAAAGGAAATTCTTGCAACAGGCGTCAAGGTCAAGTTTGGAAGCGGAGCCAAGCTTTATAACGGTGAGCCTGCCCATGAGCTATTGGAAGAGGTTGAGCGATTGGCAAATATTTCTGAAAAGGAAGGGATTGGGAGAACACACCGATAAAGATAATTGACAATGGACAATTGACAATGGACAATTAAAAAATCAGCAATAGAATAATCAATGAATAATGAGCAACAAGCATAGAATAATAACCTATATAATATGAGATCCCTCGTCTACGCTCGGGATGACAAAAACAAAGTCATCAGAGATAGTTGAGGGATATTTTAGTTTTAAATCTCTTATTCATTTCAATTGTCAATCGTCAATTGTCAATCGTCAATCGTCAATCGTCAATTGCCTTCAGTTCGTAAACATCTGCGTCCAATACATGCTGTCACCAAAGTAAACTCCAATTCCAATCTTGCCATATTTAGGGCTGAGGATGTTAGCTTTATGACCGGGGGAATTCATCCAGCCTTCCATAACTGCCTCGGACGTCTTGTAACCCATAGCGATATTTTCACCTGCTGCCGTGTAGCTCACACCAAATTCCTTCATCATATCAAAAGGCGATCCGTAGTTTGGAGATATATGGTCAAAATAATTTGAAATAGCCATATCTTTGGATTTTTCATCAGCAACATACGACAGCTTTGCATCTAAAACCAGGGGAGCTTGTCCAGCCTTTGCTCTTTCAATATTTACCAGCTCAAGCACTTTTAATACAAAATCTGCTGTTTGATCAGCAGCAGCAGGGATAACCCTGAGATTCTTATCTGTGAGCCTAAGGAGGACCGAAGCTGCCTCAGCTCTGGTTAGAGTCCTCGTTCCGCTGAATGTACCGTCAGGATAGCCTGTAATGATACCATTTGCATAGGAATGAAGCACTGCAGCCTTAAGATCCTCACCAGTTGTTGCTGGTATTTTATTTATATCTCTTATCTGCTGGCTGAAAACCAACAAATTGTTGTCTGGTTCCTGATTCTGATATGTAAGAACATGTGAAGATATCCTCGCCATGTCATACCTTGTTATGTAACTATTAAGATTAGTAGTCATATCCGAGCAGATAAGCTTAAGCTTTAAAGCTCTGTCAACATATCCGCTTGCCCAGTGGGTTCCTGTAGGAATAAGGTCCTTGTACCCCAGCAGAGACAGTGTTGACTTAATAAACTCAGCTCTTGTCATGGTTTGCTGCGGTCTAAGGGATCCGTCAGGATAACCGCTGAAACCGCCCATCTCGATCAGCTTGGTCATATTGTCATAGTACCAGTCGTTTCTTGATATGTCAGTAAACCCTGATGCCAGAAGCTGTACAGGCTGAATTAAAATTAAGATGGCCAGGATCAGGCCAAGGTTTTTTTTCATTTCTTAATCACGCTCCTGGGAAAGATTATATCACCCAATAAAAATAATTCAACAAAAAAATCCTTCATTGGCCACCCTAAAAAATCCTTCATTGTTCCCGGATGACCAAACGCATTTCACCCGAGGCAATAAGAAGGATATTAAAATCATTGGGACAAAAATTTTCCAATCAAACATTCAAGGTCAATTTCGGGAAATCTATTTTCTTACCCTCAAGTGTAGCTGATGTTATGTGATTGATTCTTCTGCTCTCTGTGGCATCTTCCCAATAAAAGCCTTGAGATTTTAGATTTTTTCTGAACTGTCCTGGGGGGATCATAACATGCTTTGAAAATATTCTGTTAAAATGCGTAACGTTTACAAAACCAGTTTCCTTGCTAATCTGAGATAAAGGCATAGGATTATAGCTTAGAAGCTCTACGGCTTTTCTTATCCGAATAATCATTAGGCATTCAAAAATAGTCACCGTAGTTTCTTTTTTAAACAAGCCGCAGAGGTAGCTTTTTTGCAATGAAGTCTGTTTCACTATATCATTCAAAGACAGTTTTTCCTTGTAATTGTCTTCCAGAAATCTAATTATGGTCCTTACAGGCTCTGAATAGGCAGATACCTCAATATATTTTGAAGGAGTGTTTTTGTCGCGCCTTCTCTTTTCTGAAAGCTTGAATAGGATCGTATAAAGGTAGGTGACCATTATAACCTCAGATTCGGGGGTTGAGTTGTTGTTTTCATCAAAAATAGCTTCCAAGAGCTTTCTTGAAAAATCATCATTTTGTACCAATATTCCCGCATCAGAGCACATTTCCTGCACACCCTTTGAAAATGCAGAAAACTTCACTTCAAAATAATATCCGGTCTCCTCGCTGGTTTGGATAAAGGAGTGTACGGAGTTGGAAGGGATCAAAAGTGTATCCCCAACACCCGCTGTGAATGTGCAGTTATCTATAGTATATGTGTAGCTTCCCTTTACGATGTGGTTTAGTTGATAATAGGGGTGAGCATGTGGAGGGAATCTATAACCTGTATTCATTTTTGCCAGTACTGAGATCAATATCTTGATTTCATGCAACATTTTTTCAAATCCTCTCTTGCTTTTAGCTGATAATATAAAGGTAGCTTTTTTTATAAGATACCACACTCTTATCTTCGGTGTAAACAAAAAAAGTATCATGAGTTGTCATTATTATGGACAGGGGCAATCATTGTTTTACAACTAATATCGATTAATCAGCCATAGTTTCATGAAAAAAGCACAGGAACATTTTATATGTAAAGAAGACTAAATTGTATCAGCATGAGAAATAATTGCAGTATTTTGTAATGCCTGAAATCATTTTGATCTGGAACTTTCAATAAATTGCAGAGGAATAACAGATAAAAATAACTTTGTTATATAATTTATTAGCAAGAGAAATATTGGAAAATAATATCTAAAATTACTATTAAATGCCACTAAAATCATTATATTGACCATATTATTGCTTGACATTCCATAATCCAGATGCTACTATAAAAAAATAAGAGACAAGTCGGAGTATTCGGAAAATGCAATAATTAACAATGCAGTTATGACTTGATTGCTTAGACTATAGAATTAAGGAGGAAAAAGTTTGAAAAATGATAGTATAGCTATGACCGAATCATTAAAGAAGAAGCTTATGACAGCAGACGAAGCCGTCAATTTGATACCAGATGGGGCGACGGTTCAGATAGCTGGACTTGCTCTTGTGCTCTCACCAGATAAAATCTTCAAAAATATTGGAGAGTCTTTCCT
>CAKMKB010000068.1:0-12886 GCA_927435965.1 uncultured Clostridia bacterium
TGACAAAAGCTACTGGAGATGAGCCGTTCATAACACTTGGATCGGAAGAAAGCGCTCCACCCAATAAAGAAGAGATTGTTTATAAAGACGATGCGGGTGCCATTTGCAGGTGCTGGAATTGGCGAGAATCTGTCAGGACTATGTTGACTGAAAAGACAACTAACGCTTTCTTATGTATTGAGTTGATAGATGTTAACAGAATCAATGATCTCAAAAAAGCATTGGGTGAGCTAGCAAAACTTGCAGAAGAAAACCTAGGTGGCACCTATCAGATTTCAATTCTTGATACTGTTAACAGGGAAATATTGCTGTAATCAGTAACATTTTTTGTTCTTGAAAAGAAATAAATAATAAATTATAATGAAAGTATATTCAAGGGGTTGAATGAACTGGGGATATACAAATTTAAATAAGCATCGATACATATGAACCCTTCTTAGTTTTTAGAGGGTTCTTTTTATCAACAGGATTCTTAGGTATAAGTGGTGTTTGAAACGCCATCTGAACCTTATACAAGAACTGTTATTCATCGGATCAACTTGGGAGTGTACTAATGGTTAAAAAAAACACGTGGATATATGTTGCCATTATGGGTATTCTTAGTCTCATGATAGTGATATGGAGTATTACCACAGCAGAATCTTCAAAGGGTTTGGTTCAATTCAAAAATGATGTTCCCGCCTATAAAAATCTGATTCCCGTTGAAGAAGACCACATCCATATTGCTTATGATCTTCAGGCAATTCCATTTTTAAAGGCTGGCGTTGCAAAAGAACATCGGACGGACTTTGTTGGCACAATTATTATTGCTGTTGACAGAGATCAAGTCGAAGACAGCATCGAGGGATGGAACTGCTTGCGAAATGTAGGCTACAAAGTCTATTTTGGTTACAGGGGAAAGCTCAGCCACATTGATTTTGGATACACTATTCTTGCTATATCCTCTGGCCTGGGCTTCCAATACAATCGTTTTGACAATACAATTCACTTACTTAGGACACTTCAATCAAATGGGCATTTGTCATCGAGTAATTTGTCCGAGGCTCCCATAGCTATCTTATTCGACTACCAAGCTGCACAAATGATTAAGGAGGGAAGAAATCTAGAGATTGTTGTGCCCGTTGAAGGCACTCTATCATTTCCGATTGGGTTAATGAGTACCGATAGCGTGAAATTGCCGGAAATAAAACCTTCGGATTTGATTGCTGCCGGTTTTCGACTATCTGATGGAGAGTCTGATGCTTCAATCTATCCTAGTTCAGATAATTATTCTCCTGTACAAAATGCTGTTCTTACCAATGAATCCGGAACAGCATTAGTTAGATCTATTGCTTTATTCAGAAGGCAGGTACTGGGGGAGCGACGTTTTTCTCCTGCAAACGGATTGGAGAATTTATTGTTGTATTTGGCGTTCATTGTCATTATTGTTCTTTGGAGCGGACTGCTGTTTATTCGTATTTCGGACAAAGCACTGCAAAAGCACCTATTGTCTATTAGTATTCTATTGTTGATGTGGATGTTTGTTCGTATTGTCAGGTTGGTTCTGCCCTCTGGCATTGTTGATCGTGTCTTCTGGTACTTGTATTATATTCCTCTAATCTTTTTACCAACTGTATTATTCTGGATAGGGCAAATCATAACTCAAAATTATGAAAAGCAATCTCAGAGGTTGCTGAAAAAGACAATATTTGCAGTTTCATTGCTGTTGACAGTTTTGGTCTTGACTAATGACATGCACCAATGGGCTTTTGATTTTTATAAAGGTATGGAAGGGAACAACTACGACTTGTATTATAGGAATAGCTGGGTATATTATATTGTTTTTAGCTGGTCCCTGTTGTTGATCTTTTCTTTTATCATTGTTGCGGTACGATACAAGTCTGACTCAACTGCAAAACGAGCGGGACCTTTGGTGATTATCGTGTTCTTATCTGTTATTTATTTTGGTGGTTATGCTTATGGTTTAAGAATTTTCAGAGAGTCTGAGTTCAGTATCGTATATGGCTTGATGTCACTACTTTTTCTAGAGGCATGTTTTCAAAGCAGACTGATTCCAAACAATATCAAATTGGGAAAACTTCTAAGCAAAGCACCTATTGACCTTCATATAATCTCAGATAGCCTACACGTTGAGTACAAAACAGATACGTCAGCTGAACTTTCTTCCAAGATTATAGACTATTTAGAACACACACCATTAACTACAGACATTCCTACAGGAATCAACATGCCCGACAATGACAGCCTTCTGTATAGTGTTTACAGGATAAACGGTGGTTATTCCGTCTTTGCACAGCATCTTGAATCGGTTATAAGGTTGCGTGTGGCTTTGACAGAACAAAACCAAAAAATCCAAGTTCAAAATAGTATTTTATCCAAAACACATAGTATAAGAAGTGAGATTGCCAGGCTGAAAATGCAACAGGAATTGTATGGCCGTATTGATGATGTCTTGAAGGATCGTGTCAATAAAATAAATATCATTCTGTCTGTGTTAACCTCCAGTCAAACGGATCATCAACAAGACACACTGCAAAAACAGCTTGCCATCATTAAAATATTGGTGAACTATTGTAAGCGACGGGGGAATCTGGCCTTGCTTGAAGCCAGTGATGAGTATTGCCAAACCGCTTCTCTAGCCTTATGGTTTCAGGAATCTATATGGGAGGCTAATGCTAATGGTGTTGAAGGATTTGTGACTGAGTCTGTAAATATTGAAATTTCAAGTAGCTTAGCTGCTCTATTATATGATTGCTTTCAGCAAATTCTTGAAGATTCGATGCGGTATTCCAATGTTATCCTTATGGTTAATCTATCTGCCAGAGAGGATAATTTGATGATTCGTATCATTGTAGAAGCCCAATCAACTATCGAGTTGTCTAATCACCTCTTAGATGGCGAGATCTTCAATAGATTAAATCTAATTGATGGCACCTGTAATGCCTACAAACAAGAAAATGGTCTGATTATTGAAATCTCAGCACCGGTTGGAGGTTTTCATCATGATTGAGTTGTATGGACTTGCACCTAATATACTAATCGTTTTTTCATCATTGCTTGTAATTGCCATCATTTTGCAGACTATGCGCCTATTCATGCTGATGACACATCATGAGCACAGAATATCAAAACTGGTTATCATGTATGAAATGTTAATGCTTGCGCATTTTATGCTGGCAACGTCACTTGTTGCAATCACTCTGATGCAACGCAGTATTGTTGCAGACTACTTATATGGCTATCGATATGGGGATGTTGTCATTATCTTGTTCGGTGCTTGGATTTTCATAAGAGATAAAAGGCCTGAATCCTTGATTTGTTCCCTGTTTTTAATACTGACGCTGCCAGGCTGGTCATTTAACTATGGCCAGATCATATTTCTAGTCGTCAATCTATATCTTATTCTCAGAACCTTTATTCTAACAAATCTGGAATGGCAAAAAATCAAGGAGAATATTACTAGATTGTCTATTAAAGAGACCGTTGATTTGCTACCGGGAGGGATATTGTACGCCAATAGAAAGGGTGAGTTATTGATTGTTAATCCAACAATGAGTCGACTTCTGACCGCTTTGAATATTGAAACAGTCATCAATACATTATCCTTGTGGGAAAACTTGATGGGTATCCAGGATAGCTATAACGTGTCTGTTCAGGCCTTAGACGATAAATTACTGGTTAGAATTAGAAATGCGGGCTCATGGCTTTTCTCAAAAAATAAGATTACTGTTGGAAGTCGAGAATACGTTCAATTGCTAGCTGTTGATATTACTGATGAGGATGTTCTTAATAGGGAGCTGGAAGAAAGCAACAACGCATTGGAGGCGTTGGGAGAGGAGATTTCATTGTCCATGAACGGCATTGATCAGTTGGAGAAGGAGAGGGAGGTGCTACGAATAAAAACCAGGGTTCATGATATTCTTGCCCAACGACTTTCCATCTTGAGCCGCTTACTAGAAAGTGATATGGAACCTGAGAGTAAGATTAAGAATCTAAAGCCACTGTTGACTGATTTGACAGGTGTCTTGACAGGAAGCATTGACATGGACTCTCAAGGTTTATTATCTTCGTTGATTCAATCTTTTAAATTGATAGGAACAGAAATCCATATAAGGGGATCATTACCAGAAAATGAAAAGGTTGCTCAAGTTTTTACCGAGACCATTCGAGAATGCTCCACAAATGCTGTACGTCATGCAAATGCCAATAATGTCTTTGTTGATTTAGGGGAAGATATAGAAAAATACACACTATTGGTGCAAAATGATGGCGCACCGCCTGTTTTTCCAATTGTCACTGGAGGAGGCATTGAAGGCATGCGAAATCAAGTAAATGAAGTTTTAGGGAAATTCTCAATCGAGTCTGACCCTGCGTTCCATATTCGTGTAAGTATTCCAAAGAATAGAGAGGGTGGTTTTGATGATTAAAATACTTATCGTTGAAGATCAAGTTATTATGCGGGATTCTCTTGCCAACTTAATCAATGGTCAAGAGGATATGCGGGTGGTAGGCAGTATTGGCAACGCCTCAGAAGCTCTTGAAGTATTTAAGATGACTGTTCCTGATTTGGTTTTGATGGATGTTTGCACAGATAACAATGAGAATGGTATTTCTGCTGCAGCGGATATTCGTTGCAAGTATCCGGCAACAAAGATTATTATTATGACAGGTATGCCGGAAATAACCTACCTGGAAAGCTCGAAAAAAGCAGGTGCAGACAGTTTCTTGTATAAGAATATTAAAAGCGAAGCATTTCTGGCTACTATCAGGAGCACAATGGATGGATATGGCACCTTTCCAAGGGAAGCTCCCTCTGTCTTGCCTGGAAGTCTCACATTTACAGAAACGGAAATTGCTATTTTGCGTCTTGTCTGTGAAACCAAAAGTCGTAAAGAAATCGCTCAGGAGCTGGCCATGTCAGAGGGATCAGTCAAAGCTGTCATTACAGATATACTGAACAAAACCGGATATGACAGCATTCTGAGATTTGCTGTGTATGCTGTATCTAAAGGATTTATCAAACCAAATTTATAAATAATATAGCGATTCCATTACCCTCAGTAGGCATAATCACTATGCCTTTTTTTTTGCGCAGAAAATTTGGACATATGTCTACAGTATTAGATTAAATTTAGGACACTTGGTATGGAATGTTTTAGTAATAAAATGCTAGTCTTTTTGTAGTGAATATATTATGCGAGGAGGGTTTGTATGGAGATTGTCTTATCAAAACTCCCGAGGACTATTGAAGAATTCAAGTCAATGCCGGAATTGGATTTTACATCTCCATTTCATGTTGCGGTTCTCTTCATTGTAGCAATTTGTATTTATCCTGAAAATAACAATGAATGCTTTCGTATGATTGATATCTTAAGAGGACCTCAAAAAATAACTGCTATGGAAAGACAATACATTCATAACCGAATGATGGGCAAATCAGTCTATATCGGAAAATCATATTTTGTAGGTTCGACACCAGATAATGACTATTCGCCTGCACTGCCTCATAGGGTGATTGTTGAAGGGAATTGGGATACTTACGTAGAATCAGGTTATGCAAAACTATATGTCAAGACTGGAGGTGCAGTCCATTCACGTCCGATTAAGCTAAGAAAAAAAGGAGATGATTGGTTTTTGTGGGAGTATACGGAGTTATTAGCTGATATTTATAAACCAACGTCTACTGATCCATGGTTGTAATTACAATTATTATATTAAATCTATTTAAGGAGGAGTAAAACAGTGGTTATAAAAAAACAATTCTTATACCAGATGATTTCATGCATGATATGTGTCTGTATGATTGCAGGCCTGACTGTAGGGTTTCCTAGTTCAGCATATGCCAATGATGCTGTGTCTGTGATCTCAGCAAGACAAGGAAGCGATATATCCGCACATTGGGCAGAAAACCACATAAGAACTTGGTTGGAGAAAGGGTTGATAAAGGGTTTTCCTGATGGAACCTTCGGCCCGGACAAGGCCATAACCAGGGCTGAATTTATGGCTTTGGTCAACAGGGCATATGGGTTTGTCGAGAAATCACACATCAGTTTTACTGACGTATCATCAGAAGACTGGTTCTATGATGAAGTGGCAAAAGCTGTAGCGGCCGGGTATATATCCGGATATACCGATGGGACGGTCAAGCCTAAGAGTCTGATTAGCAGGCAAGAGGCTGCAATGATACTCAGCCGACTAATGAAGCTTGCTAAACATGAGGATAAAAATGAAATAGCAAAATTCTCTGATTACAGCAGTATGCCTGATTGGAGCAAGGATGCTATCAATTCCGTTGTTGCTGAAGGCTATATGAAGGGCAATCCCAATGGTACATTTATGCCTATTGCCGCCATTACAAGGGCCGAAACGGTTGTCACCCTATCTCGTTCAGCAGGAGAGATTTACCATCTGGCGGGTACTTATGATGAGGATAAGACATTTCTCGGCAATGCCACAATCAATACAACGGGCGTCACTCTCGAAAATGTAGTCATAGAAGGAAATCTCTTTTTGACACCAGGCATAGGCGAGGGGACAGTTGTTCTGCGTAATGTTACAGTAAAGGGTAAGACCACTGTAGCAGGAGGCGGAAAAAATAGTGTCATTATCGATAGTTGTGACTTAAATGAAGTGGTTGTTACAAGAGAAGATGGAATAGTTAGACTTTCAACTCAAGGCAATACGACTATCAAAATCCTTGTGGTAGAAGAGGGAGCTATTATTGATTCAGCTCTTTTAAGTGAATCCGGAGATATTTTGATTGTTTATCTTACAGCAGATGAAAGGGTTGAGCTTTCAGGAGACTTTGGGACTATCCACATTGTCAATCCAGAAACCGTGGTTGACATAATCAACGGTTCTATTGAAAACCTGATTATTGATGAAACTGCTTCAGGCTCTTTAATTAATCTGTCAGAAAACGCCACAGTAAACAATATGGACGTTAATGCTCCTGTACAAGTAACTGGAATGGGGACAATTGAAACTGCGGTTATAGGTGAAGGTGCGGAAGAAACAACCTTTGAAAAAGAGCCTATTATAAAGGAAGTCGACAGTGCAACCACACCTTCAACCCCATCTGGTGGGAGTACCGGTGGTGGCGGTGGTGTGGGGCCGTCATTGATTACAGTGAACATCCCCGGTATTAACGGCTTAACTGCACCAGTAGTAGGACAGACACCTTTCAACAGCATTACTGAAACAGTTCAGTATAGTGGTTCTGTTGTATGGTCTCCATCACATAATAGCTTCGCTGCTGAGACTATATACTCAGCTACTATTACTCTGACAGCCAAGTCCGGATACACCTTTAGCGGTTTGACAGCTAATTTCTTTACCGTAACGGGATCCGACTCTGTCTCTAATGCAACTAACTCAGGTGTAATTACTGCGGTATTTCCAGCCACAGGGTCATCAGGTGGAAACGAGACTCCTCCGAGTTTGACAGCTGACATCACAGGCAATTTTGTTAAAACCAATCTTGATATTCTCTTTACCGATTACAACACGTGGAGAAACGCTGTATCGGCTGTGAAAGTGGATGGAGTTCCATTAACAGCTGATATACAATATGAACTCATTGCAGGTAAGCTACAGCTAAAGACTAATGCTATCCAAGCTATGCAGGTGGCAGGTGATTACAATGTAACCATTGAGGCAACTAATTATCAGGCAGCCTCAGTCACTCAAACGGTGATGACTGGTCTATCAGGCAGTGGTACTATCACAGACCCATTTAAAGTTGCTTCAGCTGAAGATTTGGACAAAGTCCGTTACTATGTAGGGGTTTCTGATTTATATTTCAAACAGACAGCGGATATTGACCTAAACACCATAGACTGGCAACCCATCGGTATTTACGATCAAACCATGGTAACTGATGGCGATCCTTTTATGGGCAATTACGATGGCAATGATTACTATATCGAAAACATGAAAATAAACTATAGCAGCCCAACGTACAGTTACGGAGCCGGATTGTTCAGGAATACGAAAGAGGCTACTCTAAATAATATCAAGCTTAAAGGGGTAGATATTGATGTCCCAAACACCGGATTAGTAGGAGCGTTGGTAGGTGAAGCTAAAGAAACAAACATCACAGGCTGTGTTGTTGAAAACAGCACCAAAGTAAAAGGACTTCAGGCAGTAGGTGGCTTGGTGGGATATGCTTATCAGAGTACCATCTCCAGCAGTAGAGCTGATGTATTGGTTTATGGAGAAACCTCTATAAACATCATATCGAATGGAATTGGTGGTTTTGTCGGGGATTCCCACAGCAGCACTATAACTGGCAGCAGTGCCCATGGTAATGTTTCTGGCAACAAGGAAGTCGGTGGTTTTGCCGGCAGAATAGATTACGCAAGTATCATCGGCTGTTTTTCTGACGGAAATGTCACTGGAACGGGAGATTTTTCCCAGGACACTGGCGGTTTTGTTGGAATTAATTATCATGCGACAGCTGACCAGTGTTATGCGATAAGCGCTGTTTCTGGTAGAAACTATGTGGGTGGATTCGCTGGCAGAAACATAGGAACCATTACAAATAGTTATGCAAGAGGAAGTGTAGCCTATACAGGTGCAGTAGCAGGGGGATTTGTTGGAAGGATTCAAAATAATGCAGCCAATCTATTAGGCGGGGCACCCTCTGATACCGGTTATAATTATTCTGATGTTGCTATTTCTGGTACTGGTACCAAAATAGGCGCATTCTTGGGAGAACATGACACTTCTGCTCCAGGTGGATCGGGCACCATACATTATAACCACTATAATTCGGAGAAAGCTACAGTTAACCAAGGTGGGGGGGCTATTGGGCTGACTTTCGAGAATATGCAAAAACAAGACAGCTTCCCAGAGTGGGATTTTAGCACCATCTGGACCATACAAGAAGACGTAACCACTCCTTATCACAGATGGATGACGCTGTCGGACAATGCTAATTTGAGCTCAATGTCTGTGGTGGGCCAAAGCATGGTGCCTTCCTTTGAAACCGATACTATAAGCTATGATGTACAAGTAGCAACCACAATCGATGCCGTCGATGTATCAGCTGTCCCGGCACATAATGCTGCAACCATGACCTTGAATGGTACACCTCTTGGAATGAATAGTCCTCTTTCAATTGCTCTAGGCCCCGAAGGAACCAACACAGCAGTTGTAATTCGTGTCACGGCAGAGAATGGAGTAACTATAAAAGAATATACAGTCACAGTTTTTAGGGAAGAACAACAAACGACCACCTTCACTCTGACATATACTGCAGGACCGAATGGAAGCATTACAGGTGATACCTCGCAAACCATAACTCAAGGCAGTGACGGAACTTCTGTTACTGCGTTTCCAGCCGATGGATATGAGTTTATCAACTGGAGCGATGAGTCGATTGAAAATCCACGAACTGATAGCAATGTGACAAACAATATATCTGTTACAGCAAATTTTGTGCTTATCGATGACGATCCGCCTGTGTTCAGTGTAGACTATCCGACTGTATTTTCTATCACAGATCAGGAATTCCGTGTAGGTGTAGCTGCCGACAAAATCGGTACTGCCTACTACATTGTTGTGGCTGATGGCGCAACATCTCCGTCATCTCAACAGGTAAAAAATAGGATTGATTACGGGGATGTCACAGTATTAAGAAGTGGCAGTATGTCGTTACCGATTGGAGAACAACCTAATTCAAGCTCGGTTTTGGCATTGCAGCCTAATACGGACTATGATGTTTATATTGTAGCGGAGTCTGTAGGCGGAGCACTTCAGTCAAGTCCTGTCAAATGTGATGCCCGAACACTTGAACTCCAAGCGCCTCAGTTTTTCAAGATAATAATAGGTGATGGAAACTATCCTCGAGTTGAAAATATCGGTGGTAAACAGTTTGACATACAGGCAGGTTTCAACAACAAACCAGGCAAGGTATATTATATTGTAGTACCTCAAGATTCTACAACTCCCGATACACAACAGATTATTGATGGATTGGACTATGATTCTGTAGCGATATCTGCCCGTGGAGTTTTTGTGATTGGTGTCGCAACACAAGTCTACACAGAAACTGTTACGGGTCTTGACCCCCTAACAACATATGATATCTATCTTGTCGCCGCAGACAACAGCATTCCTATGAATATCAATTCGAAAACAGAAAAGCTAAGCGCAAGCACACTTGAAAGTAATGAGCCCGTTTTCCATGATGGTTCACCGTTTAGTTGGTCTATTAAAGAATTTGGATTTACCGTTGGGGCAGGAATCAACAAGCCAGGCAAACTCTACATGATTGTAGTCAATCAAAATGAAGAATCACCGACATCTGAAGAGGTAAAAGATGGCTTTAATTATCGGGAGGTTCAAGTACTTGCCAAAGCTTCTTTAGAAGCTCCTGATCCGGTTACTGCTTATGATATTGCGAGTATAACCAATCTTGAGCAAAGTACCGAATATGATGTGTATGTAGTAGCGGAGGATACAAGCGGAACCAATATCCAAGCATCACCAACCAGGTTACAAGTCACTACCAGTGATGTTAGTTTGGGCACAGAAGTGTCATTATCTTCTGGCTATCCTAAAACTGGTTCTATAAATAACACAACGGCCGAGTTTACTGTTAAGACAAATAGAAGGTCAAATTTTTACTACATGGTGATTCCAAGTGGAATGAGTGTCTCCAAAGATAATGTAGTAGCAGGCCAGGTAATCGGAGATAGTCAATCTTTTGGACGACATCTACATGTATCTGCAGGAAATTTTCATACATTACCTGTAGAAGAATATCAGATTACTATTGAAGGCCTTGATCCAGGAAAGAGTTATCGTCTCTGCTATGTTGCTGCAAATGGGTATGATGGGTATTATGATTCTGCTCCCGTTGTATCTTATGTCCAATTTAGCACAACAGGTTCATCTGTACCTATTGTAGATTTAGGGATTACATCACAGACAGAAACGTCATTTAATTTACAGGTGACATCCTATTCCGATGCAGCCACAGCCTATTATATGGTGGTTACTGATGGTAGTATAAGACCAACTTTTGCACAAGTAAAGGCTGCAATTGGATATGAGGGAGTTGTACCCAATGCAACTGGAAATATTTTACTTGCTGAAAGTGGATACAACTACGCAGAAATTACCGGACTGACAGCCGCCAGCAACTACAATGTATACGTTGTTGTGGAAGATGTAAGCAATCCAAATCTTCATACCACAACGCCGTACCGTTTGGATGCTTCAACAACAGGCTTGCAACCTCCTGTAGTTTATGGTCCTAATATTAAACTTTTGGGAGATACCTCATTTTATCTTGAGGTAGGTATTACTAAAGCAGGATCAATATATTACATCCTGGTACCGAGGGATTCGAGTGCGCCTACCTCAGCTCAGGTCAAAACAGGCTTTGACTACTCAAACGTATCAGTCATCAAATCAGACAGTATAGTGGTAGAAGCTCATGATGTTAAACAGTATGAGATAAGCGGACTTACACCTAACACTGGCTTTGATCTTTATGTCGTTGCTGAAGCTGATAATGTCATGCATGCAACACCTATAAAGAGACAAATACAGACCAATGCACCTTATGTTCCTATATTCTCAGGCAACAGTCCTTCTATCGTCAATTTGCGCGGTGACGGATTATCCATAACCGGCACTTTAGAGAATGATGCAGACTCGATTCACTATCTGATTGTTCCACAGGGTCAAGTGGCACCAACATCAATTCAAGTTAAAAACCCTGATAGTTATACAGGTACAAAATCAGCGTACGGTAGTGAGCAGGGGATTAGTGCAGCTGTAAGGTTCACATTTGATATCAACGGACTTGATCCAAATACACCGTATGACTTATATTTTGTGGCTGAAGGAACTACTGGAGGTTTGTCAACAGAACCTTTGAAACGCTCAGGAACCACCTTCGAAGCTTTGGATTTCAATGAGGGACCTTTAGTTACAAATCTTAGATACTATCGTTTAACCCTTGAGGGGATGTTGAACAGACGAGGTGATGTCTATCATATTGTTGTTCCTGACAGTTCAAATGCACCGACTACTCAACAGGTTATCGATGGTATTAATTATGGAAATGTTACAGTCATTTCATCAGGATTAGTAGAGAATGCTTTATATTACTCAAATGTGTATTCAGGATTAGAACCTAATAGGTCATATGATATTTATCTGGTCCTTAAAGAAACACATGGTGGAGGCTCTAATCCCATAAAAATTCAGGTAACGACACCGGTTATACCAGGAGTAGCTTACTCCACCAATGCAGAATCATCACCTAGAGCTTATATCAGCAACAAATACAGTGGAGTACGTTTACTCGTAGCACTCAATCGTCCTGGTACTGCCTATATCGCAAGATTTTCAAGCGACAATTTACCAACACAGCAAGAGGTCATTGATAAAGCAATCTCAGGTGTCTATGGTGTTGTAATTGATATCAACCATCCGGACATACTGTATGGGATCATCAAAGATTGGTCAACAATATCCTACAAATTATATATCGTCGGATGTGACAATGAAACGCCTAAGAATTACATAACACCTTCACCACAAGAGATTACTGTGTTAACAGAGTAAAGACTTATCAAAAAATACACTAATAAACCGGGAAGATTAGGTTCTTCCCGGTTTAATTAATCTTTGTCACAATAAGAAATTTATATATTATCACACTATTTTATCTCATTTCACCCCTTCATGTAATTAAAATGTAATTATTGGTCTATATAATGAATATAAGCACTCTCAAAATATATCGGGAGGGAAGTGAAAATATGGAATATCCTTCAAGATTTGATTTTTTTATTCAGTTTAAAGCAATTTTTAACCACCAGGGAAAATTCAACGATTATGTTCTGGTCAACACGAGTGAAAACTT
>CAKMKB010000069.1:0-3840 GCA_927435965.1 uncultured Clostridia bacterium
TCTGAGTGAATATGTATTGATAATATTTATTATATGATATTTATCAATCTATTACAACAAAACAAAACCGTTTGTAATACAGTTCATCTAATGCCTCATCCTCAGCAAAAATTACGAAAATCTATAGTGTAGCAGGATTGAATCACAATCAGGTTATCCAATCTAAACAACTCCCATGTATTATTAGAACTATTATCTTTATTATACACCATCTAATTGTTTTAAACAATGAATATTAACCCCAAAACTTTTTGTCTATATTTCTGTATTGAATTGCTTCTGCGATATGCCTCATTTCAAGCATAGTACACCCATCCATATCAGCGATTGTTCTGGCTACCTTGATGATTTTGGTATAGGCTCTGACGCTGAGTGACAGCTTCTTATAAGATATTTTCAGAATCTCTTCAGCTTCTTTTGTTAGCCTGCAATATTTTTTGATCTGAGTTGGATTCAGTTCACTGTTGGCATGGATATCCAGACCTTCAAATCTCTCTGATTGTATTTTTCTTGCTTGGTTAACTCTTTTTCGAATGCTTGCCGAGGTCTCAGCTATATTAATCGATTTAAGATCTTCATATACGACAGGTGAAGCCTCTATCTGTATATCTATCCTGTCCAGCAATGGTCCTGATATTCTATTTAAATATCGGTCAATTTGTCCCGGCGAACACTTGCATTCTCTTTTAGGATCACCATAAAAACCGCATGGACATGGATTCATGCTGGCTACCAGCATAAATTTCGACGGAAATTGAAGTGTAGCGTTGGCTCTTGATATGGTGACGATTCCATCTTCAAGTGGCTGTCTGAGAACCTCCAATGCACTCTTAGAAAACTCAGGCATTTCATCTAAAAACAACACACCATAATTTGACAATGATATTTCTCCGGGACCTGGAATTCTTCCACCACCTGCCAATGCCACCTTGGATATGGTGTGATGCGGTGATCTGAAAGGTCTCTGTCTGATCAGACCCTGATTGTGATTCAATCCTGCTACACTATAGATTTTCGTAATTTCCAGAGATTCCTCAAAGGTCAATTCAGGCAGAATAGATGGAATACGCTTTGCAATCATTGTTTTGCCTGATCCAGGTGACCCAATTATCAAAATATTATGGCTTCCAGCAGCTGCTATCTCCACTGCTCTTTTCAATGATTCCTGACCCTTGACCTCCAAAAAATCTATGTCATGTCCTTTCGATGGCTCTTCCTGATTGAAATTTCTAACCTGAATTGGTGCTCTGACCTCTTTTTGATTCATATGCTCAACTACAACTGTCAGTGATTCCATAGCATATATTTCCATATCATTTATATAGCTGCATTCCTCTTGGTTCGCCTTTGGAATATAGACCTTCTTAACACCCTGGTCTCTTAAGGATATAACCATTGGAAGAACACCATTGATATATTTGATTGTTCCGTCTAATGACAGCTCTCCAATAAAACAGACATCCTCCTCAATATTCCCAATTTCACCCTTTGCAGCCAATATACCAAGTGCGATAGGTAGGTCAAGTTGTGACCCTTCTTTTTTGATAGATGCCGGTGATAGATTAACTGTTATTCTGGATAACGGAAAATCATAATCAGAATTGGTAAGTGCAGACCGTACCCTCTCTTTTGACTCTTTGATTGATACATCTGGCAATCCGACTATGTTGAATGCGGGCAATCCGTTTGTCAGATCAGTCTCAACATCAATCTGGTAGCCACTCAGTCCTTGTAATACACATGCTTTAACACTAGAAATCATTCTTCCCCCTTATTTAAGCTTATTATTTTCAACAATCTTTACTATTGTAACGTGTATCAGGATATAATGAAACCGATTTTCCGATTATTAATTATTTGTAATATTGCTTATTCGGATTTAGCAGTTAAAGAAACGTTTTCAAGTTTTTCTTTTTAATTTAAATTTTATTTGATATAATATTTTTGTATTGTTACACAATTATATATTTAGGAGGAGAAAATGTCATACGTAAGTAGAGCAATTGAGACTGCAAAGAGTAGGAATCCAGGTGAATCTGAGTTTCTCGAAGTAATTGAGGAAATGTTTGAATCGATTCATGCTGTAGTTGAAAGAAATCCCCTGTATGAGGAGTATGCGATTTTAGAGCGAATGCTTGAACCAGACAGACAGATACTGTTTCGGGTTTCATGGGTCGATGATTCCGGTAGAGTTCAAGTCAATAGGGGTTATCGGGTTCAATTCAGCAATTCCATCGGTCCTTACAAAGGCGGTCTCAGATTTCATCCTTCTGTAAACTTAAGCATCATGAAATCACTAGCTTTTGAGCAAGTCTTTAAGAATTCTTTGACAGGTCTTCCAATTGGCGGCGGCAAAGGTGGATCTGATTTTGATCCAAAGGGTAAGTCAGAGGGTGAAATTATGAGATTCTGTCAGAGCTTTATGACAGAGTTATATCGATATCTTGGCCACAATCTTGATGTGCCTGCAGGTGATATCGGTGTCGGCATGCGTGAAATAGGCTATCTCTTTGGCCAACACAAGAGAATCAAAAACATATTTGAACCAAGTGTCATTACCGGAAAAAATATAAACTATGGGGGCTCACTTGCTAGAAAAGAAGCAACCGGTTACGGTCTCATCTATTATGTGAGAGAAATGCTTAAAGATAATGATGAGTCCTTTGAAGGTAAGGATGTTATTATTTCTGGATCTGGCAACGTTGCTCTATATGCCTGTGAAAAGGCACAACAATACGGCGCGAACATTATAGCCATGTGTGATTCAGATGGTTACGTATATGATAAAGACGGCATTGACCTAGAAACGATGATACGTATAAAGGAAAGAGAGCGTAAGAGAATTAGCGAATACATAATAGACCATCCAAGAGCAGAATATCATGATGGACAGAAAGGTATATTCAACCTGAAGTGCGATATCGCATTGCCTTGCGCTACACAATATGATATCGGTATCGAGGAGGCAATCAAACTTAAAAACAACGGATGTTTCGTTATTGGTGAAGGCGCCAATATGCCATGTACCAATGAAGCCACAACTTACCTGCTGGAAAATGGCTTTCTGATTGCTGCTGCTAAAGCTGCTAATGCTGGAGGCGTTGCCACATCAGCTTTGGAGATGTCTCAGAATAATATGGGTCTGTACTGGTCCTTCCCAGAAGTCAATGAAAAACTGGACCATATTATGGTCAATATTTTCAACGCAACAAAAAAAGCCGCGGCTGATTACGGCTTCGGAAAAAACTATTCAGCAGGAGCGAATATCGCTAGCTTTTTGAAAATATCAGAGGTCATGCTAAATCAGGGAATTTATTAAAAACCTATCATAGTATCTTTTGAAGCTGATTGCAAAATCAGCTTTTTTATGCCGAAAAAGCATTCTCTATGTGGTTGATTTTATTGTCCTGCAAAAAAATTTCTATGACGTCAAACCTGAACTGCGTGTTTTTGATTCCTTTATAATTGATATATGATTGGGCACCTTTAATAATCTTTCTAATTTTGCTTGGTGTGATGGCTTCTCGAGGCAACCCATACTTCATGGAGTGTCTCGCCTTCACTTCAATGAAGCACATGATATCGCCTTGCTGAGCTATTATATCTATTTCAGCAATCCTGTTTTGAAAATTTACCGCAAGAATGCGATAACCCTTTTCATTCAAATATTTAACTGCCATCTCTTCACTATCTTTTCCAAGTTTTCTTTTATTCATCCAGACTCCCGAGTAGCGTTATTTGTTCATTTATATCTAATATCTTTTTCAGGAAAGAGTTTCTATGCAATTCGCATTTCCCGTATTGATTTAAAGCCTTGATATGTTCTTTTGTACCATATCC
>CAKMKB010000070.1:0-9474 GCA_927435965.1 uncultured Clostridia bacterium
CCCCCATCAGCCCACGCAGCACGAAATGAGTCCTCTAGGTTCTGGTTGGCATATTTTTTTTTGCCCGTGTAGTATAGCTTGGTCTGACATTCCAGGGCTAGTTTGAATCTTGATTTTGTCAGATATCTCATATTATCCCTCCAGTTAGTACTTCACCTTTTCTTGGCTATAATACTCAACCACATCTCGTCTTGTCTCTCTTTTCTTACATCTTGAGTTTTTATGACTTCAATAACCTCTAGATTTTCTATCCTACTCATCATTAATAGCAACTTATCTTCGGTGAAATTGGTAAACCATCTTCCATCTTTCACATAATCCACCTCTCCAGCTTTAAACGACATAAAAAAAATACCATTTTGTTTGAGATAGCTGGCATACTTATAAATTATAACTGGAAGATCCATTGGCTTAATATGCAAAAGACTTGCGCAAGCCCATATCCCGTCAAATTTTTTCTCTGATTCAAAATCCTCGAAGGTTGCATGAATTACCCTGCCTTCCAAAAACTTACGGCAATAATCGACCAATTCTATAGAACCATCAATCGCTAATATTTCATACCCTTGCTCCATGAACCATAGGCTATCGCGCCCCGAGCCACAGCCTAAGTCCAACACAAGACCATTATTGGGAAGATAGACAGAAAACCGCTTCAATAGTTCTTCCATACTAACACTCATGGTATCATTGATGTATTTCTCTGAATTTTTATTGTAATAATCTATTGAGTTCATTGGATACCTCTCCTATTAAACAAAAAATCACATCAACTCAAACCTTCTAATCTCCAAGGCCTTGTGATGTGACTTAACTTCATTCATTACGCGTCTGACTATACTGGAGTATTGCATCTTTATCCCCCGATAATTTAGTACTCCCAATGTGAAATGTCATTACTTAAACGATTTTGCTATATTATATCATGATTATGCATTCTTTTGTGAATAATGTTTTATTAAAAACTTCATTAACCATTGATATAGGCCCTTACTTAATACCCTTAAAAAATCTAAACTCTGTACCCTATTTCTTTTCTTTCTTTTTAATTATCAAAATTATAATTAACAGTCCGAAGATTATCGGCATGCCATATACTGACATGTAACCTGCTTTCACCATTAACCCTTTTACTCCTCCACTTGTTTCGGAGCCTGTAGTGCCTGTTTTTTCACCATCATTATCACTTCCGGGTACTGCTGAAATTTTTTCAGCTTTGCCGGAATTTTTTTCTGCATATTCCTTTTTTAAATCTTCATAATCTCTGTTTTCCTCTGCTGCTAGTTTAACCATTTCATAGAATGGAACATTAAACCCTGTATCATAATTCACGGGTTTGATTTCTGTTTCCGGAATATTATATTCATCTGAGTCAGAAGTTTCAAAATCATATTTTATATAGTATCCCTGTTCAACCGCCTTGCCATAAGCTGCGTAGAAGTCTGAATTCTCTATACTCAGCGGTTCTCCTGCCCCACTGCTTATTTGAATTGTAGCCTGATATTGTTCTGGCGGAAAAGGAATAGGAACAAGACCATTTTCATCAACTGCAGTTCTTATATAATAAGAGAACTGAGGTATCGTCGGAAAATCAACATATATACCATAATAGTCGTTTTCACAGGTTCCGGGATGTATATAAAACCCATCTGGTATAACCGCTTCTTCTCGGTATAATCTTTCTTCATCTGCAGGGCTTCCAGGAACATCTCCTTCTTGAAATCCCGATACGTCCGGATAATCTATAAATTCTTCTCCTACATTGTATGCCTTGTTTAACGTTGCACTTTGACCTACTTTTGCTATGCCGTCAAAGTACGGTTCATATGCTTCTCTCGTTCCATTACCAGGTGTTGAAAAGCTAAGGAAAGCATGTCTGATAAATATAGTATCTATATCCTTTTTCAGTTTATCATTGCCGCCATATTTGACAATCAACTCATCGTAAACATCGTTAAAATTCGCTTTATAAGTTTTAAGTATATCCCAGATTTCTTCGAATGGAATCACTACTCTATCATCATCTACGCCGCCTTTGTAATCATCATCCGAATCAATCAAATCCCATAGAATTCCTGCTACTGCCAATTCCTCATCCTGTCCCATAGCTCCAAGTGAAATCTTATTTGCCTCAAGTGACCCAACGACAGGATATATATGCGGGTTAGCATAATTATAATGTTTTGCCATAACCATAGGAATAAATTCAGCAAATCCTTCAAGATATGAGTCTGCAGTGCTGTTGTTCTTGAATCCTGCGTGATTTTTTCTGTAAGTAGTTTTTATATCATTATCGTCTTTAAATACTGACAATTCTAAATCAGTATAACCTTCAGGGAACTCGCCGTATATTGCTTCCATAGCAAGGTGACTGAACTCATGCCATTCTCTGTTCATTGGTCTATTGGGATGATTATAAGGAGATCTGGCCATAGGTATGTAAATATTTTCATCCGCACCACTGTAAAAAGCATATGTGCCTGTTCCCATGACGAAAATAGTAATGGGGTTATAAATTTCTCTGTCTTTTGAAACATCATATCCCAGAATATCTCTGTAGAATTCATAAGCCTCCGTTGTATGTATATAAAATGCTGTTATCATATTAATATCATCATCACTGTTTATCGGAACATTTCCACCCATTTTTTTGGGGCTGATTGAAAGCATTTTAATATCCATATCATTTATGTTTTCGAATTCTACTTGACTAGTTAGTTTAATAACTTCATCATCATATACTATCCTGAAATTTTCTTTTCCCGTGTTGTAGCTCAGATAAAGTGTAATCTCTCCTGTTCCGATTTTAAGTATTTCTTCATCGCTTTTACCTGTATCAAATATGAAATTACCGCTAGAATCAGTTGTTGTTTCATATTTGCTTCCATCTTTTAGATAAAGCGCCATCCTGGCATTTACTATGGGTTTAAATGTTGCAACATTACCTGTAATCAGTCCTTCCTTTTCAAGGTCTATGTCTTTGAAATTATTTTCTATCTCTTTTTTTGTACTTTCAACAACTGGCTGAACTTTTGTGATTAAATCATTTATCATCTTCTGGACATATTCTTTTGTCATTTGATCTTCAGGTGTTCTAACGCCACCTGTTCCATATGCGGATACTACCGCAAAAATATTATCCTTTACAAAAAAAGCATACTCCATATCGCAGGAGGCACCTGCCTGGTCGTATGTTTCGCCATATACAAACGGTCCCATTTCATCTTCGCCTGATGATCCTAGCTTGGTTTCGTCATAGTCGAAAATGGATGGTGTGTTTTGATTTGTGGGCATGATTCTCACCGTTGACATCATTGGTGCTACGCCATCTGAGCCGGGATACCATTCTCGTATAAGTTCCTCATGATTGAAAGCGAAGAATTCAGTATCCGTTTGCTTAATAATATTTGAATCGTGAATAATATCAAGAAACAACGCTGGATCCCGTTTTGATGTTCCAGTCAAAGCGTAGTCAATGGGTTTATTATCTTCAATATATTTTTGGAAATAACTCTTTGCAGTATCAGAATCTGCACTTCTGTACACTTTTATATTCAATCTCATACCATCTTTTGATAAAACACTACTTGCCTCATATATATATAAATCACGGACTGAGCCATTAAATTCTGACCTGAAATTATTAAAATTGAAAGTTTTGTTTGGCTCGAGTTCATAATTGTTGCTGTCAATTATCATAGAAAGGTGAATCGTTCCCAAATTGACCATTTCATCTATGTTAAGTTCTTCTGCAAAAGCTTTCGGAGAACCTATAAATTGCAATAAAATTATACACATAACTAAAAGAACTGCAGCTGCATTTTTTTCTTTTCTTTTTTTATAAAAAGATTCTGAGATAAGATATTTAAAAAATATTAGGAATAGAACTCCTGTAATAACTGCCGCTCTAGTAAAAAAGTCTTTTAAAGGCATAGTTTGTTCTAAACCAGTATTTCTTAGAAACCAGCCCCATAAACCACAAATAAGAATTATTGTAACAATGTACTTCCATTTTTTCGGTTTCTTAAGCTTTTTACCAAGAGCTTTCGCATCAATTTTCTCAATCACGGTTCTTCCAGCAAATGCCTGCTTCTCAACTGGCTTTTCAGAGATTACCTGACTTTTTACAGCTTCTTCTACAATGTTTTTTTTAGGTTCTTTTTCTACAGTTATTCCACAATTTGTGCAAAACTTAGCATCTTTGTTTATTTTTTCTCCGCAATTTTTACAATACATGTATCTCTCCTTGTATACTAATATATGGAAATTATATATCTGTATACTTTCCTTTCAAATTTCTTAAATATATTATTCCTCAATAATATATTTATAAACGTTCTGGAGTATTTCATGTTTTCTCTTTTAATTATAACAGATGCTTTAGTATAATGCACAATGATTTAGTTTTGAACTCTTCTATCTATCGTTATAGATCTCCTCATAAAACTCAATACTCACTTCTTCCAAGGATTTGATACTCGGATCAAAGTTAGTCTCTATCAAATACTTGTAAAAGTCACCATCATACATATAGATAACAAAGTAATCTTCATAGTCATAGTAATGATAGGCCAGATATTTTGAGAAACCTTCTACCAGATTCTCCTCGCACCATCCAATCCAATCATAGCTATAATCGTATCCATTTTTCCACATGGTTTCAAAACCATCTACTTCTTTCATTTTCTCTGTTACGGCTACAAAGTCTTTGGATCTGGTGAATGTCTGAAACAGCTCATGTGAAAACTCGTGAAAGGGTGTCAGCATCAATGTATTGTAATCGTTGATATTTCTTTGGATGGTCGAGACCTTTTGGTTTTCATAAGAGAACCCCATAGCTCCCATGTAGCGCAATGTGTAATAGAAAAAGGGCTGATAATCTTTGCTGAATATAACACCGGACTTTTCCTCCATAAAGGTCATGATATCCGGGTTGCTTCCTTTAAGCTGAGCATTGATACGGTCTGCCTTTTGTTGAAACTCTCCTTTGTTGTTTTCCAAGTAAACTTTGAGGTGGTTTTCATAGAAGTATGGAAAGAAGATCTCTGCGGATTTCACCCATGAACGGTTCTTGTTGCTTTTCTTTATACTTTCAACGATATCATCAACGGAAGCATCATCTGATAAAGCTGTCGTTGTATTCATCAGAGGCCAGGCATGGGTATTATCGAATATATTAATCAAGTGTTGTTTCATGTCATCCGGCATTGCTTCGTATGTGGATGCCATCCATTTGTAATGCCTGTAGATCTCATCGCCAACAGTGATATATGAGCTTCTTGAAAAATTCGCATCATCTATCGCTTGGGTCTGATATATTTCATAAGCGGTGTCGATTAGAACGTATTTCAGGACTAGTCCCTTAACCACTACAGGACCATGGACGCCTGTCCTTTGAGACGGTTTCTCTGTACTTGTCTGGCATCGGCTCAAAATCAGTATCAGAACCATTATTGTTACTATAAGTCGTTTTACTCTGCTCACTCTATAATCACATCCATTTATTTTTTGTGCATATGGTTATATTATAGTGTTTGGTGTGGATTCATTCAAGGATTTATGGACTCTATGTGAAGATTATTTCCAACACAATTTCAATCCCCTCTTACTTTTACTTATGATATAATTAAATTACAAAATGGCAATCAAAAATACAAAAAAAGGAGAGATCAATATGAAAAAAATAGCATTGGTTGTAGTGGATGTTTTAAATGATTTTGTTACGGGTGCTATTGGATGTGATAATGCGAAGGCTGTGATACAGCCATTGGTAACATTGACAGAAGAGGCAAGAAAACACAAAATTCCTGTTATATATACCAATGATGCACATATTGAGGGCATTGACAAAGAGCTTTCACTTTGGGGAGATCATGCGCTGGAAGGGTCTGAAGGCGCTCAAGTCGTGCCTGAGCTGACACCTCAAAAGGGTGACTTTCTCGTACCAAAAAGAAGATACAGCGGTTTTTTCCAAACACACATGGATTTACTGCTGAGAGAATTAGGAGTAGATACACTCATTGTTACAGGATTGTATGTTCACCTATGCTGTCGCATGACCTGTGCAGATGCTTATAACTTGGGTTATGGTCTAATCATACCAAGGGAAACAATGGCTGCATTCCCAAACGATGATTATGAGGCGGGATTAACTTACCTGAAGGAATGCTTTGGAGCTGAAATATGCTCATTGGAAGAAGCTGTTGATATGATTCAGAGTTGAGCTCACAATCCCATGTGAGATCAACTGCTGCTTCTGAAATTATTATTGTCCAGTAGCACCTGATGAACAAACACATCAACAATATTAGGGTCAAAGTGCGTCCCTGAACATCTTTTAAGCTCTTTAATGGCTTCTTCCTTGCTCATTTCTTTTCTATAGGTTCTTTCGTTGGTCATTGCATCGTAAGCGTCAGCAATAATAAGAACCCTGGCCTCGAGAGGTATGGTCTCGCCCTTAAGTCCATTTGGATAACCACTACCATCCCATTTTTCATGGTGGGTAAGAACAAATTGCCCTAACTCGGAAAACTCATCTGTAGAGCTTAGCAACCGCCAGCCTATTTCAGGGTGTTTTTCAATTGCATTTTTTTCATCGTCGGTTAGCATTCCGTCTTTATTCAGTATTTTCTCATCTATCCCAAT
This sequence comes from uncultured Clostridia bacterium, assembly GCA_927435965.1. Taxonomy (GTDB): domain Bacteria; phylum Bacillota; class Clostridia; order Tissierellales; family Dethiosulfatibacteraceae; genus 38-11. The sequence continues at coordinate 6,646 of CAKMKB010000070.1, forward strand.
TTTGCCAATATCATGGATAAGCCCAGCAATCCCCAACTGATTGATAACATCCTTATCGAGATTCATCTTTGTTGCAATTGCCTTGCAAATGGCACTCACTCTGTTTGAGTGTAGCAGTTCTCTATTGCTTTTCTCAAATAGCGTATTCATGATAAGGTCTATCGTTTTACTCCTCATGCTAGAGCGTTCATGTAGCTTATGCCTGTACATATGGTTTTCAGCGTTCGCTATTGTTTCGATCATTGATTTCTTGTCATCTGTTTTTGTATCATATCCATAGGAGATTGACAATTCAATATTGGCTACCTTTTCATTGGACGCCAACTCCTTAATGTGATTCGCAATCAGCACTGATTCGCCTGCTGTGGTGTTAGGCAATAGGATAACAAATTCGTCTCCCCCTATTCTGGCAATAACATCTTCGTCTCGACAAGCCTTTCTGATTGTTCTAGCTGCATTTTTAAGAAGCTCATCCCCGAAATTGTGTCCGAATGAGTCATTTACCATTTTCAATCCGTTGATGTCACACATTATTATGGATATCGGAAGATTTTCTTGTCTGTCAATTCTCTTTAACTCTTCTTCAAAAAATCTACGGTTATAGAGCTCGGTGAGATGGTCGTGATAACTTAAATGAAGAAGTTCATTTTCAGTTTTCTTTCGTTTTGTGACGTCTTGAGAAAGGATGGCAATATCTTCACCCATTGATACGACTACTAGCCGCAACCACATCGGCCTAGAAATCACGCCTCCAACATTGATTTCTTCAATTATTTGAGATTCTCCTGTGTTGGCTACATGCTTATATGCTTCAAAGATAGATGTCCCAACATGATCTGGGAAAAGGTCTAGAAGACTTTTGCCTATGACTTGTTCGACATCGGTTTGATTAATACGTGCGATGGCTTGATTTTCATAAACCCATGTAAAGTCAATGGCCTCGCCTATTTCGTTACGCAAGGGATGAAGGATGGTGAATCCATCGGGAGACATTTCCTGCGCGATTCTAAATCTCTCCTCGCTCTTACGCAAAGCTTCCTCGGTCTGTTTACGGGCTGTGATATCTTGTAATATGCAGTGTGTCTGCTTAAACTCTCCATCAGCATTATACCCAACCTTTCCCTCGAAAGCTATAAACAACCTTTGTCCATCTTTATGCAGCATCTCAAACTCGCTGTGGATATATCCTTGGGATTTGAATATTGGAAAGCGTTGGCGGAATCCTTCTACATGTTCAGGGCAAAGGAAATCTCCAAACCATTTACCAACTACCTCTTCTTTACTATAACCTAATGTCTCCAGCCATTTCTGATTAACCTCAATAAAACGGCCTTCAAAATCCAGAGACTGGTAACCGAGGGGGGCTTTGTTGAAGAGAAGCTGGAATTTCTCCTCGCTCTGTCTTAAATCAAATTCAAACTTCTTGCGCTTTGTGATGTCGCGACAAAATACAAATACACCAGCATCGTGATCCACAAAAGTTGCAGAAATCTCTATGTCAAATAAACTGCCATCTTTTCTTTTATGGCAAGTTTCAAATATAACCGATTTTTTCTCTGTTATCTGCTTAATACGCGCCATAATTTCCTGCTGAGTTTCAAGTGCTTCCAACTCTGCAATCTTCATTCCTAATAACTCGGTTTTCGTGTACCCAGTCATTTGACAATACATTTCATTAACATCAGTAATCTTTCCATTAATATCAATAACCCAGAATCCGTCCTGTGTCGTTTCGATGAGGGTGTGATAATGAGCCTCGCTTTCCTGCAGTCTTCTTTCTGCTTGAACGCTTTCTGTTATAACCTCTGTATAGATTATTATACCTCCAATGGTACCATCTGCTTCATACCAAGGTCTGCATTCCCAGCGCGTCCAATCCATGGTTCCATCTTCTCTGAAGTATGCGTCTTTTGCCGCGCTTGAAATCTCTCCTTTCAAGGCTTTCTGATGCACATCTCTCCATTTTTGAGGTAAATCCGGAAAAACCTCATAATGATGTTTGCCTATAATGTCTTTGTCTTTGATCTTATAGTCATCCAAGTACCGTTGGCTGACATACAAATAATTTAAATCTCTGTCATGCACTGCCACCGCACTGCGATTATGTTCAATGATGTAACGCATCAAATCTTGAGAGTGAACTAACTGTTCCTTGCTTTTGTAGATTTCCTCATTCATCTCTATCTGATGTAGTTTTTCTTGTGTCATCTTAATGATTACATGGGTAATATTAAGTAATAAATCCATTACCTCTTCAGCTTTTTCTTTAGAAAAAACAGGCACCTTAGCAAGAGCTTCCAAATATGCCTTTTCATCAAATCCATATTTTTTAGCTTGGTTTTTAAAGAAAGCAACATCCATCTCTTCAAAAAAGAACTGCCCCGTATACAGGTTGGCAATGTGTTCTCCATTAATAACGATTGGCACAACAACATCTATTAGTCCATTCATGCATTTATAAAAATAAAACTTTTGGCCTACTCTAATTTTATTGGCCAATTCTACATCGCTGATTTTACAATTTGCCGCGGTTACGGGATTCTTGCGATGAAATTCAGTGCATATTTCTCTCCAACCTGATTGAGACAAAATATTCCCTTCAAGGTCTTCTATTGCAGTTACAAAACCTGTCAGTTTATTGAAGCCTTCGAGTAAAATATTAACCGTTTCAAAATCAATATGATATAAAACTTTGGACTTCATAATCTTAACCCCTTAATTGATTTATCCGATGACTAACAATGCTAAGACTCCCACGTCTATCCGATGACTAACAGTGCTAAGACTCCCACGTCTATAAGTGGGAGATAAGCACTGTAGAGTCCCTGG
>CAKMKB010000071.1:0-19242 GCA_927435965.1 uncultured Clostridia bacterium
AGCCTTTCTTTTTAGGACACTTTCCCGGCAATCATGTGATGCCTGGAGTGATAATCGTTGAAGCGATGGCTCAGACCGGTGCATTTGCATTATTGTCACTTGAAGCAAATAAGGGAAAAACAGCCTATTTTGGCGGTCATCTAAAATATTAAATAGTGTACTTACAAACAAAGAAATAGCCAGTCTAGGATTCTTATCCATGACTGACTACTATCTGAAAATTTGTGAAAACTAGAGAAGCGCCGTATACGGAACCGTACGTACGGTGCTGTGGGAGGTCGGTAGATAAAATAATTATCTACCTCCTACCCGATTCCTATGGCAAAGGTAAGTTCTCCCTCTGCTACAACTAAATCATTGACAAAGGCTATGGCATGTCCGATACCCAGACTGCCTTTTAGTTTAATAATGGTTGTCTCCAACCTTAGAGTATCACCAGGTAGAACTTTTTTTCGGAAACGCATTTTTTTAATGCCGCCAAAATAGGCTGTTTTTCCCTTATTTGCTTCAAGTGACAATAATGCAAATGCACCGGTCTGAGCCATCGCTTCAACGATTATCACTCCAGGCATCACATGATTGCCGGGAAAGTGTCCTAAAAAGAAAGGCTCATTGGCAGTGACGTTTTTGATAGCAACTGCTTTTACACCGGGATCTAACGAAATAATTTTGTCAATAAATAGAAATGGATATCTATGGGGGATTACTTTTTCTATTTCATTACTGTTAAACATATGATTTACCTCAAACTTTCTTAAACAACAAGGTTGTGTTATGTCCACCAAATCCAAGAGAATTTGATAAGACATAATTTATTTCCGCATTACGACCTTCATTTGGAATAATATCCAAATCACAATCAGGATCATCTACAATATGATTGATTGTAGCAGGCAAAAATCCTTCCTCTAATGCCTTCGATGAAACGATAGCCTCGATTGCGCCCGCTCCTCCAATCAGATGTCCGGTCATGGACTTGGTTGAGCTTACAGGAATCTTGTAGGCATAGTCACCAAATACATTTTTGATTGCTAGAGTTTCAAACTTATCATTATATGGTGTAGATGTACCATGTGCATTGATATAACCAATCTCTTCTCTATCAATTCCTGCATCTTCTATGGCACTTAAAATGGCCGCAGCTGCACCATAACCATTAGGCTCTGGCGTGGTCATGTGATAAGCATCACAAGTTGCACCATATCCTACAATTTCAGAGTAGATGTGAGCACCTCTTGCTTTAGCGTGTTCATACTCTTCTAAAATAAGCATACCGGATCCCTCTCCCATTACAAATCCGCCTCTTTCCTTATCAAAAGGAATAGATGCACGGTTTTTGTCCTTTGAAGTGCACAAAGCACTCATGGCTGAGAAACCCGCTATAGTTGCTGGTGTTATCGAAGCTTCAGAGCCTCCGGCTATCATTATATCACACAAACCAGTCTGTATTTTCCTGAATGATTCACCGATAGCATTGGCACCGGAAGCACATGCAGTAACGACAGACATATTAATACCTTGAACACCAAATCTAATTGCAACCAGACCTGAAGCCATGTTTGAAATGATCATGGGGATGAAAAAAGGAGAAACCTTGCTGGGTCCTTTAGTATGAAGCTTTGTCAACTCAGTCTCAATTGTATTGATACCTCCGACACCGCTACCGATTATGACGCCAACTCGTTTGATGTTTTCATCCTTCAAATCAAGGCCTGAATCATCCATCGCCATTTGAGAGGCTGCGACTGCAAACTGACAAAAGCGGTCCATTCTTTTTGCCTCTTTCTTTTCCATATAGTCATTAGGATTAAAATCCTTGATTTCAGCAGCCAACTTCACAGAAAACTCTGTAGTGTCAAATGCGGTAATCTCATCTATACCACATTGACCTGTTTTTATTCCGTTCCAGAAATTATCTAATCCGCAACCGATGGGAGATACGACACCCATTCCTGTTATTACAACTCTTTTATACATAGTGCCTCCTAAATATACAATCCACCATCAACAGATATTATTTGTCCAGTGATATAAGATGCTTGTTCTGATGCTAAAAAAGCTACCAGTTCAGCTACATCTTCTGGAGTGCCTAATCTTCTGAGAGGGATGTTTTTTATCACTTCGTTTTTTGCCTCTTCTGACATTGCATCGGTCATATTTGTGTCTATAAAACCCGGTGCGATTGCATTGCATGTTATATTTTTTCTAGCTAACTCTTTAGCGGTGGATTTTGTCAGACCGATTACACCGGCTTTTGAAGCGGAATAGTTGACCTGACCGATATTACCCATTAGACCGACTACTGATGAAATGTTTATTATTCTGCCAGATTTTTGCTTTATCATTTTTTTGCACACATGCCGTGTACAGTTGAAAGTACCGTTCAGATTAATACTTATAACAGCATTAAAATCATCTTCACTCATCATTGACAGGAGTCTGTCTCGTGTGATACCTGCATTATTGACCAACAAATCAATGCGCTCAAATTCATCTAAAGCTTTGTTTATTAGTTCGCCTGCTTGATTATAATCTGAAATATCAGCTTTTACAAGTATGGTTTTTGGTTCTTTATTGTTGAACATAGCAACAACATCACTTAGAGCTGTCATGTTGTTGTTATAATTAAGCACCAGATTATAGCCCAACTTGTTTAGTTTTATCGCTATTGCTGTCCCTATGCCGCCAGAGGCACCGGTAACTATAGCTGTTTTTTTATCAGTCATGCCCCACCTCCAATTTATTGAGTGTCTTCTCAAGAGAAGCCAAATCTTCTATGTTCATAAATGTCTTTGTTTTATCAATCTTTTTCACAAACCCGCACAGTGAGCTGCCAGGACCAATTTCTACGAAAGTATCAACACCTAGTTCTATCATTTGGATGACAGTGTCTTCCCACAAAACAGAGGAGGAGACTTGGTTTTTCAAATTCTCTTTGAAAACATCAATGGTTTGAGTCAACTCAGCGTTAACATTTGCTATAATAGGGATATTCGTGTCAGATAGTTGAATATATTTTAATTCATTGCCTAGCTGATCCGCTGCTTGTTTTAGCATGGACGTATGAAACGGAGCACTAACCGGTAGTAGTATTGCTTTTTTTGAACCATATTCTTTGGCAGCCTCAACAGCCTTTAAGACTGCATCAGCTTCACCGCCAATTACTATCTGACCTGGACAGTTGAAGTTTGCACACTCTAGAACACCGTAATGTTCAAAATCGGTACATAATCTTAAAGCATTTTCTCGGCTTATGCCAATGAGAGCTGCCATCTTGCCTTTACCTTCGGGGACGGCTTCCTGCATGAATTTTCCTCTTTTCTTGACAAGTTTGACTGCATCAGAGAAATTCATCGCTTTAGAATAAACCATTGAAGCATACTCACCGAGACTCAAACCTGCTGTATAGTCAGCCTTTACATTGTACTTCTCTAAAACTCGCAATGCTGCTATGCTCATTGTTAAGATTGCAGGCTGGGTATTCTCAGTTTTCATTAGTTCGTTTTCAGGTCCATAGAAACATAATTCACTAATCTTAAAACCCAAAGCGTCATCTGCTGTATCAAAGATTTTTTTGGCTTCAGGGAAATGATCATACAACTCCTTTCCCATGCCTACATATTGAGCTCCTTGTCCTGGAAATATAAAAGCAATTTTACCCATTTCTATTCCTCAAATCTAAAATTTTTGATTAACTTCACAGTGTTTTCCATAAGGTCAGCAATGATGTCTTCACAGGATTCCTCTTTATTGACCATTCCTGCTATCTGGCCTGCCATTACGGAACCATTTTTTACATCACCGTCAATTGCAGCTTTTCTAAGAGCACCTTCTCCCTCTTTTTCCATCTCCAGTAATGGAACATTGTTTTTTTCCATTCTTTTAAACTTAGTGGTCAATCGGTTTTTGATGCTTCTGACAGGATGCCCAGTTGATCTTCCACTCACAACAGCATCAGTATCTTTTGAGTCGATTATCATCTGCTTGTAATTTTGGTGTACGTTGCATTCAAACGCAGTGAGAAATCGAGTTCCGACTTGGATTCCCGATGCTCCGAGCATTAAAGCGGCTGCAAATCCTCTGGCATCAGCTATGCCACCAGCAGCGATAAGAGGTAGCTTAACTGCATCGCTAACCTGAGGGACAAGCGTCATCGTGGTTAAATCACCAATATGGCCACCGGCCTCTGTACCTTCACATATAAGACCGTCAGCTCCGGTTCTTTCCAATCTGATTGCCATCGTCACCGTTGGTACGACAGGGAATACTTTGATTCCTTTACTTTTCCACATATCCATATATTTTCCAGGGCTTCCGGCACCGGTTATGATAACAGGTACTTCTAAAAATGCTGCAGCATCAGCAACAGCATCTTTATAGGGACTCATAAGCATGATGTTAACTCCAAATGGCTTATCAGTAAATTTTCGAATTTTGTATACTTGTTCTTCAAGCCATTCCGGGGGTGCATTGCCAGCAGCTATTATTCCTAAACCACCAGCATTGGAGACAGCTCCAGCTAGTTCAGCATCAGAGATCCAAGCCATACCACCTTGAAAAATAGGATATTTAATATTTAGCATTTCACATAAACTTGAATATCCCATGATTATACCTACTTCAGCTTTGAATCTATAAAATCAACAATGTCTTTAACTGTTTTAAATTTTGGATAGTCTTCCTCAGGTATTTCAATTTCGAAAGCCTCTTCAAGATTTATAACGACTTCTGCCAGATCCAAAGAATCTGCATCTAAATCATCCTTTAAACTATCTGTCAGATTAATCTCGTCCTCTAAACCTAATTCTTCAATCAATATTTCTTTTACTTTATCAAATGTCATTTTTTATTCCTCCATAATTTTCAGATATTTTTTCTTTATTTTGACATTCAAAGTATATTACGCTTTGTATTTTAATGTCAATAAAAAACTTTGATTATCAAAGTAAATATCAGGGCTAAATCATTGAAAACGTTTAAAATGCTATATTGCAGAAGTTATAAAGAATTTATTAAGATTCTTAATTTTTAATATACTTGTCATTATCTAAAATAAAGATTAATCTATCAGAGGATTTATTGTATAATGAACTGATATGATTATGGAGGTATTTGAATGAAAGTAAAAGTTGCAGCTATTCAATTCGCACCTGGGTTTAAAAAATATGAAGACAATATTGCAAAGATAGAAGAATTACTGAAGAGCGCCTTCGAAAAGGGATCTCAATTAGCTGTTTTACCTGAAATGTGTACAACTGGTTATATATTTGATAATAGAGACGACATTCGTGATTATGTAGAGACAGTACCGGGAAGAACCACTGACAGACTTTGTGTATTGGCAAAACTATACAATATGCATATTATCATCGGACTGGCAGAAAAAGATGAAGACGATATTTTCTATAATACCGCAGCATTGATTGGTCCTGAGGGTTACATAGGAAAATACAGAAAGATTCATCAGTTTATAGCTGATCCATTGTGGTCAGCTGATGGAGATTTGGGGTTTGAAGTTTTTGACACTACAATAGCAAAGATTGGAATGTGTATATGCTTTGATATGAATGTGGAGGAAACCTGTGCTGTATTGGATAGAAAAGATTGTGAGATATTCTGTGCGCCATCAAATTGGTTTGGAGAGAAACCGATGTCCCCGGTTTGGATTACAAGAGCCTTTGAATTTGGAAAACCATTGGTGGTGTCCAATCGAACGGGAAAGGAGAGAAGTACAGTCTTTGATGGTATAAGCTGTATTATAGATAAGCAAGGCAACATCCTGGACTCGACCGACAGTATCGAAGGTATAGCTATAGCGGAGGTTGATGTCGTTCAGGTAGAGCCAAGAGTAAAGAAAGATTTTTATAAAGATTTGTCTAGACATTCATATGGTTGGAATCCTAATTGGTTCTTCAGGCAAACATCCAGAAAACTACCCATTGGTGAAGATTTTCAGGCAGCTGTTGTTCAAATCAAAAAAAGTGATTGCGGGATGTTTTCTGAAAACAAGAAGATGATTAAAAAAATGATTGTTGACGATCTGAATTCCAATACTAAAGTGGTGGTGTTTCCAGAAGGCATTCTCAACGGGATTGACAAAGAGATTCATTATGATGATGTCGTATCTTTTGCTAGTGAGCTATGTCCTATTTTATCAAACTATGATGGCTATGTTGCACTTAGTGGCATTATAGAAGAGGCAGGAAAAATCAGCTCCAGAATATTCCTAATTGGTAAAAATGGCATTGTCGCGCAATATAAGAGGATCTACAGCGGTGAAGGTATTATTGATGATTATGGTACAAAACCGGAATTTATAGACACAGAATATGGCCGAATCAGCATGATGTTCGGTGATGAGCTGATTAATATGGAGCCGGCCAGATGCATGGCTCTGGATGCGGTTGATATGCTGTTGATTCCAGAAAAAGACGGCAGTGCGTATAACAGATATTATGATAAGTTCGATCTTCTATGGTCATTGGCTGGCGTTAGAGCTAGAGAAAACAACATGTATATCCTTTATGCCAATTATATCGGAGGCAACAGCGCTGGATTCTCAGGAATATTCGGACCCGATGCCTTTGTAAGGCCTGACGACTTTGTTTACTCGGATAGACTCGAAGGCAGTGTGAGAATGATGATACATCTAAGAGAGAAATCAAGAGTTTTTCCAACGAATAGAGTGAAGTACAAACCATTGTTGCGTTTCAGAAAGCCATATTTTTATAGAGAATTGTTTTAACTAAAACAGAAGCTGCCATTTGGCAGCTTCTGTTCATTGATAGATAAAAGTATCTTCTTTCTCAATATTGACCACTATACGATAAAAGTCACTGTTTTCATTAAACTTTTCAATGATATCATTTCTTAACGCTTGAATATCCTTATTGTTTAGCGTGTCAATTACAACAACATCGAACACAATAATTTTCTGGCCCCTCTCGTTGACAATTCTAAAATCATGAACATCCTTTATACAGTCATAATCACGTGTGATTTTTTCAAGAATTTCTTTATTGATTTGTGTGCTGTCACATGCATCTTCGACTGGATCGACATGTATAACCAACTCAACACCAAATTTGTCCTTAACTCTGTTTTCAATGGTATCAATAATAGCGTGAGCATCAGAGAAAGTATAATCTGAAGACATCTCCACATGTATGGTGGCAAGTTTGGTCTCAGGCCCATAGTCATGTATGATTAGGTCATGTACGCCATCTATGCTATCGAATTTTTTGATGTAATTGACAATGCTATAATATTCTTCAGTTTTTGGGGGGGATCCGATAATGGCATTTAGAGTCTCTTTAAGTATTGTCACACCATTGTAGCCGATAAATAATCCGACCAATATTCCTGCAATTCCATCAAAAGAAAACACAGTATATTTTGAGACAATAAAAGAAATCAATACAACACTAGTTGCTAATACATCAGCAACACTGTCCACAAAAATAGCATCCAGATTGTGAGAATCTATTTTTCTATTAAGCTCTTTGTTAAAGAAGGCCATCCATAGCTTCACCAAAATTGAAATAATCAAAATCAATACAACATACCACTTAAATATTACAGGCTGTGGATTGATAATCCTGAGGATAGAAGATTTGATTAACTCATAGCTGAACAATAGAATTATGACAGAAATGATCATGGCTGAAATGTATTCTGATCGGCCATGTCCGAAAGGATGGTCCTTATCGGCTGGTTTGTCAGCCAATGTGAAACCGATGAATGATACCAAGTTAGTCCCCAAGTCAGATAGATTGTTGAAAGCATCGGCGGTTATTGAAATACTATTGACCAGCAGTCCTGTAATGAGCTTAAATGTAAACAGCGTTATATTACATATAGCACCAGTCAATGCACTGATGTACCCTATTGATTTTCTGCTTGTTTTCTTATTTTTGAAGATGATTCTGATTAAAAGTTTGTTCATGTGTCCTTGCTCCTCTTATTATAAGGTTTGGATTAATTATTATAACATAATGCTCCATCCATTGAATACTATTATTTAAAATGATAGAATGAACTGTACAAGATAAATTATTTAAGGGGTGGCTGGTTTGAAGACAAAAAAAATTCAAAAAATTGTTAAAGCTCGACCGACTTCGGATGGTGCCGGGGTTAAACTGAGACGTGTATTCGGATACAATGAAATACCTGATTTCGATCCATTTTTACTATTTGACCATTTTGGTTCTGACAATCCTGAAGATTATATGGCTGGATTTCCTTGGCATCCACATAGAGGGATAGAAACAGTCACATATATGCTTAAAGGTGCAGTAGAGCATGGTGATAGCATGGGAAATTCCGGCATAATAGAATCTGGAGATATCCAATGGATGACAGCGGGCAATGGTATTATTCATCAGGAAATGCCCCAAGGAGATTCAGATGGCATGTCTGGTTTTCAGCTTTGGGTCAATTTGCCGGCAACAGATAAAATGATGGATCCACGCTACAGAGAGGTTAAATCTAAGGAAATACCTGAGGTTTACTTAAAAAATGGTATTATGGTTAAGGTGATAGCTGGTAAATTTATGGATGCTACCGGACCAGTACAGGATTTGATAGTGGAATGCAACTATTTTGATATCTCCCTAAAAAAAGGATCTGTTTTTCAGTATAGTGTAATAGATAATAAAAAAGTTATTCTATATGTTTATGAAGGCAGTATTTTTATGCCTGAAGATGAAAAAGAAGTGGAGAGCTACCATGCTGTGATTTTGGGTGAGGGAAACGTGGTTGAGATTGCTGGCAAATCAGACGCGAAAGTACTATTGTTTTCCGGTGAACCAATTAATGAGCCGATTCATTGGGGAGGACCAATCGTAATGAGCACCAAGGAAGATCTCAGACAAGCATTTGATGATTACAATAACGGGACTTTTATCCGATGACTAACAGTGCTAAGACTCCCACTGCCATAAGTGGGAGATAAGCACTGTAGAGTCCCTGGATAACGCTTTCAGAACCCTGTTAATCAAAAATAAGAAATAAAAGGTGATAACATGAACAAAGCATTAATTAGAATCAGACATCTTGCATTTAAAGTGATAGTACGTCTCCTGCGTTTTCCTGAACCGGAAGTACTATCAGGTATAAGCCAATCATCTAATGTTTACAAACTGATGCTAAAAAACAACTGCAAAAAACCTCTGATTGTGACGGATAGAATGTTGATCAAGATGAACATAATTGATCCACTGATAGAATCACTGCGTGACAATAAAATTGATTATGTCATTTTTAATGGTGTGCAACCCAATCCTACTATCAATAATATCGAGGAAGGGGTCAAATTTTATCGAGATAATAAATGCGATTCGGTCATAGCTTTCGGTGGTGGATCACCAATTGATTGTGCAAAAATTATAGCCGCTAGGATTACAAATAATAAAGATGTCTACAGCATGAAAGGTTTGTTTAAAATCAGAAGAAAATTGCCTTATCTCATTGCCATTCCGACAACAGCAGGAACAGGATCAGAGGTTACAGTGGCCGCTGTGATTACAAATGAGAATACGCATGAGAAATTTGCGATTAATGATACGAAACTGATTCCCTCTGCATATTGTCTGGATCCAGAGCTTATCATAGGTCTTCCTAAAGGTTTGACAGCCTCTACGGGTATGGATGCATTGACGCATGCCATTGAAGCCTATATCGGATGGAATGGGACGGCTTATACTGACAAAAATGCTATCGATGCAGTCAAAATAATATTTGAAACTCTTCAGAAGTCCTATGAAGACGGGAAAAATTTGGTGCTTAGGCAGGAAATGCTTCTAGCATCCAATTACGCCGGTAGAGCTTTCACCAGAGCTTCAATCGGCTATGTGCATGCTATTGCTCATAATCTGGGAGGGCTTTATGACTTACCCCATGGATTGGCTAACGCAATAGTGCTTCCTTATGTCCTTGAAGCCTCCAAGGGAAAAGCATATAAAAAATTGGCCAGACTTGCAAGAGAAACCGGAATAGTGGGTAACACACTTTCGGACAAGGATCAGGCAGATGTTTTTATTGGGCGTATACGTCATATGAATATGAATCTGAGTATCCCTCAGAGTATTCCTGAAATAAGGGAAAGAGACATACCATATTTGGCTGAACGTATTGAAAAGGAAGGAAATCCAGCTTATCCGGTACCGAAGATATTCTACCAAAAAGATTTTGAGAAAATTCTCAGAACTATAAGAGGCGACGCTAATGAAAATCAAGGTATACCCACCACCCTTCATTAATGCTGAAGCCTTGGACGAGGACAACTACATTGAGATCAATGAGGGCGATACTGTAAGACAGATTTATGAAAAATTGAGAATACCCCTGGTCTTGAGTCCTTTGGTTTACTGCACAGTCAATTATAAAAAAGCAAAGTTGAACACGCCTTTAAAAGAAGGCGACATCGTTAGTTTTATTTCATTTATGTCAGGGGGATAAGGAGAGAAAAATGGCTAAAGGTTATATGGGTAAGTTGTTGATTGTTGATTTAAGCAACAAAAGCTTTAGAGAAGAAGATATAAGCGAGGAAGTCTATCGGTCATATTTATCTGGGACAGGTATGGGAGCATATTACCTTTATCATCATATCCCCCAGGGTACAGACCCTATGGGTCCTGATAATCTGTTAGGATTTATGAGTGGCTTGTTGACAGGTACAGGAAGCGTGATGACAGGAAGATGGTCTGCTGTCACCAAATCTCCATTGACAGGTGGTTGGGGTGATGCCAATTGTGGTGGAAATCTTTCGATTCAGATTAAAAAATGCGGCTATGATGGAATCATTATCGGAGGAAAATCACCAAGTCCCGTTTATCTTTTTATCCAAGATGGTGCAGTATCGTTTAATGATGCATCTCATTTATGGGGAATGGATGCAATTGAATCAGAAAGAATGCTATTAGAGGATAACAAAGATAAGGGCAGTGTAGCAGCTGCTGTTATTGGCCCTGCCGGTGAAAAACTATCATTGATTTCGGGCATATCCAATGATTTAGGTAGATATGCAGCCAGATCAGGTGTGGGAGCTGTCATGGGCTCTAAGAATCTTAAAGGTGTAGTTTTAAAAGGGACAAAAAAAATAGACAGTGATAATCCTGAACAAATCAGGGCTATCTCTAAGGAATATATTGAAAAAATCAAAAACGCAAAACTACCTGGATTGGTCAAAGGAAGCATGCTGCCAATAATGGGACTTTTAACCGGGAAACAGAAAACCTATGGACCCATGGATGGCATGATGACAGCATCCGCTATGAAAAAATGGGGAACAATTGCAAATAACACCATGGGAATCCCTAACGGTGATAATCCAATCAAGAATTGGAGCGGTTCAGTCAGGGATTATCCATGGCGCAGCTACAGATCAATCAATCCCGATAGTATTATCAATAGAGAAACGAAAAAATACAGCTGTCATTCATGTGTCATCGGATGCGGTGGAATTTGTGACGTAAAGAACATTGATGCGATAAAAGGAGATGAGTCACATAAACCGGAGTATGAGACCATCAATGCTTTTGGACCACTTTTATTGAACAAAGACCTTGAAAGCCTTTTTATCATCAATGATATGTTGAACAGAGGCGGAATGGATAGTATTTCTGCAGGCAATACCATAGCTTTTGCTATTGAATGCTATGAAAATGGTCTGATTGATAAAGAATACACCAAAATCGAACTACACTGGGGAAATGTACAGGCTATCATAGAGCTTCTGAGACAAATGATTGCAAGGGAAGGGGTTGGTGCTGTCTTTGCAGATGGAGTCAAAAAAGCTGCTGAAGCTATAGGCATTGAGTCAGAGGCTTATGCCATGCATGTGGGAGGACAGGAACCCGGAATGCATGATGCCAGAATGGATCCAATCCTAGGAATTCATTTTGCTGCAGACCCTACGCCTGGAAGGCATACTGTCGGTGGTGGCATGTACTATAACATAATGCATTTGTGGGATTATGTTTCATGGGCACCTAAAGTCAGCAAAGGTAGCGTCAAAGCTGATGACTATATAGCAAGCGATGAGATTGGTCTTAAATCAGCGGCCAATGCATGCATCAAGCAGGTTCTGGACGGCTCAGGAGGATGTTTTTTTGCCCTTGCTACCGGTTTCAATCATTGGCGATTGTTTGATTATCTGAATGCGGCAACCGGATGGGACATGACACCAGACGAGTATATGGAGACTGGTAGAAGAATTCAGTCTCTAAGGCAGGCGTTCAATATCCGTGAGGGTATTATTCCAATGGATAATGCTCTAAATGATAGGATGGCAGGAAATCCACCTCTGAAAGAAGGCCCTTTGGCAGGCAAATCCATACCCATTGGAGAAATGATGAAAACGCACTTCAAGCATATGGGTTGGGATGAAAATGGTGTGCCGGATATAGAAGCACGTTAGGGTTTAGTGACGGGATTTTTTGATGATCTATACTCTTTAGGTGTGCACACTTCAATTTTTTTAAAGACCTTGGTAAAATAGCTTTGATCACTGAAACCGGACTGCAAAGATATATCAATAATACTCATGTTTGTTTTCATGAGAAGATTTTTGGCCATGTTTATCCTGAGTGTATTAACATATTCAGTAAAGGACAACCCCATTTCCACCTTAAATAGATAGGATAGATAAGAGGTATTGACATGTATTTGTCCTGCGATTTCTTCTAGATTAATTTTGGTTGAAAAGTTGGCATTGATAATTTTCAGTGCCTTTTTTAGTGTATCTGACTCGCCATCATAACTGTACAGGATTGCTTTATTACAACAAAACTCGATAAATGAAGCAGCAACTTGAAACAACTCATTATAAGTCATAGCATGGTCAAGACGATGCATGTCCTGATAATCCAGATCCATTGAATCGTGAAAAAGCGGATCCTGATTTGCTATGTTTCGTGCCAGAACAGCATATATTCCTAAGAATTTGATTTTTATGGCATCCAACTCACCTGATTCTAGTGCGGCAATGGTATCTAGAAGCTCTTTAAGTATTTCAACTGCAGATTCAGTATCCCCGATTTTTGTTTTCAAAATCAATTGGTTTTCAAGCTCAAAAGGATACTCCAATGACGTACTTGTAGATTTTAATTTCTTGATGGCTTGACTGATTTGAAGCTGCTCCTTGTTCTGTTGGTTTTTCTCAGTATATTCCAGGCTGCTTCCAGTTGAAGATGATACACAGCTCTTTAGTAGATTTGCTAGATGATTGACTTCTGAAGGGTTATGTATTGACATGGATTTGAGAAAAAGGATTATTTCCGCTAATTCCTTAGACTCAGGATGGTTTAACTCAATCATGCTATCAATGATACTTTCTCGCAAAGAACCCATAATCATCGGACCTGCAAAAAAACATCCCAAAGATCTTCCATCAATAAAAAGTGGAACGGCTATATGAATCAAACCAATATGACAAGAGCAAATGTAAGGTTCACTGAGCTTGAGTGCAAACCGAGCAGAAGAGGTTATATTCAACCTGCATGTGCTGGTGTTCGACGTATAATGTGTAAACAATCGACAAAATTTCAAATCCGATGAGCTTTCCCATTGGATTTCTCCTTTATTATCATAAAAAGTAACCGGTATTTTCGTTATAATAGAGAACGACTCAATATTCTTTAAAAGGTTTTTATCCATCTAATCACCACCTGATTAATTATATTTATACAATATCAAATAATCAATAAAATTACCATACCCAATTAAAATACCAAATATCACAAGATAAGTCATATATTTTACCAATTGCAAACCATATAATGATAGATGAAAACAAGTGGTAGAATTTTGAACAAATTGGAAAATAGGAGGATTTTAATGGGCAAGGATTTGGTGTTTAAAGCGTTAAGACATGAAAAAACCGACGAAGTTCCATGGGTCCCTTTTGCAGGGGTGCATGCAGGTAAATTGAAAGGATATACAGCAGAAGAGGTTTTGACAGATGGAGACAAGCTGTTTGAATCGCTTATGGAAGTCTATAAATTATACGTACCCGATGGTATGACCACATTATTTGATTTACAGGTTGAAGCTGAAATGCTGGGGTGTGATCTGCTGTGGGCAAAGGATAATCCACCATCTGTCAAATCTCATCCATTACATGGCGAAAAGAGAATCCCTTGTAGCTGCCAGATACCAAATGAGAATTCTGGAAGATTGCCTATGATTCTTGATGTCATGAGACGGATTAAGAGCGAAATTGGTGATGAAGTAGCGTTGTACGGGCTGATATGCGGACCATTTACATTGGCTTCACATCTGAGGGGCAGCGATATTTTCATGGATATGATAACTGACCCGGGATATGTTTCTGAACTGATTGAATTCTGTGGAGAAATAGCCATAAAAATGGCAGACATGTATATTGAAGCAGGCATGGATGTCATAGCGGTAGTTGACCCATTGGTCAGCCAGATATCACCTAAGCACATAGACAAATTGCTTACACCGACATTTACATCAGTATTTGATTTCATCAAGAGCAAAGGCGCATTTTCCTGTTTTTTTGTTTGTGGCAATGCAACAAAACAGATAGAATCCATGTGTAAGATGCATCCCGATGGGATCTCAGTTGATGAAAACGTAGATCTGAAGAAGGCTAAAATAGTTACAGATCAGTATAACATTACTATTGGTGGCAACATTCCTTTGACAACGACAATGCTATACGGATCACAGCAGGATAACATGAAATGCGTCATAGATCTGTTGGATAATCTGGGACATCAAAATCTGATTATCAGTCCTGGCTGCGATATGCCCTATGATACACCAATTGAAAATACAATAGCGGCTGCTCAGGCTGTTAAGACACCTGATTCAGTCAGAGAGATGATTAAAAACTATCAGAGTGTAAGCTTTGACGATATTAATGTAGTCATTCCAGATTACAATAATCTGGATAAAGTCCTCATAGAGATTTTTGCATTGGATCCTGAACAATGTGCCGCATGCACGTACATGGTCAATATCGTGAAGGATAATTTCAATGAAATCAAGGACATTGCAGATTTTGAGGTTTATAAGTATAACATTAGAGAAGATATAGCCAGGACTATGAAAATGGGAATCACAAACCTACCGACAATGTGCATAAACGGAGAGCCTAAATGGGTATCTCTGATTCCCGGAAAAGACGAATTAATTAGTGAAGTCAAAAAGGCATACAGTCTATTAAAGGGTTAAGATTAGAAAAGGAGGAGAAGAATGAGTAGAGAATCAATTTTAGAAACAGCAAAACAATCGATTGTAGAAGCAGATGAGGATATGGCATTGGAAGCCCTAAAGCAGGCAGAGGAAAGTGGTATCGATCTGATTGACCTGCTAAGCAATGGTTATAGTGCGGGGATGAAAGAACTCGGTGATTTGTTCGGAAGCGGCGAGATATTTTTGCCTGAGCTGATGTTTGCCACTCAGGTTATGAAAGTGGCGACAGCAGAAATTGAAAGCAGAATGGAGCCTGGGGATATCAAACCAAAGGGCGTTATGGTAATTGGGACAGTTGAGGGTGATGTGCATGATATTGGAAAAGGCATAGTCGCTTCATTGATTAAAACCAATGGTGTCATGGTTCATGATCTTGGTCGTGAAGTACCGGCACAGGTGTTTATAGACAAAGCCAAGGAGTTGAATGCGGATTTCATTGGTAGCAGTGCTTTATTGACCACGACTATGACACAACAGAAAAAGATTGAAGAGTTGTTGGAGACAGAGGGACTGAAAGGTAAAATACGAACGATGGTCGGTGGTGCGCCCGTAACCCAGAGATGGGCTGACAGAATTGGGGCTGATGCTTACTGTGAGGATGCCTCTGAGGCAGTCAAAAAAATAATGGAATGGATCAATCAGATTTGATTGAAAATTTATAGGAAAGGATGGTTATAATGGGAGAAGAGAAAAAGTATTTCACCCGTATGGGCGATGGTTCTATTGTTCATATGACTGAACAGGAAATACGTCAAGACATTGAAGAGGGTATTCAAGATGCTGCCAAAAGAGGCAAAATAGACCCATTGACGGATGACGAGAAGGAAAAGCTGTATCAGATAATTACCATGCCGGGAAGCATTGTAGGTGTCGAACATGGCATGCAGATAGTGACATCAAATGATTCGGGATCAGATAAAATAAACACCAAATGCGGAATCCCCACATCGAGAGATGTAAACGCCATGATCCATGAGCGTCTATTGGGATGTGATTCAGTCGACATTGGATACAGTGATTACAATTACAAGACTGTAAAAGGAGTCGCAAAGAGAGAGGCAACTGTTCTGAAACAAGCTCTAAACTATTGCACGATGCCATTGTTTTACGGTGCAATGCCAAATCTTGGTTTTTACACCAAGCCTGATGGTCCGGTTGATAACTGGGCAGTTCTTTTACCAGAGGGAAAAATCGAGGAGGCTTTAGCAGCCCAGGAAGAAGCTGTTGATCATGCTGTCCGCGACATTGTTTATGTAGCAGAGCAAATGAATGATGTAGGAGCCGATGGTTTCATGCTGGACACAAGCGGAGCTGCTGGAGATGCTGATTTTCTGGTTGCCTTGAAAGCAACAGAAATCATCCGCGATAGATTCCCTGATATGCCGGTGGAAATTGGTATGGCAGGAGAATTTGTTCTGGGCATGCATGGGAAAATAAAGTATAATGACGTTCGTCTAGCGGGACTTTATCCCCATAAGCAGGTCAAACTAGTTGAGCAGGCAGGAGCCAGCATTTTCGGTGCTGTCGTCAACACCAACAGCAACAGAAGCTTTCCCTGGAACATAGGAAGGGTATGCACCTTTGTAAAAGCCTGCACTGATGTGGCTGAGATACCGGTTCATGCCAATGTTGGGATGGGAGTATGTGGAATCCCAATGTGTGAAAACCTGCCAAGCGATATCGTTTCAAGGGCAGATAAAGCATTGATAGAAATCTGTAAAATAGATGGATTGTAGATAGGCGTAGGAGATCCACTAGGAGCAGAAGCAACTCATGGAATCGTCGCAAGCATGGGCGGTGTGCGTACAGCCGGAGATCTGGTTATGCGCTTGCAGCTAGCCAAAAAGATGAAAATCAACGAGGCAAAAGCGTATGTGGCGGAGAAGCTTGGTGTAAACCTAGAAGAATTGTGTGACGTGGTTACAATGTCTGAAAAAAGAGAAGAAATGGGTCTTGGATTAGCTCACGTAGAACCTTGCGCAGAAGCAAACGCAGGAATGGCAGCTAAGTTTCAGATAGCGAAAGCACTAGATATCAAAATCAATTCAGTAGAAAGATTTAAGGAAAGAGCCGGTCTGTAATATCTTTGCAAGGAGTAAGGATATTTGAACGTAACTTAATTAAATCAGATACGAAGATTTAATAATAAGCTGACAGGATTGAAACCAATATACTTACTGTCAGCTTTTTGATGCTTTGGTCTGTTCATCCTACAGATGACTGGACATGAAGTATCGCATTAGATATAATTAACACTAGACAATGAAGATAAAAAAAATTAAAGAGGCAAGTATGATTAAACTGATTCTTCTGACCGGATTTCTCGGATCCGGAAAAACCACAATGTTAAATGCTCTTTTAAATAATTATGAGAATAAAAGAGTGGGTGTTATTGTCAATGAATTTGGCAAAGTCAATATAGACGCTGTTCTGACAAATCGCGACGGGGTTGAAATGGCTGAACTGTCAAATGGCTCAATATTTTGCGCCTGCCTTAAAGATAGCTTCCTGAAAAGCCTTGTCAGCATGACAAAATATGATATTGATTACATTTTTGTGGAAGCGTCAGGATTGGCAGATCCTGCCAACATGACTGAGATACTATCTGTCATATCCGGACAGACAGATAAGGTAATAGACTATATAGGTTCGGTGTGTATAATTGACGCTGAAAACCACATTGAACTCTTTGATGTGTTCCCAGCACTTCAGAGGCAGATAGAATACAGTAATGCATTGATTATCAATAAAAGTGATCTGGTGGACCAAAATCGGATTGTAGAGTTAAGCAAACATTTGTTGTCTATCAATCCCACTGCCTATCAGTATGTGACTTCTTATTGCAGACTTGATTTGGTAGAATTGATAGATTTGTTGTCACCTGTTTCACAGCCGGCCAAAAGCAGCTCAAACACAGTTGAGAACAGACCGATGGTTATTACATTGACATTTATGGATTCGGTGCAAGAAACCGGATTAAATCGCTTTTTAGAAGAAGTCACACCCCATACCTTTAGAATTAAAGGATTCGTAACAACTGAAAAAGGACTGCGTGAAATAAGTGCAGTTAGAGATAGATTTATAGTTAGACCGTTTGAAGGAAGAGTAGACTACCGTAACATCGTGCTGATATCATCAGTTGGCATAAAACTAATGTCGCTTGTAACCGAAGCAAACAGAAAATACTTAAGTGGAAAGATCTCCATATAATCAAATCAATAGGTGGTGAGATTAATGCCTGAAAAGATGACCGAAACGCAAATTAAGAGGCTTGTCGAACTAAATGTAGATAAAGACGACCTGAACCGATACTTTGACACAACAACAGAGAGAGATGCCTTTTATCGTAAGAAAGAAAAATATTATGCTGACATCAACAGACAAGGCATCGTAAATTGTCTCAATGACAAACATGAAGTCACACTAGTTACAGTCCAGAATCAATTATCTGAATGGTTGACAAAAAACAAGCAATTCACTCAGGTGGTGACACCTGCTTTCATAACAAAAGAAATGCTGTCAAAAATGACGATCACACCCGAACACCCTCTCTTCAATCAAGTGTTTTGGTTGGATGCGAAAAAATGTTTGAGACCTATGCTAGCCCCAAATCTCTATGAACTGATGAGGGATCTGAAACGGGCAGTTAAACACCCTGTAAAGATTTTTGAAGTAGGATCATGCTTTCGTAAAGAAAGTCAGGGAGCTGAGCATCTTAATGAATTCACAATGCTAAATCTGGTACAATTTGGTGGCATTGATGAGGGAACTCAGATGGATATTCTCAAACAAATGGCATCAGAAGCTATGGAATTTCTAAGAATAAAAGATTATGAACTTATTATGGAGAGCCTCAAGGAGATCTCTTAGAAGAAAGACAGACTAGGTTAGCGCTTCTTGAACGGTGTGGTATCCATGATAGTATGGCAGAGAAGGCACCTGAACGGCTCAGCGGCGGAGAACGACAAAAAGTTGCACAGTATGAGTCTGAGCTTGAAATAAAAGTTCAAGCACATT
>CAKMKB010000072.1:0-4506 GCA_927435965.1 uncultured Clostridia bacterium
GTCCCGGGCCGCCTCTCATCATGTTTACGATCACGCAGGGCAATTCAGCCCCTGCTATATATGAAATACCTTCCTGTTTTAATGCCATACCCGGGCTTGAGGATGATGTCATTACCCTGCCACCGGCACCAGAGAAAAAAGAAAACCAAACGTCATCAATTCACTTTATCTTGAGCCGGAATTACTTTATGAACATAACCTAAAACTCGGAGCCAAGCATCAATTGATAGAAGAAAATGAGGTCAGATATGAAGCTGATGGTATAGAAGATGCCGAGGTTGTCTGTGTGGCATATGGCACAACAGCCAGAGTCGTTAAAAACGCAATAGAAGAATTGGAAAAAGAAGGTATCAAAGTTGGCTTGATCAGACCTATTACACTCTGGCCATTTCCTAATGAAGCCTTTGATAAGATCAATCCAAAAGCCAAAGGCTTGCTGACAGTTGAGATGAGTATGGGCCAAATGATCGATGATGTCAAGATTGCCTCCAACGGAAGATGGACGACGAATTTTCACGGTAAATGTGGTGGCCTTGTTCCATCACCTGCAGGTGTCATCGATGCAGTCAAAAAAATTATTGGGGGTGACAAATAATGACAACAATGGTTTATGAGAAAACAAAAGCCTTAACCGATACACAATTCCATTACTGTCCCGGGTGCACACATGGTGTTATTCATAAGTTGGTGGGAGAAGTAATGGTAGAGTTGGGAATACTGGGAGATGCCATTGGCGTTATACCCGTTGGTTGCTCTGCACTTGCATATAAATATTTCAACTGTGACACCCATCAAGCTGCACATGGAAGAGCACCGGCAGTTGCAACAGGCATAAAAAGAGTCAGTCCTGAAAATGTTGTATTTACCTATCAGGGTGATGGAGACTTAGCGTCCATTGGCACTGCAGAAATAGTGCATGTGGCGCATCGTGGTGAGAAAATCACTACTATTTTTGTAAATAATGCAATTTATGGCATGACAGGCGGTCAGATGGCACCGACAACGCTAATCGGACAAAAATCCACAACGTCTCCTGAGGGTAGAACAGAGGAGCATAGCGGAAAGCCTCTCAAAGTTGCTGAGATGCTTGCGACTATAGATGGTGCTAAGTTTGTAGAGAGAGTATCAGTACATAACCCTGCTGCCATTAGAAAGGCTAAAAAAGCTATCAAAAAAGCATTCCAGTGTCAAATTGAAGGCAAAGGATTTGCAATAGTCGAAGTTTTGTCAACCTGCCCTACAAACTGGGGAATGACTCCGGTAAATGCTTTGCATTGGTTGGAAGATAACATGATTCCATATTTTCCTCTAGGCAATTTGAGGGATTTTGAGGAGGCGAAATAAATGATAGAAAAAGTAATCATGGCTGGATTCGGTGGACAAGGTGTTATGGCAATCGGCAAGCTTTTGGCATACGCAGGCATGCTTGAGGATAAGCAGGTGTCCTGGTTGCCCTCTTATGGGCCTGAGATGAGAGGTGGAACGGCCAATTGTGATGTTATAGTGTCTGACAAGCTGATTGGGTCGCCAGTATTGACAGACGACGCTACAGCTGTAATTGTTATGAATTTGCCTTCCATGGACAAGTTTGAAAGTCATCTTGCCAAAGATGGAAAATTGATTGTCAATAAATCTCTGATCTCCAAAAAAGCGACTAGAGATGACATAGGTGTTTATTATATCGATGCAAATGAAATCGCAGCAGAGATTGGCAATCCAAAGGCCGCCAACATGGTTATGCTTGGTGCATTTTTGGAGCTGACAGGTATTGTTGATCCAGATTCAGTACTAAAAGCATTCACCAAGGTTTTTGGAGAAGAAAAATCTAAATTTATCCCATTAAACGCAAAAGCAATGGAAAAAGGCGCGGAAGCTGTAAAGAATTGAATCAGATCTGATTAAAACGGAAGGCGATCTAGTGATTGCCTTCCTTCTTTTATTCAACACATTTTATTCAAATCATGTTGACATTGATGGTTTTATTTGTTAACATAGTAAAAATTGAATAGTGTATTACAGAGGTCGCGATTAGTCAATAGTACTGAAAAGGAAAGGGACTGTCGCCGAAGCTTAGAATTTTAAGCTGGGGCTATGCTGAACAAGTATAGAACTGTCCGAAACGGACCCACCGTGGAAGGGAGTACTGTGATACATTGGGGGTAAGAATCGATGATTTATTTGTCATGAGTTTTACTCATGGCTTTTTTGTTAAAGTTGATCCCCTTTTCGTGCAGATAGCACATGAGGGGATTATTTTTTTCTCAACACTTGACAAAACATCTATCAGGATTCGCCTCACAAAAAATATATGGAGGTATGAATATGATTTTCAAGGGAGCAGGAACAGCATTGATCACGCCATTTAGAGATGGCAGAGTGGATTTTGAGAAGTACGGTGAGCTTATTGACTGGCAGATTGAAAAAGGAATTGATGCCATTGTGACATGTGGCACCACAGGAGAAGGTTCTACATTGAGCGACGAAGAGCACAAAAGTGTCATGAAGTATTGTGTGGAAAAGGTTGCTGGAAGAGTACCGGTTGTAGCGGGAACAGGAAGCAATGACTCGAATTATGGACTAAAACTCAGTCAATATGCCGAAAAAATTGGTGTTGATGCGCTGATGCTAGTGACACCTTATTACAACAAGACAACACAGAGGGGATTGATCAAGCATTATCAGATGATTGCTGACAATGTCAGCACACCAATGATTCTATATAATGTTCCATCGAGAACAGGTATGAAAATTGAAGCAGACACCATCATAGAGCTATCAAATCACAAAAATATTGTTGCTATGAAGGATGCAACGGGAGATATTGGATATACTGCTGAGGTATTAAGTAGAATAGAAAACGACGACTTTGTTATATATTCAGGCAATGACGATATGATCGTTCCGATTCTGTCACTGGGAGGAGTAGGGGTCATATCAGTTGTTTCCAATGTTCTGCCTGGAGAGACACACGATATGGTCATGAAATATCTCAATGGTGATATAGAAGGCTCAAGAAAACTACAACTTGGTTTGCTAAATTTCATTCAAAGCTTATTCATTGAAACAAACCCAATACCGGTCAAAACAGCTCTGAATCTGATGGGTTTTGATGTGGGAGAATTGAGGATGCCTTTGTGGGAAATGGAGCCATCCAATCAAGAGCGATTGAGAAAAGCTATGGTAAGAGCAGGACTGTTGAGGTGATGGTATGAGCTTAAATATTTTACTCGTAGGCTGCAATGGCGCCATGGGAAGAACTATAACCAATATAGTCTCAGACAATGACCGGTACAACATATCTGTTGGAATCGATAGAATCCCAGAACACGCCTTGTATCCGACATATCAGGATTTTAGTGGTATTAAAGAACCTATTGATGTCATTGTTGATTTCTCAAGCAAAGAGCTTCTGGCATCCATACTGGCTTTTTCGACTGAGAGAAAACTACCTTTAGTCCTTTGTACAACGGGATACGATGAGAATGATTATGAAGCTATAAAGAAAGCATCAGCGAAAACACCTATATTCAACAGCTCCAATATGTCATATGGCGTAAATGTTGTTGTCAAATTGATTGAACAGGCAAGCCGACTAATGTCAGACGGTTATGATATTGAAATTATTGAAAGGCATCATAACCTGAAAAAAGACGCGCCAAGTGGTACGGCTAAAATGATGATTAGAGCGATCAACAATTCTCTGGAAGAAGAACGCAATTGTATTTATGGCAGGGCAGGCAACGAGTCCAAACGCAAGGAGAAAGAGATTGGTGTCCATTCTATCAGGGGCGGCACCATATCAGGCGATCACTCGGTTATATTTGCAGGTAAGGATGAAGTTATTGAAATCCATCATTCAGCATTGTCAAAACGGGTGTTTGCAGAGGGTGCGTTAAAGGCAGCAAGTTATCTTTCCGGTAAGAAACCGGGATTGTATGATATGAACAGAATGATCGAAAATAATTGAAAATAAATGAATAAAAATACAAAAAAACAATAGAATATAATATTAATCTATGGTAGAATACTAAATTATAGCTAAGGAGACGTGAGATGAGTAAAGAGAAATTGACAGATCCCTATGAGATTGCAAGATATATTAAAGACGCCGATATTGATCAACGCGCCCATCATAATGACTACGCCCTTACCGATTTCCACACGGTCTCTTATGACTGCTCCCGGTTCTATCCTCGCTGATATCTCTTTTGTATCAAGCAATGGAATGGCGGAATTTCTTCTGTCCGATTCGATATCATATTCCTTTATTTGCTCTTGGTTCTCAGAGAGAATGAGCTTAATTTGTTCGTATTCACCAAATACCACTGCACTCTCGTTGTTTCCATAAACCCTGCATTCTTTGAAATCTATAGATGCAAGATTACCGTTGATATATAGTTTGACAGGGGTTGTTTTAACGGCGTCTTTTATATATCTGGCAATCTAATTGGTATCTGTCAATTTCTCTTTACTCATCTCAAGTATCCTTAGCTATAATTTAGTATT
>CAKMKB010000073.1:0-2184 GCA_927435965.1 uncultured Clostridia bacterium
AAAGTTATTGTAGGAAAAAAATATAAAAAGAAAGTCTCTTTCGTGTTATGATAAGTTTGCTAACAAAATCTAACAGAAGGAGCTTTCTTTTTATGTACAAAAGTATACTACACTATAATGAGTTTTGGCATCACCGTGTTATTCTTGTATCCGTTCTCGTTTTCTTTTAGGTCACCCTTTTTATGGTGGAATTGCAGGGATACATGGTCTTCATCCGCATTGATGTAGATGATTTTTTTCTTCTCTGTATTCAATATGTGCATGATTTCAACTGTCGGTGATCCAGGGAAACTGGCTGCTACTGCACCTCCATGAAATCTTTGATTGCTTTTTCAATTTTTTTTATGCCAAACTCATTAAAGTGTAGTATACTATTGTACATAAAAAGAAAGCTCCTTCTGTTAGATTTTGTTAGCAAACTTATCATAACACGAAAGAGACTTTCTTTTTATATTTTTTTCCTACAATAACTTTACGCTAAGAAAAACAACCCCCTAAAGGGTTGTTGTTAGACTTCTTCTAGACAGATTTCCAGAATACCATCTATAGAATAAATAATATCCCAAAGTAATCAATACTGTAGCGGCTATTGATATCCAAAAGCCATAAGAACCTACATTTTGAGAGGTAGCCCCTAAAAAGGTCTGCGCTACAATGCCTGGCAACTTGATCATTAGAGAGATTAAAATAAACCTCCAATACTTAACTTTAAATGAACCCATTGCAATGCTACCTATATCATAAGGTATAAAACTTACAATACGTATGATAAATGTAAAAACCCATTCGTTTTCTTTTTTCAAAGTATTTATTCTCTCTACTTTGGGATAACGAACCGTCAGACTCTCAACTAATTCTTTGCCTGAAAAACGTCCTATCAGATATGGGATAGTAGACCCAATTGCCAATCCCCCAAAATTAACCAGTATGGCTATTGGCACCGGAAATGTTCGTCCAACAGCTACATACAATAAAGCCAGTGGGATAACAATAGCTAAAGATTTTAAAGCAAACAATCCCATAAACACAAGAACTGCCAGATAAAATGCTTCAGGAGTAAGTCTTATAATACGCTCTACTGTAAAGTCTTGGAAATTAAATGCCACTATTGTAATCAATACTCCCATTAAAATAAAGGGCATATATTTGATAATATTTCTAAAAAAATAATCCTTTCTGTTTTTCACTAATACACTTTCTCCTATCAACGTAACATTGCGTCATTATACTGGTTAATCCTGTCTTCGTCAAATAGAATATCTACTCAAACTGTGCTGCGACACGTTTCAAATCTTCGATTATTGGGATAGACTGAGGACACTGGCTTTCACATGCACCACACTCCTCGCAGGCTGTAGCCCTCTTACCTTCATCCAATCTGTGGTACTTTCCTTTTGCACCTTCTAAATCTTCATAAATCGACCCCTGGTTCCATATGCCAAAGTTTCCGGGAATATTGACGCCAAAAGGACATGGCATACAATAATTGCATCCGGTGCAATCATTCATCTGTCTACTTCTATATATTTGCGTCACTTTCTCTACAGCTTCCATTTCTAAACAGTTAAGTGGTTTGAAATCACTGAAAGTACTCAGATTATCTTCTACCTGCTGCATGTTCGACATACCAGACAAGACAACCTTGACATTGGAAAGTGATGCAATATAGCGAAATGCCCAGGAAGCAACTGATTTGTCACTGTCTATCTCATATAATATATTTCCCATCTGTTCAGGAAGCTTTGCCAAAGCGCCACCCTTCACGGGTTCCATTATGACAATAGGTATCCCCAGTTTATCAGCCAACTCATAGCCTTGCATCCCCTGCTGAATGTTTGTATCTACATAATTGAGCTGTATCTGGCAAAAATCCCACTCTCGATACTTTACGATTTCTTCGAAAACCGGATACTCATCATGAAATGAAAAACCAATAAATCGTACTCTTCCTTCTTCTCTCAGTTTTTCAACCTCTTCTATCATTTTATGTTTTTTTACAGCATCCCATCTTTCTCTATTCAATGCATGTAAAAGATAAAAATCGATGTAATCTGTCTTGAGATTTTTGCATTGTTCTTCAAAATATTTTCTTACATCAGAGGGTTCTTCAACCAGCCAAACAGGCAACTTAGTAGCTAAAAAATAAGTTGAACGATTGTATTTTGATAAAGCTCTTCCCACAAA
>CAKMKB010000074.1:0-15328 GCA_927435965.1 uncultured Clostridia bacterium
AATGAGCCTCTGGGAGCATGACTCTTTGCAAAAAAGGCATGGTAAAAGAACATGCAATACCTAAAAGGCTATCATGCTCCCTTTCTCATCGTCAATGATAAACGCAGGGTGTTGGAAAAACCATCACACTTTCTCGTTAAAATATGCTAAAATGAAAATCAGTAAACCTATCTTAACAAGAGGGATCAGTCTATTCTTCTTTTTCCTACAGTAAATTAACGCAACCGTAGCGAATAATCAACTTTACTAATGATTTTGGATATACTATAATAATTTCAGTACAATTTTTTAAGGAGTTCAAATGAATATCGTCAACAATCTCACCTTTAACAGTTATTCAATTATTCTACTTCTAATTCTTCATATCTATTCAGCTCGAAAGTTTAAAAAAAGAACCCAAGGATATCAATTATATCTATTGATAACAAAAACAGCTATCCTAATGTTGATAATCGATGTTTTATCTAGGTTCGACGGAAAACCGGATACTTTTTATCCTATCATCAATCACTACAGTAATTTCCTGTTCTTCTTATTGAATCCTATTCTACCTGCTTTATGGCTGTTATATGTCCATAATCAGATATTTTCTAATACCGAAAAGACAAAAAAAATACACTTCCCTCTCATAGTAATATTTATACTAAATGCTTCAATGGTAATAGCTAATGAGTTTTATGGATTCTTATACTTCATAGATAGTGGCAACATATATCATAGGGGGCCTCTTTACATTTTAGCCTTCATGTCCACATTTTTTTTGTTGACTGCTACCTATGCGTTATTAATCCTACATCGCAAGCAAATAGACAAGAGATACTATTTTGCTCTGTTGTTTTTTGCTGTCCCGCCAATCATCGGAACGGTCATGCAGATTATGATATATGGTATTCCTTTTGCACTAAACGGTGTTGTCTTTTCTCTCTTGATAGTTCTCCTTTATATTCAAGATGATGGAATGAATACTGATTTTTTGACTGGGATAGCAAACCGCAAGCGATTCGATGATATCTTAAATGCAAGAGTCGAAAACTGCAATGAAAACGACACTTTTTCTTTGATTCTTTTGGATCTGGATAATTTTAAACAGATAAACGACACTTTTGGACACGAGATGGGTGACAATGTATTAAAAGCAGTCACTAAAATGCTAACTCAAGGCATCCGATCAAATGATTTCATCGCTCGTTTTGGTGGTGACGAGTTTTGTATAGTTACAGATATCTCAAATAGCAAAGACTTAGAATCAGCAATCGACAGAATCAACCAATGCACCAAAAAATTTAATCAGTCCAGTAATTTCCCTTTCGAAATCAGCTTCAGTATTGGTTCCGCTGTTTATCAATGCTCTATTCTTATGACATCTGATGAATTCCTTAAGCAAGTCGACATGCTGATGTACGAGAATAAAAAAGCAAAAAACCGTTCCTAGATCAAATCCTAATCCAGCGGAAAGGTTTTTCAGTTTCGATTGTCATTTATTCATTTTATGTCAAATTGTTTCAGTAAGCTAATGAATGATGTGTTCAGCAATTTTTGGCCCATGAGTTCTCTGAAACGCAATGTTTTCTCTTTACCTGCGACGCGTAGCAAGGCCAACTCTTCAGGTATAGTCACCTCGCGATTTATAATATACTCGTATAAGTCTTCAAATTTGGATAAAGACTCAGCAGCCTTCTCCACATTTTTTATCTCAAAGGTTCCGCTTTCTGTCTTGAATGTTTGACGCTCCATCTACTTCTCCTGTTTATGACTTTATCCCTCCAGTGGGTTCTAATCAACATTAACCTTTTTTATTCTCTTTAGGTATTTCAGGGACGACAACCCCAGCACTGACTATTAATTTCAGTCCTTCCTCGACAGTCATGTCTAAGTATGTAATCTCATCATTTGGAACAAGAATCAGCATTCCAGATGTAGGATTGGGGGTTGTGGGTACGAAAACATTCATCAGTTTTGCTGCTGTCTTGTCCTGCACTTCTCCCTTGCATTCTCCTGTTAAAAATCCTATTACATATGTGCCTTTTCTGGGATACTCTACCAAAACAACCCGATTGAAGACATGCTTACCTTGCAGCGAAAAAGCTTCAACTATTTGTTTCAGCCCAAAATAGACTCTAGGAACGATTGGAATTTTTCTGATCATTTTTTCTGCAAAATGAACCAGTCGCTGACCTATTACATTTGATACAACGGAGCCCATTACGAATATGATCACAAATCCGGCGACAATTCCGATTCCTGGAATTGTTCTTCCAATAATCATACTGATGTAAGCACCTAAAAATCTATCAAGAAACCTAAATAGGGAATATAATAAGTAGATGGTTGCAATGATTGGCAGAAGGGTTAACAACCCTCTAAGAAATACTTGTCTGATTTTTTTCATCTTTTTATACCTTCACTCAAGTAATATTTAAATCAGTTCATATGTGCAGATAATTTAAATCATCTCTTCAATGAGAGAGCTTTTAGCTTTGAGAAAATGCTCAAGATCATTGAGATATTCATAAAGTGTCGCCCGATTTTCAAACTCCTCTCTAGTCAATGGAAGGGGTAAGAGTTTGAATGTAGCTCTATATTCTCCAATTTTTTGGCACACCTCTTCTGATGTTTCAAGTCCATTCAATTTATCGGCTATCAATTCTGTCAATTCCGCAACCATCAAAGTCTGTTTATAGGAAGCATATAAGCGTTTGAAACACCTTCTCATATGATATAAGATGTCGTATTGTATGATTCTTGACTCCATATAATGGATATGATTGTAATGCTTGTAAATTAATTGATTCTCAGATTCAATCTTGACTCTGTTATAACTCTCTTTTAATTTTTCTTCCAACTGAGTATAATACATTTCATCAATAGTCGTAGCTTTTGTTCTTAGGCAATTTGCCATCTCAGACAAAATCTTACGAACCATTTCATCTATTTCAACTATGTCTTGTTCAATTCTTTTCTCTAGACTTGGCATATAAAGATTAAGCAAAAATCCTATTCCAGCGCCTATAAACATCTGCATCATTTCATTGACAAGTGCTGGGAAAGCGACTGACTGTATACTTAATATATGTGAAACAAGTACTGAGCAAGGCACGATTCCGTCATGGAACTTCAACTGTACTGCAATCGGTATAAAAATCAACAGATATACGCCGAATGCAACAGCTGTGAACCCTATCAACGAAAAAACCAAGGTGCCTATCGTTAACGCGAGAATTGTAGATCCTATTCTCATTATGGCTAGATCTTTGGATTTCTTTTTTGTGCTCTGAACACTTAAAATAACAATTATACCCGAGTTGGCGGCATAGTCCAGATTCAGAAGTTGCGAAATAAATACTGCTACGATGGCTCCGAAAGCAGTCTTGACAGTTCTCATACCAATATATTTACTAATTTTCTGCATTGTTGGATGACCTCACACCGGAAAATTGATTTCAAATCAATAATATCATCAGTTGCGTTTTTTAACAATAGAGATTAGGTATGATAGTTAAATATATCACAACAGTTCAAGTACAAGATATTGTCTTAAATCTATCACCTTTCAGGATATCTGTTTTGAAGAAATAAAACAGATTGTCTGATTAATTTTTTCAATACATCCACATCAATATCATCAAGCTTGTTGACATAGATACATGCTTTACCTGATGTGTGCTTTCCGAAATCCTTTAATAATTCTTCCCTTTCAGTATCTCCTGTGGCAAAATATAAGCTGATTTTTGCCTTGCGAGGAGAAAAACCGACCAGAGGCGCATCTCCTTCATGTCCTGTAGCATATCTATAATGATAGGAGCCAAACCCAATGATACTCGGTCCCCACATTTTTGCCTCATACCCTGTTGTCTTAGTGAAAATATCCAATAATTCGTATGCATCTTTACGTTTGTTTGGATTTTCAACTTGTTCTATAAATGCAATGACACTACTATCGGATTCTTTAGTCTTTTGTTCATACATTATTCTCCGCCTCCTTATTTATTTTCTTACAGGTAGTTGAGGAATTCTATTTGATAAGTTTTAACAATGCCTTGAACTCTGGTGTCCCTGACTCTTTTAAGAGGTCAAAAACAGCGGTCTCCGTATTGGTTATAACAGCACCCATATCCCTTAGTTGGGATATGGCGTTGTTTAGTGTCATTTCTGCTCTAGATCCCACGGCATCCTCTACGAGAAATACTGAAAATCCGTTGTCTAACAGACTTCTAGATGTCTGAAATACACAAACATGCGACTCCGTGCCCGTCACAATTATCTTATTTCTATTCAATTTTTTTAGATAGTCAATAAACTCCGATGTACAGGCTGAAAAAGTTGTTTTGTGAAAGATTTTGACATCCTGCATTTTTTGAATCAGCTGATCAACTGTATGTCCAAGTCCTTCCGGGTTATGTTCAGTGACAATTATTGGTAAACCAAGAAGCTTTGCCGCTTCAATAAGCACTTCATTCCTTTGCATTACTGAACTTGCATTGTTAATAACAGGTAGCATTCTATCCTGAATGTCTATAATTAACAAGACCGCTTCGTCTTTATTCAAAAAATATTTTTCCATTTTAGTTCCTCCAAATTGTTTGTTGTTATTCGACTGTTATGTCTTTCTCTTTGATATATCTGAGTGAATATGTATTGATAATATTTATTATATGATATTTATCAATCTATTACAACAAAACAAAACCGTTTGTAATACAGTTCATCTAATGCCTCATCCTCAGCAAAAATTACGAAATGCCATCTGAACCTTAGAAACCTTTATCCAGGAGCTCTACAGTGATTATCTCCACTTATAGAAGTGGGAGTCTTAGCATTGTAAGTCATCGTATAAAACCACACAGTAGAAGTGTTCCCCAGTGTGGTTCTAAATGACTATTGATTTTAAGCTAAATATAACTCTCTTCTATTAAAATGTTTCTTGATTTTTCTAGATTGACTTCTGATACATTGATGATAGGACCGGTACAACCCATTCCAGTTTCAGCATATATGTTAGCTTCCCATAATCTTTTACAAGCAAGTTCTAAATCAAGCACATCAATTCCTGCTATTGACTGTGTCACTATTTCTTTTTCAGGCATTTTAACTTCTTTAACTTGCGCTTTTTCTGATTCTTTGAAACTCTTCAATATGTCTTCAAGTCCGAATTGCTTTAGATTTTCATATTCTTCTTGTATTTTTTGATTTAGATTGTTTTTTGCCAGTTTTAACGCATAAAGAACTGCATTTTTGATTACCGGTGTACCTGACGCCCTTGACAATATCAGAACTGTTCTGTCATAGTCAAATCCTATTCCAGGTCCGTACCCAGAGCCAACAGCCTCATAGTTTCCACCTGTATTAAAGGAAGACAGCATCTTCATTAGAATATTGCCTGTCAAAGTGTCGGTTACCATAACATCTGACGAACCCATCAACAGATCATTTCCTCTCATTATTACGCCACCATCAGATCTTTGAGATGAAGCGAAGTTAATGTCGTAACCATTTTCTTTAAGCTGTTTTAGAGCTCTTTCAACCGTTCTTGCACTATCCAGATTCAAAATGCCCACACTTGGTTTTTCGATTCCCATAGCCTTAGCTGTGATGATACCATATAATGTATTTATAAACATGGCTTCTGTTCTGTCAACGGCAGCAGTGCCAGTTGTCGTTGCGATAAAGGCTTCTTTTCCAAAAGCTGGTGTTGGTACTTTACCTACGGTAGATACACCTATCGGAAAATTGTAGTGTCTGGTGATACATCCTTTTATTTCGCCTGTATCCAAAAGGTTCTCCATAATCTGATGCATTTCGTTCTCACAGTCAGTTTCGTGGCATTCAAAGCCCTCACATTGATGCCCGATGATTACCACCTCCAAACCGCTTATTTCTTCCTGAGCCAGTCTAGCCCCTTCGATGAGCACCTCATGATGATGTTCACTGCCAAGTGTCGTCAGTCCAATTTTAATTTGGGGAGCAAAATCATTGTTTTCAATTGAACTGGCTATTTCTAAAAAGGCGTTTCCTAATGTTTTATTCAACTTTGACATGGAATAACCTCCTATTGGTTTATAAGTTCATCGCCGATTTTTCTCAGTATTTCTGCAATAATCTTATTGATTTCTTCTTTGTTCATTGTATTGTCTTCCTGAATTCCTTGGTTTCTTTCTATGATGACACTTACCCCGTCAAACAGATTTGTCATTCTTCCCAAGAACAAAGAGCCTTTACCGACAACCATAACGCGATTAAGATTGCCTTCAGTCAAGTCCTTCTGTGCAAATCCTAAGTAAGGAACGCCTGATGGGATGTGTCCTTGCGTCGGTGCCCAGCCAGTCATCCCATGCTTATTTACAAATTCCATCAGATCTTTTCTTTCTATCTCTTTTCTCATTACACCGATTGCGGCTATCATTTTATAGTTAGCCTCAGGCACATCTCCGGCCCCTGCTGGTTTTGTGATGTCTGGATTTTGCATTTCAACCGAATACTTATCGACATCATTTACAGTAAGATTGCCTTTGTCTAAAGGATCAGCGATTAAAGCTTTTATTACCGCTTGCGGTGATGACCCGGTTCCTACGTTGTGTTTTCCTACCAGATCAGTTCTGATGATAGGATTGATGCCATCGTTTTTACTAATAAGTATGGCAAATCCTCCTATCACATCTTCTATGATGGGCATCTCTTTTTTGACATGATCTTTCCCATTCATTCCAAGCTTTGCGGTTGCTCCGCCTGCTACCACGACAACATTATCATATGTGCCTGCTCGCACTAGACTTGCGGCATTGATGAGGGCATGTACCGGTGCCGCGCAAAATCCTCTTAAGTCTGATCCTGTCGCATTTAACGCACCACAGCTTTCGGCGATTGCTTTTGCAAAATTTCCGCCACCTCTTTGGTTCATGTCGCCGCAGGCTTCTTCAGAGCATTCTATGACATAATCTATATCTTTAACGTCAATGTTGTTCTTTTCAATTAGATTTTTTAAAGCCAGTATGCCAGACGCCTTAGCGACCAAATTTTCAAGCATAATATGACTGGTCAGATTGGCATCTATATCATGGGCTTGCTTGACGCATCCGACAACTTTGCCATCCAGGTATAATGCTTCTGCATGATCTTTGACTAATTTTTCTATTTCTTCTTTTGGCACACCCGTTTTCAGTAAATTGATTTCATTATCTGTGAAAAGAGGGTGTTCTTTTAGCTTATTTTTGACACTTTCTGTGAACACTTCTTCTAGTTGAACCAAGTCAAATACATCAGAGATTTTAATCAGCGCAATAAACTCATCAAGGGGCATGATTTCTCCAAATTTACCAAATCTTGAAGCATCGCTGGTTTGATTGGCGTACCATGGAAATTTCCTTTCCTTTAATTCAACCGGTGTCATATTACCAATGTATGTTTGGTTTGGTTCATAATTAACTACTTCTTCAAAAGTTCTTAAATGCTCAGGAATTTTTTTCAGGTATTCACTT
The DNA here is from genome assembly GCA_927435965.1 of uncultured Clostridia bacterium. GTDB lineage: Bacteria > Bacillota > Clostridia > Tissierellales > Dethiosulfatibacteraceae > 38-11. The sequence continues at coordinate 7,473 of CAKMKB010000074.1, forward strand.
TCAGGGTTTTTGGCTTTTTCCATTGTTTGTGTTGTGCCATTATGTATGACCATATCCGGCGCGTGCACCAAAATATAGCTACTTGCTTTGACTACCGAGTAATTCATTTTCAATACCTCCATATGATAAAAAGGTAGATGAACACCTACCTTTTTATACTTTCATCTTTTTTAATATAATCGTTTTCAGTCCTACTAGACTTTCTCAATGGTTTGGATTTTGGATTTTTGGATTTATTCAAATTTGGTTTGTTGTTTTAATTTAGTATTTGCAGAACTGATCCCTCATCGATTTCATCTCTTCTTCGATTTCTTCTACTTCTAGAACCATTTCCATCATGCCGACTTGTTCTTCGTATACGGCTTGATCGAACTCTGCTTTGATTTCACTCTCAACCACATGATATGTTTTTAAGCCTAACGCCACACCTGTAAGCGGTCCGGCAAATGTCGGGTCTCCTGCTGATACTGTTTCCGCTGCCAGGCCTGATGTTTCAGCCTCAGCCGCGCCGAGTAATACAACTATATTTTCTCCACCAAATTTTTCTTCCAAATCCTTAACTCTTTTTTGATTTTCCAAATCCATTGCGCCTGCTGCAGTTCAGACAAAACACTCTGTTGATGAGAAGACGATTTCTGTTCCCTCAACAGTATTGACACATTCAGAGATTGCTTGCCCAGGCACGCCGTCTCTGTCGCCAATAATGATCACTTTCTTGTTTTTTAATATGCTCATTCTTTTCTCCTTTTCATAGGTTTTTTTCTATCATTGCTTCTATGTTCTGTTGTGTTGCATCATCTTTTGAACATTCGCCAACCTTTTCACCATCTTTGTAAAGTAAAATTGCTGGCAATCCTAATACTCTTTGACTTATAGCTAATCTTCTTGCTTTTGTCGTATTTAATTTGCAGAATTTTACTTTGCCATCATATTTTTCCGATAATTCTTCTATGCTAGGCATCAACGCTTTGCAAGGTTCACATCCGTCTGACCAGTAATCCACCAGTACAAATCCCTCTGCTTTTAATACTTCTTCTTCGAATGTATCCTTATTCAATTCTAACATTTTATCCCTCCTTTTTAATATTCTTTGCTTGAAATGTATTTTTCTGCTTGAATCGCAGCAATAGCACCGTCAGCAGCTGCGGTTATCACTTGTCTTAGAGACTTTTCTCTGATGTCTCCAGCAGCAAACACGCCTGGTTTTGAAGTTTTTAGGTTGTCACATGTCTCAATATACCCTTTGTCGTTAACTTCAATTTGATCTTTGAATACATCTGTATTGGGTATGTAGCCTACAAACACAAATACGCCGAATGTTCCAAATTCTTCATCTGCCATGATGATTGTTTTTTCACCTGTTTGCGTGTTTTTCAAGACCATCTCTTCAACAATCCCGTCACCACGAATTTCATCGATGACACTGTTCCAGATAAAATCGATTTTTGGATTTTTAAAGGCCTTATCCTGTATTGATTTTGCTGCTCTCAGTTCATCTCTTCTGTGAATGATGGTCACTTTTGAGGCGAATTTCGTTAGGAATAATGCTTCCTCAACTGCTGAGTCTCCCCCACCGACACAGTAAATTTCCATATCGGTGAAAAAATCCGCATCACAGGTGGCACAGTAGGAGACGCCTTTGCCCGTAAGCCTTTTCTCTCCAAGAACATCTAGTTTTCTTGGATAGGCTCCTGTCGCTATAATCACAGATTTAGCTTGGAGTTCTTTTCCATCACTTAATATCAGTTTTTTGATGTCATCAGAAAAATCCACTTTTTGAACGGTTCCTTTTTCAAACTGTGTTCCAAATTCTTCACACTGTTCTACCATCCTAGCTATCAGTGTTGGTCCTGTAGCATTGCGTATTGATCCGGGATAGTTTGCCACATCGCTTGTTGTGACGATTTGGCCTCCCTTGTTTTCCTTTTCTAATATCAGCACATCCATTTTCGCTCTGGATGCATATAGTCCAGCGGATAGTCCTGCGGGACCAGCGCCGATAATGATTAAATCATATACCTTGTTCATTATGTTCTTCCTTTCTTGTTCATTTATCCTAGTTGCTTATCTGAAACCTTTTTTTGCTCTGCTATGAAAGCAGCATCGCCTTTTAAAGCTTTAGCAAAGGAGACCATCGCTGCAATCATTACAAATGCAAATGGGAAAGCAGCAACGATAGATCCTGTCTGTAATGCATTTAGCCCGCCTGCAATCAATAATACTGCTGCTAAGCCTGCTGTCACTAGTCCCCAAACTATTTTCTTAGGCGTACCTGGATTTAAATTTCCACCTTCTGAGAACATACCCATTACAAATGTTGCTGAATTAGCTGAGGTAATAAAGAAAGTAGTTAATAACAATACTGCTACACCAGATAATAATGTTCCTAAAGGATAATGCTCAAATACTTGGAAGAAGGCTGTTTCTGTAGTGAAAGCTCCGATTTTATCATACACCTTAACACCAACTGTGCCAAATATTGAGAACCAGAAGAAACTCATAATTGTTGGTGCAATTAAAACGCCAGCAATAAATTGTCTTATTGTTCTTCCTTTAGATATTCTCGCTATGAAAGTTCCAACAAATGGCGCCCAAGCAATCCACCAAGCCCAGTAAAATACTGTCCACCAGCCGTACCATGGCTCACCGGATATCGCAAAACTATCTGGAATAAGGCCTGCTAAATATAAACCTACAGAGTTACTTAAGTTATTTAATATTTCAACTTTTGGCCCTACTAAGAATGCCACCAACATTAATCCAAAACATAGTGTAATATTCATATCTGATACGAGCTTAATACCTTTTTCAATTCCCATTACTGCAGTTAAAACAAACAGGAATGTTATAATTCCAATAATAGCCAATTGAACACCTGTATTAAATGGTAATCCCACTAATCCATTCAATCCACCATTGATCTGCATTGTTGCCATACCAAGGGATGATGCCACACCAGCTACTGTAGCAAATATTGCTAAGATATCGATTGTCTTACCTATAGGCCCAGTTGCTTTCTCTCTTCCAATTAGAGGAATAAAGATACTACTAATAAGACCTGTTTCTTCTCTTCTAAACTGCATATAAGCTAAAGCTAATGCCATAACTGCATAAGCTGCCCAAGGATGTAATCCCCAGTGTAAAAATGACTTTCTAAAAGCAAAGTCAAGTGCTGCTGCAGATTCTGGTGCGATACCAGTCAGTGGTCCACCAAAGTGGAATAATGGCTCTGCTACGCCGAAGAATATTAGACCTACACCCATGCCTGCACTAAAAAGCATACCAAACCATGACATTAAGCTATACTCAGGTTTATCATCTGGCTTACCTAATTTAATATCACCGTACTTACTAAATAACATCACAAGTGAAAATACCACGAATGATGACATTGTTATAATATAAAACCAACCAAAGTTACCTACCAAAAAATCAAATGATGCTGATGTTAAGCTTGCAAAACCATCTGGTAAAACAACACCAAGACCAACTATAATAACTGATACTATTAAAGATATTGTAAACACTGGATTCCAAAAGTTTTCTTTTTTCATTTTAATCTCCTATCCTTAATTTTAAAGTTCTAGACTGTAAATACGGTTTGTTCTTCGATATCGGTTGATAAGGCATCTAATGCGACGCCAACTCTATGATATCTCAATTTCCATTGCTCTTGTTTGGATGTTTTGGGGTCCCCTAAAGGATAGGGAATAGCAATTGTTGGAACCATACGATTTGAACCAACAGTTTTGGCTACCGGAATCAAGTTTGCCATTTGTACAATTGTAATACCTGCTTTTTCTATTTCTTTTACCATCGTTGCACCGCAACGTGTACAGGTGCCTCAGGTGGAGGTTAGGATAACAGCATCCACGCCATCTTCTTTTAAGTAAGGTATTATTTCTTGTGCCATTCTTGCTGCTTCTCCTTCAGCTGTTCCTGTGCCAACTGTCGCATAATAATAATCATGAATACTTCCGATTTTTCCTTCTTCCTCGTAAGCTCTCAAAGCATCTAAAGGTAAGCAGATATTTGGATCGGCATCTGCTGCTGATGGGTCATAACCTGCATGTATTGTCTTAAATCCACCGTCAGCTTTATTTCCTAATCTTTTCATGCCTGCAATCGAGTAACGACCCCAACGTGTTGCTGATGCCGATTGGATTTTATCCGGGTTATCTACTGGAACTATGCCACCTGAAGTGATGAGTGCGATTTTAGCATCTGCTAACTTAATAGCTGGTGCTATTGGCACTGTTTCTAATTCTGGAATCGGCAATTCTGAAACAAAAGGTTCGTTGTTTATTTTCCGAAGCAACATATTGATTGCTCGGTCGCAGGCTGGTGTTTCATCTTCCAAAAAAATTTCAAGACGGATGCCTCTTGGATAGTACCCTTCAGCCTCGGCGCCTTTAATCTTTTCACCTTTTAACAACTTATTGCCAAATTTAGCCATTAGGGGCATGTCTTTTCTCATCTTCGCGGCACTATCACCGCCTTTTAAAATATAAATATCCTTTTTAAACATATCGACGCCAGGATTTTCCTGATGCATAGAAGTAACAACTGGCACACCAAACTTTTCTTTCACAGCTTTGCATATTACACCGCAGGCGTTACCGTATCTGCCTGCCTGAAAAGCTGGTCCAGCGAAAAAAATATCAAATTCTTTATCTTCCAAAAAACCAAGTATGGTATCTACTGCTACTATTTCATTTGAGCCCATAAAATTATCTCCACATATCACTGTATGTGTAATTTCTGCATCTTCCAATAAACTGTTTAACAAAAGTCCTGCGCCAACTTGTCCTTCTTTTATTGATGGTTCATAGTCTGCCTTATCCTCTCCACCAATTTGTCCGAAAAATTGATTCAAATATAAAATACCCTTTTTCATTTTCTTCACCTCCTTATTTAAAATTCTATTACTGTTTTAGGTGACTGACCCAGAGTTGAATCGCCACAAAACATTGCATTATTTTCCATAATGATTGATCCGTCTTCTCTAACTGAAGGTCCTAATTTTTCATCGCCTGCCCATCCTCCAGACAATCCGTCTCTCATTAGTGACTCCAACTCACCGATAACAGTACCCATCGGAGGTAATTCTATCAAGGTTGATACGTTGCCACATGATACAATTGCATCTGCCGCTATATCTAAAGCAGCTAATGGTTGTGAGAGTCCATCACGACCCGTACATTCATTTGTCATTCCTACAGTTTTTATACCTGCCTCTTCTAAAAGTCTAAAGCATTCAATGAAATCTGCATCGGTATTGCCATAACCTTCTTCCGTTATGATAGCTGCATCTGCACCTAAATTGCTGGCGATTTGCTGTACAAACATAGCTGCTCTTTCCTTTTGTTCTAAGGAAACATTAAGGTTAGACATGATAACACCCAGGAAATTAATCGTTTTGCCGTGTTCGTTATATAGAGACTTGATTGTTGGGCAATTCTGGAAATCATAAGTTGACCATTTTGAAGAACAACACATGTAACTACCACCTACCATAGCGCCGTCTAAAATTTCATTTGGGTGCATAAAAGTTGGCAGCATTCTATTGGTATCCCATCCGTAAACCAAATCATTAAAACCGGATTCTTCGATTTGAGATTGCGGTTGCATGACAAAAACCACCGATGGCAGTTTGTGAACTGTTTCATCTCGTTTGGTAATCGGTTCTAAATCAAATAATTCAGATGAATCAGGAGTCATGTCTTTTACGATACTACCTAAATATTCTGCTAGTCTGTGGGCAGCCCATCGTAGGGCATGGTTTTTCTTTTGTATTTCATGGCGCTCAAATTCTTCATCCGTATCAACCACTAGACATACATTAATCAGCTTTGAGAAGATTGAATACTTAGCACCTTCACCACTCATGTCTATTAAACCATCACCGAAACTACCCCAATGTTTCCCTACCGCTAATACACTGCAGTTTTTTAGCGCAACAGTTTTCCCGCTACCCACTCTTTCAATTTTACCTGTTATACCTGGGAATGCGGGACCACCATTTAGTCTATATCGTGGTTCAATCGCTTCCTTTACAGGTACTATTCGCACATCATCTCCAGGTTTTGTTAAAATAATGTCAGCATCAGTGATATGTTCATCTTCCAAAACTACGGCAAGAGCTTCTTCTTTATTAACTGTCAACGTTCCATTCTTGTAGGAAGACGTTTCCCCAAATTCTATGTTTTGAACTTGGAAGTTTCCAATTTCTAATCTCATTTTGACCCTCCCTTCAAAATTGATATATATTTATCAATCCCATTGCAGTTATTATATCATAATCGTGTTTATTTTGTAAACATGATTATATTATTTATTATGATTTATTTTTAATCATGATTCCCAATCCAACAGAAAATCTCAATTGATTATTATTTGTTGAAGCTGTATACTATAACATATGAATAATTGGAGAGAAAATATGACTGAATTAAGTATTAAAAGATTACGTACAATGGCCTACTTCATAACAGCAGCAGATCAAATCATTCAAGAAGAAGGAATTGAAAATGCAACCATTAGAAAGATAGCTAAGAGAGCTGGATACAATAGCGCTACCATTTATAACTATTTTAATGACCTTGAGCACCTTATTTTCTTCACTAAAATTTCACATTTAGAGATATATAAAACACGCTTATACGAAGAAATACCAGATAATCTGGATCCACTAGATGAGCTTAAAAAAGTTTTCCGTATCTTTGTTGAAGAGACTTTTAAAAATCCCAATGATTTTTATGATTTATTTTTTTCAAAATATAGCCTTCAATTAAATGAGACTGTCACTTTATATCACAAAATATACCCTGAGCGATTGGAAACAGAAAATAAGCGATTGAAAGCCATGTTAAGCAAGAATGATATTTATAAAAGAAATATGGCACTTGTGGACAATTGCGTTGAGAATGGCTATTTCCCAAATAAAGAAGATGCTGAGAGAATTAATGAACTTATGATTCTAACTTATAGTGGTCTCTTGAATAGATACCTTGAAACAGAAAGCAAAGATGTTCAAGGTTATACAGATAGATTCATGATGTATTTAGACATGATTATAAAATTAGGATCAGTATAATAACAAAAGATCTATCAATAGATTTCTAATGAATCTAATCATAGATCTTTTTTAGTATCTGCAAACCATGCACCCAAGACCATCACACTTAAAATGGATCTTGCATGAACTGGTCACTCTCAAATATATTCTTTGATTAAAGGTAAGCGTAAATTCTAGTGCACCTTGACAACATCAAAAAAATCGCCTCTTTTAAGAAGCGATTACAGTTTGATTTTCACTTTTTGTTTTCACCATTTTTCGTTTTATGATTTCAGGCAAGGTTTCAGACCACGGTAAACAAGCGTCCAAATCAGCATGATTGTCTAAATCTATGTTTGGAAGCATTTCAAATAGGAAGTTCAGGTATTGATAGGGTACTAATCCATTGGCTTTGGCTGTTTCTATAATGCTATAACAAATCCCGCTTGCGGTGGCACCTTTTGGCGACTTGGCAAAGAGAAAGTTCTTGCGCCCAAGAACAAATGGCTTTATGGCTCTCTCAGCCAAATTGTTGTTGCAGCTGAGCCTGCCATCCTCAAGGAAAACAATCAATGTCTCCCATTGATTGATCGAATACTTGATCGCTTCGCCCAGCTTGCTTTTGGGAAGTGTTTTTTTAATCTCCTCATCCAACCATTGACGATAATCTTCTAGAATCGGTTTCACTTCCTCGATTCTTTTGTGGTATCTTTCATCTGAAGATAATCCCTTGTAGGATGCTTCGAATCTGTAGATTTTCGTAAAGAATCTAAGGGCTTCATTCGCCTTGGATTTGCTA
>CAKMKB010000075.1:0-9203 GCA_927435965.1 uncultured Clostridia bacterium
CCTAACATGCCATCACTCATTATCAAGAGGCTTTCGCGGCATAAACGCTGCCGATATTATCATCGGGAGTTGACGTATCTAAATATTAATACACAAGAATATTTAACAGGTCCGTGTCACATATGTTTGACGTCTCTAGAGGAGTCATAGAAGATATTAGCTGCACCCTGTTGACAAAAGTGGCCAGAGATTTTTTAAGAAGTATCATTGTCGGTTATAACATTGATGAGAATGATGTGGAGCCTTTGATTGAGAGAATTAAGCTTCTATTTCACGGACACTCACAGAAAGCCATATGCGTGATTATTAGAGATAACTATAATAAATATCATGAGTGGAAAGAAGTAAGTAAAAAAAAACTCTTTGATTTAGTTTTGGAACCTTTTCACAATGAGATTGCGCAGGAACCTTTTGACTCGACAAAAATGAAGATTTACCCTGAGAAATCAGTATACGTCATATCATATGCCAGAATACCTCATAATTTTTCATTAGCTTTCTATAAAGGTCATACTGGTATTGGCTTTGTCATTGATTATACGACAGATGAGATAATTGATTGTTGCTTTACTTTCATTACCGACGAAGCCAAAGCTTATGCAAAAATGCTTTTTCTAGGGTGCAAATTAAACAACATAAATATTCTAAATGAATTTTATAACAGAATTGACACATTGTTTAACGGGCCTTCCAAAAAAGCATTGTGTGTTATAGTACAAGCCAATTACTCTAAGTATGAAAGCTGGAAAAAAGAAAATATGGGAAATGCTGCTTTATTTATGGGCTAATTGGGATCCAACTTGCCAAAATAAATAAGATCCAGCACATCAAGAATTAGAAAGTTCTTTTTGTGTTGGTTTTTTTATTAGATAAAATTAAGATTAAAGGAGGCATATATGAATAAGTTAATTATTACGGTAGCACCGACGGGAAATGTACCAACAAAAAAATTAAATCCTAATTCACCTCTGACAACTGAAGAAATTGTCGAAGACATAAAAAAATGTGTAGCTTTAGGAGCATCAGTTGCGCATATCCATGTTAGGGATGAAAACATGAATCCAACAAGTGATCGAAAGCTCTTTAAGGAAGTATTGGACAGATTGGATGATGATGAGGTTAATGTCATCAAACAGGTCTCAACCGGAGCCAGGGGTGGAGAGAATACAATCGCATGGCGTGGCCAAATGCTTGATTTGAATGCTCACATGGCGAGTCTGTCAACAGGTTCATCAAACTTCCCTAAAGGCGTTAATGCCAATGCATTCGATTTGATAGAAGAGCTAGCCAATAAAATGTATGCAAATAACCTAAAACCTGAAATAGAGGTGTTTGATACAGCTATGTTGTTCAATGCAATCAAATTATGTGAAAAGGGCATTTTGAAGGCACCAATGCACTTCAATTTTGTTATGGGTGTGCCTGGGTCAATACCTGGAACGCCGAAAAACCTCATGTTTCTAGTAGACAACTTACCTGAAGGTGCTACATGGACAGTCTGTGGTATTGGGAAAGCACAAGTGCCCATGATTACGATGGCTATCGCTATGGGTGGGCATGTCAGGACAGGCTTGGAAGACTTGGTATATTATGACCAAGATGTATTAGCAACTAATGAAATGCTGGTACAAAGAGTTGTCAACATAGCTAAAGCTGTTGGTAGAGATATAGCTACTGTAGAAGAAGCCAAACAAATATTGTCTCTGGGTCACACCGGAGATGTACCAGACATGGTTATTTTTGACTAGAAATGATTTGAATCTTTAAACAGAGGCCAAAATATATTATTTCGGCCTCTGTTTAATAAAGGAGTTGATTGAGTTATGGGAGAGCAGATTATCGGTGTTGAGAAATATATTGATGACAACAAAAATGAAATGATGCTGATGTGGGAAAAATTTGTAAAAATAGAAACAGGGTCTAACAATAAAGAAGGGATAGACCAGCTTGCTGATAGTATTAAAGAAATACTGGACCATGAAGGGTTCGAAACTGAAGTAAGATTTTTTGAAAACTGTGGTAATTCAATTTTTGCGATAAAAAAAGGAACAACCAATAAGAAACCGATATGTTTGATAGGGCATATGGATACCGTTTTTTCAAAAGGTGGTCTTGAAAAAAATCCTTTCAGGATTGAAGAGGGAAAGGTTTTTGGTCCCGGTGCATTGGATATGAAAGGTGGTTTGGTTGCAGCAATATTTGCATTAAGGGCTTTGAACGCTAATAGCTACAATGAAAGAGAAATAAGAGTTGTGTTTTCAGGAGATGAAGAGGTAGGACACAAGTATTCTGAGACTCATGATGATATTATGGAGTTTTCGAGAGGATGTGAGGCTGCTTTTAATATGGAGACTGGCGCTATGAACGATGGTTTTTTGACTGGAAGAAAAGGATCCATTGTCTTTAAAATTGAATCACATGGAAAAGCAGTCCATTCTGGAATAGATCATAAGAACGGAATCAGCGCAATCCTTGAAATCGCGCATAAAACGATTGAAATTGAGAAACTAACTGATTATGAAAAAGGAATTACTTTTAACGTTGGTGTAATACAGGGAGGAGAAAAATCAAACATCAGACCTGACTATGCAACAATAGAAGTTGATTGCAGATTTACGAAACTTGACCATTTGGATGATATTATAAGTAGTGTAAATGAAATATCTGATAAAAGCTATATTGATGGCACGAAATCCACTGCCTCTCATCGATTAGGATTCTACCCCATGGAAGTAACCGAAGGAAACAACAGGCTGCTAAACATTGTTTCTGATGCCTGTAGAATGTTAGGGTTGAAAAAACCGCAGGCGAATTATTCAGGTGGTTCATCAGACTCGGCCAATTCTGTAAGAGCAGGGGTGCCAACCTTGTGTGGCTTCGGCGTAAAAGGAGAGTTCAACCACACTTTACGAGAATATGCTCTGATGGAGTCTTTATTTGAAAGATCAAAACTTTTGGCAACAACAATCTTAATTTTATAGCTTTACAAATACCCCCATAGGGTATACAATATGTCCTATATCATATGGAGGTAGAAGCTGTAATGAAAGATAACAAAAGTAAAAAACTAAAGAAGGCAGTGATTAATCAAAGTATCTGTGACAGATCACCATTCTGTCCTGTTAAAAGGGTATGTCCGGTAGGCGCTGTGGAATCCAAAGGGTTTTTCGGAGGCGAGGTAACTATCAATGCAGAAAAATGCATTGGTTGTGCTAAGTGTGTCGCTTATTGTCCCCATCAAGCAGTCTCTATGAGATAACCAGAACTCCTGAAAAGGAGTTTTTTCAGTTAAGGATAATGACATTGATGTTACAATAGTGTAAAATGAATAGTAATAGTGATAATCACGGAGGCAACTATGAAAGAATACAAAAAAAGTGTTTTTGGAAAAATGATCAATATAGTTGAATACGATGGTGAAAAAGGGCCTATCATAGCTATTCATGGATTGACAGGTAACAGTCGCAATATGGAATTATACGCTGAAGAACTCGGCGGTGATTATAAGTTTATTTCCGTAGATATTCCTGGAAGAGGCGACAGTGATGACGCCGATGATAATACAACTTTTATCAAACATGCTGAGCTTATCGATGCACTAATCAATGATATAGGAAGCAGTGAGACAATACTATTGGGACACTCCATGGGCGCTTATATATCAGCTTTGGTGGCATCTCAAAACAAGCTTGTTTCAAAAATGATTCTACTAGATGGCGGTGCAAAAGTCAGAAAGAGACACAACGATATGGTTAAGCCGGCATTAGGAAGAATTAGTAAGACCTACGACACTAAGGAAGCCTATATAGAAAGCGTAAAAGCACTATACAGCAATCTCGGAATAGGGTGGAATCAAGTGATTGAAAACTCTGCCAATCATGAGGTGGGTAAATTTGGTGATTATTGGAAAAACAAGTCTGATGAGAGAAAAATCATCTTGGATTGGAATAGCGCATCACTATTTGATGAAAAAGAGGTTTATACTACGATTGATTGCCCTATATTGCTGATATATTCAAAGGGTCCAATAGGACCATTAGGTACGTTGTTTCTTTGGGAAGAATATGAGGATGTATTTAGATATGCAAAAGATATAAGGACAACCATCACAAACAGTAATCACTACACAATAATTTTCGAAAAGTATCAAGAAATATTCGATGCGATAAAACAATTTCTAAGTGAATAAAAAAAGCATTCAACGATGAAATCATGCTTAAATTTAATGAGTTGGTATATTCTAACATAAGGAGTTTAAATTATGACTGTATCTGTTTTAAGATGCGATACTTATGATCTGAATCAATTGAAAGAAACCATAAAAAAAAGCCTTGAAAATCTGGGTGGATTGGAAGTGTTTGTAAGCAAAGGAGACAGGGTTTTACTGAAGACTAATCTTCTGATGAAAAAGACACCTGATGAGGCGACGACAACCCATCCTATGTTTGTGAGAGCAATAGCTGAGATATTAATAGAACATGGTGCCAAAGTACTTATTGGAGACAGTCCGGGAGGACCATTCTTAGAAAGTAGGATGAAAAATATTTATAGAGCAACCGGTATGCAAGAAACAGCCAATGCCACCGGAGCTGCTTTAAACTTCAACCTAAAATCATTCACTGTTGATTCTAAGGATAGTCTCTTGCTCAATAAAATTGAGCTGACAGATATGATTAATGATGTTGATAAAATCATCAATCTTCCTAAACTCAAAACTCATGGACTAACAGTTTTTACAGGTGCTGTAAAGAATCTATTCGGAATGATTCCCGGAACTATAAAAGCTGAGTATCATGTTAGGATGCCGGAAGTGAATGATTTCTCTAATGCACTGATTGATATCTGTGAGCAAGTCAAACCTGTGTTACATATAATGGATGGTATTATGGCAATGGAAGGGGCGGGTCCTTCATCGGGTATGCCTAAAAAGGCAAATGTCATAATTGCTTCTGATAATCCGCATGATTTGGATAAGGTAGCTTGTGAACTAATAGGCCTTAAGGTAATGGATGTCCCAACTCTAAGAATGGCTTTTGGCAGAGGGTTGACAACTATTGACCTTTCCGAGGTGGGAGTTAAAGGTGATTCATTAGAAGAACTGAAAATCAGGGATTTTGTGAAAGCACCCGCCAACAGTGGTAGAAAAAGAAGAATACCAAAGCCAATAATGGTACTTCTGGTAAAGCAACTGAAGTCAAAACCAATTTTTAATGACTCTAAATGCATAGGTTGTGGTGATTGTGAATTGAATTGTCCTCCTAAGGCTATCGTCATGATAGACAGAAAGCCAGTGGTTGATTACAAAAAATGCATCAGTTGCTTTTGCTGTCAGGAATTATGCCCAGCTAAAGCAATTGACATCAAAAAACCATTATTATCAAAAATTATTTTCAGATAAAAATAAAAGGAGTTTTCTAATGAATGATTTTGTTATTGTAAACAGGGAAATATGTATCGGTTGTGGCGCTTGCGTTAAGGATTGCATCTCCAAGATAATCAGCTTGGAAGAAGATGTTGCAGTAATCAAGGATTTTACGAATTGCATTAAATGTGGCCATTGTGGAGCTGTTTGTCCTGTGAACGCGATTAGTTATCAACACACAGGATATGATGTAGAAGTGGAAGAGTTTGAAAAAGATAAATGGAAGATTGGATTTGATCAACTGGATGCTCTTGTTAAAATGAAAAGAAGCTGCAGACAATTCAAAAAAAAGCTCATAGAAAATACAAAAATGGATGCGATTTTGAATATAGGTCAGATGTCGCCAACGGGTGGCAATAGGCAACCGCTAAAGTTTGTGGTGGTTAACTCACCGGACAAAATGGAGGAACTGAAGCTTTTGGCCATGAAAACCCTATTTGATGTCGGTCAAAAAACAGAAGGTCGATATGGAAGAGTTTTCAGAAGCATTCTTGATAATTACCAATCCACTGGTTTTGACAGATTGTTCTATAATGCCCCTAGTGTTATAGTCATATATGGTGACCCCGATACCTCTCATACAACTCGCGTGGATGCTGGCATCGCGGGTGGTCAAATGACCTTAATTGCAGAAACCCTTGGTTTGGGATCTTGCTTTATAGGGTATCTTAAAACGGCTGCGGAGAATAATGATGAAATCTATAAATTTTTAGGGATACCTGAAGGCCATGAGATGATTACTAATATAATCCTTGGCTATCCGGATGTCAGGTATTTTAGGTCTGTTCCCAGACAAAAACTTGATGTAAAGTTTAGATAAATATTATAGGGGGTTGATGAAATGAAAGCTAAAACCATCAGTATCAAAGTGTTTGTACTGATAACCTTTATTGTCATGGTAGCAATGAACGCGCTGGCTAATATTATTCCAATCAACGGAATTACAACAGGTGAGGTGTCTGACTCATATCCAAATCTGTTTGCTCCGACTGGTCTGACTTTTGCTATCTGGGGAGTCATCTATATTTTGCTGGCGGTTTATACCATCTATCAATTGATAGCATTTAAACCAACTGGGTATAGCGAGAAAGCTCATATATTCAAAAGTGTTGGTATTGCATTTTCGATTTCTTCAGTTGCAAACACAATTTGGATTTTGGCATGGCATTATGGCAACATCCCTTTGTCACTGGTGCTGATGCTTGTAATTTTGGTATGCCTAGCTGTCATTAATCTAATCTTGAAGAATAATAGGTTTACTCTAGCTGAGAAGCTTTTAATCAAGCTACCATTTTCTGTTTATTTTGGCTGGATTACTGTCGCCACGATAGCTAATGTAACTACATTGCTGGTTGATTTGCAATGGGGAAGATTTGGACTGTCGGAGGTTTTATTAACAATTATAATACTGTTTGTAGGAGTTCTGATAAGTGCAGCCACTATTATGCTGAATAGAGATGTTGCTTATGGTCTGGTTATTATCTGGGCTTATGTGGGCATACTGATTAAGCATATATCGGAAAGCGGTTTTAACTGGGGCTACATCTCTGTCGTTGTAACTGTGGTCATCTGTTTGGCTCTATTGATTGCGACAGAGGTTTACCTGATTTTTTTCAAAAAAAGCAGAACCATTTATTAGGGTTATTGAATTAAAGGAAAAAAAGATATAAGATAATACTATATTAATAATTTGATGAATTTCATGGAGGTGCTGATTATGAAAACTTCATACAAAAAACTTGTAAGGGATAAGATACCTCAGCTGATAGAGGAAAGTGGCAGAACACAAACATCCAGAATTATGTCGGAAAAAGAGTACCATGATGCCTTGATTGATAAGATTGTTGAAGAGATGGAAGAGTTTCGACAAACCGACAATGAAGAGGAGATTGCCGACGTCTATGAAGCACTGGATTGCCTGGTTAGACTTAAGGATTATGAACCAATGAGAATTGACTATCTAAGATTGAAAAAAAGAGAGAAACAAGGATCCTACAATGATAGGATATTGCTAGATGAAGTAGAAGAGTAAGAATTAGAATAGGAGATAAATATCATGAAAATCAAAGTTTTAGGAACAGGATGTGCCAAATGCAAAAAAATGGAGAACAATGTCCATCAAGCGATAAGTGAAATGGGGTTGGATATTACCGTCGAGAAGGTTGAAGATGTGATGGAAATCATGAAATACGGCGTTATGGGAACACCTGCTCTTGTTATAGATGAGGAAGTCAAAACTGCAGGCAAGGTTTTGACAGCGGAACAGATTAAGAAATACTTATAAAGAAATATGAAATCATGATGGCTTCGGTAAACAGCTTAAGTATGGTACCCCCGAGGATACCGATAAGTGAACCGAAGCCTGATTTTATTGAATGATTCATATCCTTACCGCTAAGTAGTTCTACCCCTACTGCGCCAATAAATGGTCCGATTGCAATACCCAAAGGACCTAGCACAATCAGACCAATGATAATTCCAAAAGCTCCTCCGACAGCTGCTTGCTTGCTACCATCAAATTTTCTGATTCCAACTGTAGATGCAATGAAGTCTATAACAAAAACAAGGATCATGGCGACACCTTGCATCAAAAAGAAATAAATATTCAAATCATGAAAATTAGTCAAAATTCCATAAACGACCATCCCGGAAAAGACAAGAATTACGCCTGGAAGAATGGGTAAAACAGTACCTATAAAACCAACAACAAAAAAAACAATCGCTATAATCAATCCAAGTATTTCCATCCCAAAGCCCCCCTGAAAAATTCTGCTTAATAGAGACATTATAACACATTTATCCCACAAAAAAACAATATCTTTCATTGGTATTTATGATTGAGAATGATTTTTTCGGGTATATTAATAATAACTGTTAGACTTGTTTATATTTGTTGTGCAATAAAGTAATTAAATTGAATATAAAATTGGAGATGATCGGATTGAAAAGATTTTTGAAGAGGACATTAGGTGTATTAATCATTGTTTTCCTTATTGTCAGTGTCGTTCCGTATGCTTTACCGACTAGCAATCCAGCTGAATACTCCGTGAGAAATCCTTTCAATGAAAGCAATTACGAAATGGTCAATGACACAACAATCCATTATAGGCAATGGATTCCACAATCCTCAGAATTAAAGGGCAAGATATTGATGGTCCATGGCATGGGAGGTTCCTCTTACTCGTGGCTTTTAACAGTTGAACCTTTGCTTGAACAAGGATATATGGTTGTGGCGGTTGATTTGCCAGGATTTGGTTATAGTGACCGAAGGCAAGGAATAGACCATAGTCAAAGAAGCAGAAGTAACATGATGTGGCAGGTAATTGACAATATAGATAAACGACTGCAAGGCGATTCCAGTCTACTCAAGTGGGATCTGGTTGGACATTCAATGGGTGGAGGTACAGTGGCTGCAATGATATCTGATCATCCAGAGAAAACAAAAGCGGCCATAATGGTTGCAGGTGCATTGTTTGAAAATAATTCTTCTCAGTATCAGACTTTGTTGAAATACCCCCCAGTCAGAAGATGGATCAAAGTTGGTTTATATATGGTCGCCATTCAGCCGAAGAGAATAGAGAGTTTTTTGGAGTCAGCTTATGGCAGAATACCAACTGAGTCTGAAGTAGAAGGTTACCTGATACCGGTAAACAATCCTATTTTTATAACAAGAAAATCCATAAATCCCAATTGGCATCAAGAGTGATAGTATCCATAAACAATTGGTACCGACCACATATAGTATATCATCCATGAACACAAGAACTTGAGAAGCCTTTCC
>CAKMKB010000076.1:0-5051 GCA_927435965.1 uncultured Clostridia bacterium
AGAAATATTTATTGAAGGCATGACATGCAATCATTGTAAGATGAGAGTGGAAAAGACACATAGCTGCTGCGGCGAACATTGGACTCAGTTTCCATCCGAGTATTGAATAGAACACACCTGCGGCCAATGGGATTCCTGCAGAGTTGTAGAAGAATGCCCAAAATAGGTTCTGCTTGATATTTCGAATAGTTGCCTTGCTAAGTTGTATCGCTGAAACCACATCCAACAGATCACTTCTCATCAGAACCACGTCAGCAGATTCTATAGCCACATCCGTGCCGGCACCTATTGCGATGCCTATATCAGCTCTTGCTAGGGCAGGCGCATCGTTGATTCCATCTCCCACCATTGCGACCACCTTATTGCCTTCCTGCAGTCTTCTAACCTCACGTTCCTTGTCAGCAGGCATTACCTCTGCTATGACCGTATCAACACCTACCTGGAGACCAATTGCTTCTCCTGTCAATTGATTGTCACCCGTCAGCATTACAACCTTTATACCCATCTTTTGGAAGGCGTTTATGGCTTCCTTGCTAGTTGGTTTTACAACATCAGCCGCTGAAATGATGCCTAAAAGCTTGGTATCTGCCAGATACAGCAGTGTTTTTCCTTCTTTACTGAGTTTCTCATGAAGCTCAAGATGCTCCGAAACATCGATGCCTATTTCTGTCATCAGCTTCACATTGCCGATACTGTATGAGTTGTTATTAATTTTTGCCCTTATTCCTTTGCCGGGAATCGCATCAAAGTCTTCGGGTTGATATAAAGTCAATTCCTTTTCCTCGGCATTGTTTATGACCGCCTCAGCGAGTGGATGCTCGGATCCCTTTTCCATAGATGCTGCAATCTTAAGCAGCTCCAGTTCATCCATACCCTCAAAGGTTATAATGTCTTTTACCTCAGGTTTCCCAACGGTGATAGTTCCTGTTTTGTCCAATACAATTGTCTCAATCTTATGTCCTATCTCCAGGGCTTCTCCTGACTTAATGAGAATGCCATTTTCAGCGCCCTTGCCTGTACCTACCATTATTGCTGTAGGGGTTGCAAGACCTAATGCACAAGGACAAGAGATGACCAGAACTGCGATACCAATAGACAATGCAAACTCAAATGTGTGACCAAGCAGCATCCATACGATAGTGGACAGCAATGCGATTACCAGAACTACAGGTACAAATATACCGCTGATCTTGTCTGCCATTTTGGCGATTGGTGCCTTGGTGGACTGAGCTTCCTCAACAAGCTTGATGATCTGTGAAAGGGTGGTTTCTTCTCCAACCTTTTCAGCTGTGAATTTGATGAAGCCTGTTTTGTTTATACTGCCAGAGGTCACCTTGCTCCCAGGTTTTTTCTCCACAGGGATGCTCTCACCGGTGATCATAGATTCATCCATTGAAGTGTATCCCTCAGTGACGATACCATCTGCTGGAATCCGTTTCCCAGGCTTGACGATAATGAGGTCTCCCTTAATCAGTTCTTCCACAGGTACTTCGCCCTCTATGCCGTTTCTTTCAACCAAAGCTGTCTTAGGACTCAAGTCCATCAGCTTTTTGATGGCCTCAGAGGTGCTGCCCTTTGCCTTGGCTTCAAGAAATTTACCCAATGTGATCAAAGTCAAAATAACACCTGCAGATTCAAAGTATAAATCATGAGCATAGGTTTTAACCAGGTCCATATTGTCATGGCCTAGACCAAAACCGATTCTATAGATTGCAAAGACTCCATAAACGATTGCGGCACCGGTTCCGATGGCTATCAGAGAGTCCATGTTGGGGGAGCCTTTAAACAAGGTTTTGAATCCTACCTTGTAGTATTTGCTATTGATGATTGCAACTGGTAGTGTCAAGAGAAACTGCGTGAATGCAAAGCTCATAACATTCATATGGCCTGTTATAAACCCAGGCAACGGCCAACCATACATATCTCCCATAGCTAAATAAAATAAGGGTACAGTAAAAATAAGAGACCAGATTAGTCGTTTTTTCATTTCCTTGTATTCTTCTTCAGCTGGATTTTTTTCTTCTTTGGCTTTGCCAACAGCCTTGACAGGTGCGGCACCATATCCAGCCTTTTCAACAGCTTTGATGATATCACTTTCGCTTACTTTCGATTCATCAAAGGTAATACTCATATTGTTCTGGAGCAGATTGACAGAAATGTCATCCACACCTTCTATTTTTTTAATGCTCTTTTCAACAGCCAGTGAACATGCCGAACAAGTCATACCAGATATGTTATATTTGTCTTTTTTCATATATACCTCCCATACACCCAGGGGGGGTGTATTAGTATAATATCATTACCCGGTTCATATGTCAATGAGGTATAATCGAATTAACACAAAATAAATTTACAAAATCTAAAAAAATTCAGAATCAAGGAACCAAGCTGAAGACACTTTCGTCAAATAAACAGTGAATATAGCTCAATAATATATTTTAATAAAAATTTGACATTTAGTATTGACATCAGGATTGAAGTGCGCTATCCTATTTAAAGATAAAAAATACTATAAAGGAGGAATTGAAATGATCATGATGATATTAGGAACAATCAGAACAGCATCAGATGTAAGTGTCGACAACGGGATAATTGTATCTAATTTTAGAATGTTTATACAGCCTCCGAATGTGGGAATTATAGGAAAATAATTTTTCTCTGTAAATATTGACCGCAGGCTTGTGTAAACACACCCTGCGGTTTTTTAGTGCATAGACCGTGGGAGAACCTGCGGCTTTTTTAATGGAATTTTAATAGATTTAACCATATTGTTTAAGACTTTATGTTTAAAATAGATTTGATCAACAACTTAACAAAGGAGGTAATTCAAATGACGATCAGAAAGGTGACAAATACAAGATAGTAACCAGCATATTGACAGAATATGTGCTAAGTAGAAATAAGGAGGTCAAAAAATGAGCAGAGAATTGAATATGATAATAGAGAATCGAAATAATAGCAAAAAATCAAATAGTATTTTTGATAACGAAATTTTAAAAGAAAATCCTGAATTATGGGGAAAACTGATTTGGAGGATCTGATGGAAAACTGGAAATTATTGGAAGACGGAAGAAAATTGTTTATGAGATTAGAATATAAAAATAGAGAGAAAATGCCAAAGAGAAATCTTGAATATAGAATAATAGAAAACTTTCACGATTTTAGGCAAAAGTAATTGGAGGATATGATGAAAAATTGGAAAATATTAAAAGAAGGACGAAACCTATATAAAAATATAGAATACAAGAACAATAGGAGCAAGCAGGCCGTTGATTATCCATTTGGCGTGCTGAGAGATCTACCGAGGTTTTAATAGACTGATTGGAGGACATGATGAATAAAAGAACATGGTTGGGGGAGGGAAAGGTAGTTTTTAGAAAACTGGAGCATGGAAAGCCACCCAGTACCGAAGAAAAATACAATCGGGAAGAAAGCCTATACAGACCACTTGTATAGGATTTAGACTCCTTTATACCAATATAGTAAGACAGGATAAACAGCCTATACAAGTATCTGTTTATCCTGTCTTTTTTTTCTGGTATTGCGTGCCAATAAACTGTACAATAAAAGAAAAAAAGGAGAGCTATGTATGAAAATCAGCAAAACAGCAAGAGCTGGAACAATGGAATCCAGCGACATTTTCATAATGGTGCAGCCAAGTGATAATCAGGGATTAGATATTAGATTGAGCAGCGTGGTGTATGACCAATACGGCAATCATATCAAAAATATAATCACAGAGACATTGAAATCGATGAACATAGAAAACATAGAGCTGACAGCAAACGACAGAGGTGCACTGGATTACACTATCAGATCACGGGTTGAAACTGCAGTCAAAAGAGCGCTTTGAAGAGGAGGAAACGATGCGGATATTAAGAAGAAGTATGCTGTTCATACCTGGTAACAGTCCAAATATGATTCAGAATGCCGGTATTTTGGGAGCGGACAGTATCATTCTGGATGTGGAGGATGCTGTGAGCATCGATGAGAAGGATTCAGCCAGAAATCTCATCATGCATGCTCTTAAAGAAGTGAATTTCTATGGCTGCGAAGTTGTGGTGAGAGTCAACGCACCATCGACTACCTTTGGAGAGAAGGATCTGAGGGAGATAACCCCCAACAAACCTGACGCCTTTATGATTCCCATGGCAACTGAAGAAGAAATCAGAATTGCTGACGCAATCATCTCAGAAATTGAGAAGGAAGTAGGTATTGAAGAGGGATCAATCAGACTGGTACCCATAGCGGAGACAGCCTACGCTGTTGAGAGCATAGCGGACATTATAAGAGCTTCAAAGAGGATAGATGCTGTATTATTAGGTGCTGAGGACTTAACAGCGGACATGGAGATTTCCAGAACAAAAGAAGGTGGAGAAATCTACTATGCCAGGAACAAGATAGCCAACATATGCAAGGCATTCAAAATCCAAGCCATTGATACACCATTCGCTGATGTCAATGACAGCAAGGGGCTGATAGATGATGCATTAAAGGGCAAGAGTCTTGGGATGACAGGAAAAGCCGCCATAAACCCTCGTCAGGTAGACGCAATCCATCAGGTCTATACGCCTACTTTGGAAGAGATACAATATGCCCAAAGTGTTATTGAGGCTATGAATGAAGCCAAAAAAGCCGGTAAAGGTGTATTTTCATTTGAAGGTAAGATGATAGACGCCCCCATAATACTCAGAGCAGAAACAGTTATCAGAAAGGCTCTTCTTGCCGGATTGTTGAATGAGGAGGCAGTGAAATGAAAAACATACTAGGTAGAGAGATACCTGACAGCCTGACCCTGCCAAACAGAGAGATCAAACTATTTTCTGGAGTACAGGAAAGCCATGAAGATGTTGTCAAAAAGAGTGTAAAGACACGGGTTGCCAATCCAAAAGAAAGCAAGGTAATCTATGATATAAGAAAGGCCATCGAAAAGTCAGGTCTAAAGGATGGGATGACAATATCATTCCATCACCATTTCAGAAACGGAGATTATGTCATGAATCTGATTATGGAAGAGATAGCCGAAATGGGTATCAAGGATCTGACAGTTG
>CAKMKB010000077.1:0-4141 GCA_927435965.1 uncultured Clostridia bacterium
CCTGCTTCTATCAATGCTTCCTGGTATCCAATAAACCTCTCTTTGCCAGCATATCGGTCACTTAACGGTCCACGAATCATAGCGATATTTTTATGTCCTATTGAAACGAGATAAGTGGTTGCATCATAAGCGGCCTTTTTATTGTCTATTTCTATTACCGGTATGGTGTCGCTGTCAATGTCAGATCCGATAACAACAACAGGCTTGTGAAATGTGTTGAGTGCCTGTATTAGTTCTTCATTCATGGTACCGGCAAGGAAAATCAGACCGTCTATGGCCTTTTCATTTAAAATCTGTATGTGCCTGATACCTGTATCAATATTGAAATCCGTTGCTGTGATAAGAAGTGAGTAGTTTTTAGATCGTATAAAGGATTCCATCCCTGCAATAATTCTCGAAAAAACGGGATTTGCCAAGTCTGGAATGATAACCCCGATCAAATGTGATTTTTTTAAGGACAGGCTTCTACCTAAAGCACTCGGCACAAAATTAGTGCTTTCAATTACAGCCATGACTTTTTGGCGTACTTCATCGCTCACAGGTTTTGAATTGTTTATTACTCTGGAGACTGTAGCTTTTGATACTCCACTTCGTTTGGCAATTTCATTGATTGTAATTTTTTCCACTGGTCTCTCCTGATAACTTTTATTATTTGATGGATCCAGAAACCATGCCTTTTATGATTTGCTTTTGAGCTATGATGAATCCAACAATTATCGGTGCTGCAGCCATTAAAACAGCTGTCATAATTAGATCCCATTTCTTGACAAACGATCCAGCAAACCCTGCTATAGCGAGTGGTATGGTTTGAATGTCCTGACCGATTCCCAGTATCAGAGATGGTAGCAGGAAGTCGTTCCATATCCAAATTGCATTGAGGATACTGACTGTGACAAAAATTGGCTTCAGAATCGGCATGACTATCAGAAAGAAAATCTGGGGTTTTGAGCAACCATCAAGCAATGCAGCTTCTTCAAGCTCAAAAGGTATGGATTTTATGAATCCATGGAACATAAATACAGCCAGTGGTGCTCCAAAGCCGATATAAGCAAATATCATACCGTGATACTCCCTGAGGAGTCTGATTCCCAATGTGTTGTTGATAATTCTGAAAAGAGCCACCAAAGGAAACATGACAACTTGAAAAGGAATAATCAATCCGCTGATAAACAGCAGCAAGATAACAGTGGCTATTCCAGTCTTTCGTCGCACCAGCACCCATGCTGCCATTGCTGAAAAGACAGATATAGTGGCGAGTGAAATGGTAGTGATAATGACTGAAGAATAGACACTTGATGCATATCTTATGCTGGGGCTTGTCCAAATTTCTTTAATATTGGCAAACATCTGCGACCATTGCCTCGGAAATGCTATTGGTTCAGTGAGAATCTCAAGTGATGACTTAGCTGAGTTGATGATGACGACAAAAAACGGAAACATCGTCAACAGGAAAAATGATATAGTAATGATCTGCAAAAATATTTTTATAGACTTATTTTTAGTTTCCATTACATTTCAATCTCCTTTTGCTTATTGTAATAAACCTGAGCGATAGACACTACTGACAAAACAAGGAAGAAAACTATAGCCCTGGCTTGTCCTTCTGCCATGCGATTGTACTTGAATGCAATGTTGTAGATATGGACCGCTAAAAGCTCTGTGGAGTTGACCACCTGACCCTTATAGATATCTGTAGGTCCGCCAGCTGTCAGTGCTACAATGATGTCATATTGTTTGAATGAATTGACCAATGTCAGGAATGATGTGATTGTGAAGGCTTGAGCTATCATAGGTATGGTGATATTTCGTAGCTTCTGCCAGAAATTGGCACCATCGATGTCACTAGCTTCCAGTAATTCCTGGGGTACATTCAATAGCGCCGCCACATAAATCATCATAATGTATCCAGCATACTGCCATGTGAATGCCATGATAAGCCCCATCAATGTCAGATTTGGATTCGCCAACAACAGAAGATTCTCAATATAGCTGATTCCCAGCAATCCACCGATAGCCGGTACAACTTCCTTGAAAATGAACTGCCAGATATATCCCAGAACCAGACCACCAATTAGGTTTGGTATGAAAAATCCAGCCCTGTAGAAATTTCGAAACCTGATTTCACGTGTCACTAAAAAAGCAAAGAACAAGGCTACTAAGTTGATTGTGATGACACTAAGCATACTAAATAAAAACGTTCTAACAAACGAATACCTGAAGGCTAGATTGGAAAACATTTCTTTGTAGTTTTCGAGTCCTACCCAATTGGGTTCCAATCCTGCAACAGCAGTCCAATCAGTCATTGAATAATACAAACCCATAAAAAACGGGATAATTACAACAACCAGAAAAGAAAAAAGTGCTGGTGCAAGAAACAACCAGAAAACCATATTGTCCTTTATACGCTTGTTCATAATCCACCTCTTTTCTATCATCTTAATAATTTTAAGAAAAAAGGGTGCCAGTGGAAGCTACACCCTTTTTGCCATTTGACACATTATTTTATTTCATCGATTTTTGCTGCAAGCTGCTCTATGAATTGTGCTTTATCAATATCTCCCTTTGCGAAAGCCTCATAGATAGGTGCGATGGTTCCCATTCCAAAGCCATCAGGCATATCGTTTTGCAACCAGGTATAGGCAGCATCTTTTGCCAGCCATTCTGTTACATTCGCTGATAATGGCGCTGCGGGAGTCAGAGTAACATTTGTGAATGCAGGTACCATGTTCGCTTCTGTTACCATGTAGTTATGTCCAGCAGGATCGGTAGCCATAAAGTTTAGGAAATTTCTCGCCGCTTCTTGATTCTTGCTCTCGTTGTTTAATACATAGAAAGATGGTGCGCCTATAAATATCTTCTCATGGGTCCCTTTAACGGATGCATGAGGTGCGAAGGCCATCGGGAAATCGACTCCATTCTCTTGGAGCCAAGGATCTATCCAGTTTCCTTGATGAATAAATACTGCTTTACCCGTTCCAAACTGACTTACTTGCGAGTCATAGTTTCCAGTCAAAAGAACAGTACGATCAGCATACTCAAACAATAGTTCAACCCAATCAGCATATTCTGTCAGACGCTGCATATCAGCCTCACCATTGTTCAATTTATCTAGAACAGTTGTGTCGCCATATGGTAATCCAGCTGATAAGTAACCATTGAAATTATGCAATCCTGTTACCCATCTCATATCAGGACCAGCTGCCATAGCTACTACTGAACTAATTCCCAGTTCATCCTTCATGCTGTCGATTTTTTCAAAAGCAGCACGATATGCTTCCTGAGAGGTTAATGTTGATGGATCCACACCAGCTTGTTCCAGCAAATCCACATTGTATGCCATTCCCCATGCTTCAACTGCTACAGGGAAACCAATAATTTTACCGTCAACTATAAACTCTAGTGTTGTTAGATCTATCCATTCATCACCTTCATAAGGCTGTAGTTTTGATTCCCAGGTGTTGTAGCCGCCCATACCTTCGATGACAAATATGTCAGGTTGTCTGTCGGATTGGAATTCTGCCCTTAATGCTTCAGCATAAGGTGAGTCTCCTCCGGAAGTCTTGACGATAACTTCTTTTCCTGTTGCTTCTTTATATGCTGCTGCAAATGCTGTCAGTTGTTCATGGATTTCAACTTTGTTTTGATAAATTACAACTGTCTCATCTTGTGTAGCAGGTTGCGAACATCCGGCAATCATTACTACCAAGAGTGTTAAAATCAATAAAAACACTAAATTTCTTTTCATATGTGCCCCCTTCAATTTATTAAGATACTTAAATGATACTAAATATCCCTATATCTATATTATAGGAAACCGGTTTCACAAAAGCAAGTCTTTTTTGGGAAAACGCTCTTTTGTTACAAAAAATTCATATGGTCCCATTAAGATTCTGTCCTTGTCAAAGGATATTGTTTTACCTTGCTGCATCTCCAAATACTCGCCTTCGACTCCATTTCGCCGCAAATCAGAAGCATAAAACCATTGTCTGTCCTCTGAGAAATTGAAGCACAGCAGTATTTGCGTTTCACTATTCTCGAATAACTGCTCAATGATCAAAATATGTTGATTTCCCTGATATAGAATCCTTTCTTTTTGGATGAAACTATTTTGACTTAGATTCTTTCGCAACTCGATAAGTTG
>CAKMKB010000078.1:0-5167 GCA_927435965.1 uncultured Clostridia bacterium
GTATTTTGCGAATCCACAGGCATTTACCATTTAACTCTTCTTCATTTCCTCATTAATCGCGAGATTGACATTCGTGTGATCAATCCGTTGATAACTAATTCTAACAAGAATTACAACATAAGAAAAGTAAAAAATGATAAGTGGTTGAACTCATCTTTAACCACGAACAATAAAAAATAAAGTTAGAGGAATATTCTGATAAGCTATTTGATTATTTCTATAACTGAATTATACAAGGAGGTACAAATGAGCATTGTTGGAGAAGTCATGAATGCCATGATTGCTTTTGATGGAAATGACATAAAACGTATCAATCATTTCTTGAAGGTATATGGCTATGCAAAAGCGCTAGGTGAATCAGAAAAATTGGATGAATCTACGCAGACGATATTGGAGATTTTAGCATTGACCCATGATATTGGAATTAGAAACAGTGAAAAGAAGTACAGTAGCTCCGAAGCCAAATACCAACACATAGAAGGTCCACCGGAGGCTGAAAAACTTCTGAAAGAGCTTGGTGTTCAACAAACCATTATTGATAGGGTTTGTTGGGTTATTGGACGACATCATGACTATAACAATATTGAAGGACTGGACTACCAGATATTGGTTGAAGCAGATTTTCTGGTTAACGCGTATGAAAAGAAGTTGTCTTCAGAATCGATACAACAATTTGGAGAGAATGTTTTTCTGACAAGAAGTGGGAAGAACCTCTTGAAAAATATGTATAGAATTTGAGAGTTTGTGCAATAAAATAAATCTAAGGAGAAAAGATATGTCAGTTCAAGCTTATATTAATTTTAATGGTAATTGTGAGGAAGCTGTAAAGTATTATGCTGAGATTTTCGAAACAGATGAACCTCAAATAATGTATTTTAGAGAAATGCCGCCTAATCCAGATTTTGAGCTTCCCGAAGAGGCATTGGATTTGGTATTGCATACTAGCCTGGTCATTAATGGTACTACTGTAATGTTTTCAGATATATTCCCTGGGATGCCATTTACAGTCGGCAATAATATCAGCCTCACTGTCTTATCTACTGACATGAATGAGGTTGAGTCATTATTCAATAAATTGAAAGAACAAGGCTCAGTTGAAATGGAATTGCAAGAAACATTCTGGAGCAAACTATATGGAAGCTTAACAGACAAGTTTGGGATTGTATGGCAATTCAGTTATGAAGAAAGCTTAACTTGATTTAAGGGACAGTTCAAGTATTGAAATTGTCCTAAATAAGGCGTATATTACTATTATATAAGCGATTATTTAGGCACCCTGTTGATGGAGGAGGATACATTGGCAAGAAGAGGTGGTTCCGGAGGTAGAAGTAGTGGTGGCTCCTTTGGCGGGAGCCGAAGCAGCGGTGGCCGCATGGGTGGTTCTTTTGGTGTGGGTAGAAGCAGTAAAGGAACAAGCGGAGGAAGTATTTTTGGTGGCAATAAAAGCAAGACAAGCGGTGGTGGTATATTTGGAGGAGGCAATACGAGATCCAGTGGTGGCGGAATATTTGGCGGTGGCATACCAACCGGTCCTATAGGAGGCAACAGATCCTCTAGAAGCCGTAGAAGTGGCGGAGGTTGCGGGTGTGTGACTGTGATTATTGTTCTGATTGTTGTGTTTGTATTGTTTTCGATAATGACATCAAGCATGGGGTCTTTCTTCAGCGGACCTGAAAAAGATTTTGAGATTACAAAATCTAGCATAGAACGCGAGGCTTTACCAAAAGGCTCTGTCAATGAAACTGATTATTATTATGACGATTTAGATTGGATTGGCAATGAGACTAAGCTTTTGTCTGGGCTGAGATATTTTTACCAAAAAACAGGCGTACAGCCTTTCTTATATATTACAGATACGGTCAATGGATCGAATTATCCCACCATGAGCCAATTGGATGATTTTGCAAATGAGCTTTACGATGAACTATTTACCGATGAAGCCCACTTGCTGTTTGTTTTCTTTGAATATGATGAAGGATATATGACCAGATATGTGGCTGGCACTCAGGCTAAAACTGTTATAGATACTGAGGCTGGAGATATTCTGCTTGACTTCATTGAT
The DNA here is from genome assembly GCA_927435965.1 of uncultured Clostridia bacterium. Taxonomy (GTDB): domain Bacteria; phylum Bacillota; class Clostridia; order Tissierellales; family Dethiosulfatibacteraceae; genus 38-11. Next base: position 2,063 of record CAKMKB010000078.1, read on the forward strand.
CGAAATTATTATGATGACAGCCTAAATGATGAGACTTTTTTCAGTAAATCATTTACAGAGGCTGCTGATAGAATTATGGATGTGACCCGTTCACCATGGATTAATGTGATGATAGTGTTTGGAGTTGTTGTGCTTATCATTATATTGTTTATATGGTGGAGAGCCAATAAAAGACAAAAAGATCTTGAAGCAAAACAAACTGAAGAAATACTCAACACGCCTTTAGATAAGTTTGAAGATCTAGAAGCTGAGCGACTAACTAAAAAGTATGAATATGAAGATGATGATTCTGATTGATCCGATGTTTTTATTTTAAGCATTCTGCTTTATAAAGGCAGTGCTATATAAATTGAAGGAGGAAATTAAATGGGAATTCTTGACAGGTTTAGTGACATAATCAGGGCTAATATTAACGAAGTCCTTGATAAAATGGAAGATCCATCCAAAATGATTGAGCAGTATTTAAAGGATATGATGAAAGATCTGGCTGAGGTTAAGCAAAGCACAGCTGCTGTTATGGCCGAAGAGACTAGAACACAGCGATTAGTGGATAATAATCAGGCAGAGGTAGCAAAATATCTGAATTTCTCTAAAAAAGCAGTAGAAGCCGGTAATGAAGGTGATGCCCGTACATTCATAGCAAAAAAACAGGAACTAGAGAATGTTGGTGCAGGTCTAATGACAGCATATGCTGCAGCGCATGAAAATGCCCTCAAAATGAGACAAATGCACGATAAGCTTGTTACTGATATTGACGCACTTAAGGCACGCCGAGAAATGATTAAGGCAAAAGTTACGATAGCTAAAACACAGAAAAAATTGAATGAAATCAGCGCCACAAATGTCAAAACACAAGGTGCAATCGAAGCGTTTGAACGTATGGAAGGCAAAGCTAACCAGATGCTAGATGAGGCAAATGCTATAAACGATCTTAATATGGAGCCTATTGACGATGCTAAAGCTTTAGAAAAAAAATACGCTTCAAAAAGTACAGCATCTGTAGATGAAGAATTAGAAAAACTCAAGAAAGAGTTAGGACAGAAAACAGAATAATAGAATCCTAAGAGAGATCCTCTTTAGTTGCGATTTAATGGCTGAAGGGGGTTTTTTGTTTTATTGTTTATAGCTTTGTATTATACTGTAATCATATTAAATAAAATTCTTATATAATTGCAATAAAATGGCAGTTTCAAGCGTTATATAAATGAAGGGAGATATCAGATGATTTTATTTGTCTTAACAACAGATGGCGATTCGTTACACAAATCAAATAAGAGACAATTGAATATTGATGAATCATTGTTTGAGAAAATAGGAAATGATGATATGGATGCCTTCGAATCCCTTTATAATTTAACTGAACGCACAATGTATGCTTATATATTATCCATGGTTAGAAATCATGAAGATACGTTGGATATACTTCAGGAAACATATTTGAAAATCCGAGCGGCAGCGCATCTTTATAAACCCATGGGTAAACCGCTTGCGTGGATGTTTACTATAGCAAAAAATCTTCATTTGAGTAATATAAGATCAGAAAAACGGTATTCTTATGAGGGAACTGTCGAACTAGAAAACAGTCTTGAGTTTTCTTATGTGACAGACCCTGAGGATAAGATTGTGTTAGAAACCACCTTGGAAATATTAGCAGAGGATGAGCGGCAAATAGTAATATTACATGCTGTATCCGGAATGAAACATAAAGAGATAGCTAAGAATCTTGGCATACCGCTATCTACTGCTTTGTCCAAGTATCATAGAGCATTGAAGAAGTTAAGAGACAACCTGAAAGAGGAGGAGTGGTTCAGATGAAAAACAATAGAATTGAACAGCATATCTATAGTGCTATAGACAAAGCCCCTATAGATTTGTTATCAAACATAAAAAGTCAACCTGTGAGTAAAATGGAGAACCACGACTTTATAACCAGACAGGACACCCATGTAGACTCTAAACGATATTGGAAACCACTTATGGCTTTTAGTTCGATGGCTGCAGTGTTTTTGCTAGTTTTTATGGGTTGGTGGAGTCAGTATAATCCAGTTGACAGTGTAATATACATAGATGTCAATCCAAGTATTCAGGTTTCTATTGATAAGAATGAAAAGGTTATTGACTTGATAACACTAAAATCAGAGGATAAAGATTTAATCGCAAATATTGATTATAAAGATAAGGATCTGTATTGGGTTGCTGAACAGCTGTTGGACGTTTTGATTGCAGAAGGCTACATTGACACTTTGCATCACACGATGCTTGTTTCAGTCCTGAATGAAAACCCGGAAATAGGAAATAAACAATCAACACAATTGAATAGTTCCATTCGTGAACATCTCCAAAAACAAAGTATAAAAGGAATAGTTTTAAGACAAGCAATCTCAAAAAGCAATACGATTGAAGATTATGCAAGAGATTACGATGTATCGGTAGGAAAAATGACATTCATCAGGAATCTTATCATTCTTGATCCGGATTTAGAGGTTGAGGAATTAGCTGTTTTATCCTTGGAGGAATTGGTTAGAATATCATCAAAAACCGGATTGGATATCAAACGAATAATCGAAGTGGATCAGGAACTGGATGAGATTTATCAAGATGTAGATGACAATGATGACGATGACGATAATGATTACGATAATGATGACGATAATGATAATACTGATGATGATTATGACGATAATGATGATGACTATGACTATGACGATAATGATGATGACTATGACGATAATGATACTGATGATGACAATGATGAAGTCGACGACGATGACTTTGATGATGACGACGATGACTTTGACGATGACGACAATGACAACTTTGATAATGGCGCTCTACCAGAACAAGTGATAGATCAGGAAAAAGCTATTCAGATAGCATTAGGATTGACGGGTGGCGGTGTAATTTCTGACATTGAATTGGAAGAAGATGACGGGTATTATACCTACGAGATCGAAATAGTCAAGGACGGGTTGGAATACGACATAGAAATAGACGCTTATTCAGGAAATGTTATTGTATTTGAAATAGATGATTAAAATTATAAAAAGGGTGCAATAAAAAGGCACTCTTTTGCGTTAAAGTAGTATACAACAGTTTTAATTGAAT
>CAKMKB010000079.1:0-9399 GCA_927435965.1 uncultured Clostridia bacterium
TTGGTATTTATTATACAGAGGGTACAATATGGGGCAGGGATCGGTCATTCTTTTTTGTTGGTGTGTTAATGCCTGGCCCACCTAAAGAGGTGATGCCTATGTTCGAAGAGTTGGTGATTCCTTATCTGATGAGATACTCGGATGGTGTGATAGTTGGCAGGAAATATGTTGTAACCGGACTTGGAGAATATACAACAGAAGCCATGATTATCGACTTGATTGATGGACAGACGAATCCTACCATAGCTACATTTGCCGGAAATGGCAGGGTAATATTGAGAGTTACTGCAAAAGCAAAGGATAAATCTGAGGCTGAAGCGCTTATATTACCAATAGAAAAAGAGATACTCCACAGATTGGCAGGCTATATCTATAAATCTGAGACAATTGACGTTGGTGAACACGCCGCAAAAATGCTGTTAAAGCACAAATTGACGATAGCGGTTGCTGAATCCTGCACAGGTGGCTTAGTCTCTGCAAAACTGATCAATTATCCAGGTATTTCAGAATCTTTCCGCCAGGGTTTCATAGCGTATAGCAATCAATCTAAAATTGAATCTTTAGGTGTCAACGAAGAAACGATACTGAATTATGGAGCCGTGAGTCCCCAGACCGCGGAGGAAATGGCTTATGGAGCTGCTTTAAGATCGAATACAGACATTGGTCTATCAACAACAGGCATAGCTGGACCATCAGGTGGTACAGCGGATAAGCCAGTAGGTCTTGTGTATATAGCCATATATTTCAAAGGTAAAACCACAGTCAAAAAAATAAATTATCCTGGTAATAGAGATGTTATTATGGAACGGGCTACATTGGCAGTACTGGATTTAATGAATAAAACCATCAATAAGGAGTACTTGGATAGCTTATAAACAGGAGGAATTTGTGGATATTAGAATTCTTGCATGCGACAACAATAGATATCAGTTGGACAGCCTGATCAATCATATTAGAGAATTTGATATCAAACACAACATCAACCTAATCATCGATAAAGCCATGACTGGAGAGGAAACTCTTGCACTGCACAGTCAGAACAGATATCACATGGTTTTTTTGGATATTGATTTGGATGATAAGGTAAATGGTGTTGAAATTGCTGAAACAATTAGGAAAAATGATGACAATATCCTTATTATATTCGTCACGGCGTTTACCGATTTCACATTTAAGGCTTATGAGCTATTTGCCTTTAACTATCTTGTTAAACCTATAGATAAGCAATTCTTTGAAAAAATGATGATTAGAGGAATTAATCTGGTCAAATCAAGGTATTTTATCAGAGAAAAGCTTTCCATCACAATAGATGATGGTCATGAGAATCATAAAATTCCATATGACGAAATTATATATTTTGAAAAGATTGGTAAGCGAGTATACTTTTATCTGATAGACAATAGGATACTGAATCCTGTCATGACTTTAAACTATCTGGACAGCTTATTGGAATCAGGGTATTTCATAAGATGCCATAAGAGTTTTATCATTAATCGATACAAGATAAAATATATCGACTCAAATAATATAAGGATGAAGAATATTGATACAGCAATTCCTATTGGTAGAAAATACAAAGAATCCATTGATAAAGCAATATTAGAAATTATATAAAAGGTAAAATTTATAATATTCATGTCGTTGACGCCTGTTATTAGGTTGTTTGCGCCAGACATATTGAAATTAGTTCATTATTGTTATAGTATTAATGCAAGCATAAATTAATTGGTGAATAGATTTATCGGGATTAACCTAAAAACAGCACTTTGACCAAAAGGTGCTTTTTTTAGTGTCCAAAATGCTTATTGGTTGTCGGTTGAAATTTTTTGTTATATAATCAAACTCAGTTATATATTTAAATTGAAAGGATTGTATATGAGCGAGCTACATGTGGGATTATTCTTTTTTGAATTTGCAGCCAGATTATTTGATCTCTTTATAGTCTTTTATATAAGCACTCGTAATATTTCGAAAAAAAATGACAATTTCTATTTCTTGTTGAGTATAGTTATTGCCATCGGTCTTGTAGCAACCATATTGAGTAATGCCATTGGTCAGTATGACATAGTTGCTACATTGATGCCAGCTATTGGTCTCTATTTTACTATAAAGGCATTTTATGATATAAGATCCTTTAATTTGCTGATCAGTTTTGGATTGGCTACATTGATGATTATAATAATTGCCAATGTATCAGTGGTTTTTTATTCTTATATCATTGATGTAAATGCAAATGTATTGATGTTGCCTGGGTATCATCGGGTTATTTATAAGATTATAAGCAAACTGTTGGTGATTTTACCAGCATATTTGATAGGGAAGTTTTTATCATATTCGGAAATTAGGGTATCTTATTTCTCGATTGTTACCGTTATAGTAGTTTTTATCAATGTTTTATTGACATTTTTAAGTATAAATCTTTATCTCGACGCGGAATTGCAAAACAGTTCCGAATTTTTTTATGCCATTGTAGCTTTGTTGATTATAACAATATCTAGTATTTTAGTGGTCAATCTTGCTTTTAAGGTGATTCAGCAGGAAAGAAAGGAATTACAATGGAATAGCATGAAAAAAGAATATGAGAATCAATTGAAGCATATGGATGAGATTAACAGGGTATTAAAAGTGATGAGTGCCAATAGACATGATTATATAGGACATCTGGAGACCTTAGGGGCTTTGCTGAAAAACAAAGATTTCACTGCCTCTGAACTATACGCGAATCAACTATTGACTGAAGAACAACATATCGGCACTAAGATTCGCACAGACAATAAACTGATACGTGCAATTCTGAATTATAAGGAGAGAACCATCAATACGCTGGATATCAGATTTGAACATTATGTCAATATACCTGAAGAGCTGCCAATTGCAGATATCGACTTGACGATTATTGTCACCAACGCTTTAAACAACGCCATAGAAGCATGCGAAAGGATTCCGTCAGACAGATATATCGAACTATATATGAACTATGAGCTTAATAAGCTAAAAATAAAGATAACAAATGCATTTGACGGTGGATTGAAAATAATAGACAATCAAATTGAGACTTCAAAGCAAAGTGATATCCTCCATGGAAGAGGCCTGGAAAATATCAAAACAACTGTTGAAAAATACAATGGATATTATAAAGTAAGCAGCAACAACAATCTGTTTATATTGGAAGTATTGATTTAGAACCCTGTTGATAAAGCATTATTAATGTTATAGAATGAAATGGATAAAATCTCAAGGATGAAAGACAGAATTTTAAGGAGGCTGTATAGCATGAGCAAAATGAAAATTGGAATTATAGTTATAGTAGTGTTGGCTTTGGTTGGAACTGGCATTTATATGTTTTCAGATCAAGAAGATTCTTTCACAGAAATGAGCACATTTGATAAGTTTGAGGCTTCATTGTCCAAACTAAGAGAAGTAAAAGAAGCCGACATGATGGTCAGTTTTAATATTGACATTGATACATCTGATCCATCTATGACAAGAATGGCTGACATATTACAACAGGTGGATTTCAATTACAGCATTAAACAAAACATAAACAACATTGAAAACCCATTGATAGAGGGTCTGCTATCTCTAAACTATCAGCAGGAGCCGGCTTTCAATCTAGGTTTTTATATGGACGCCGAAAAGATGATTTTAAGCTCAAGCGATCTTATAAGCCAGGCATTCTATATGAATTTCGAGGATTATGAGCGGTACATGAATGACTTGATTGCCTCATATGGTGAAGATCAACAAATGCCTGCTATATCAATGGATATCCAGGAAATCATGAAACAGTCCATGGAATTCCAGAAGGATTTTTATTCACTCGAGGGTATTGAAGGCGCAGAGAATTTCGATGGCGAAAAATACAGAAGCATGCTGGAAGTGGGGCTTGAGGGTCTTTTGTTTGAAATAGAATCCTTCGATGTCGAGATATTGGATAACGATCAACAGAAGACAGTGAAGAGTAGTGGGATGCAACTGGATTTCAACGAAACACAATTGATTGATTTGATGCTACCCATGCTAGAAGAGGCAAAAACCGATGATGCTCTAAAGAATATCATTATCGCTAAAGCGGAGCAATATATGACATTTGTCAATACTCTATACAGTATCGATTACGAAGCAATGGGTGTTGAGGATCCGTATGCGGAAATTTATGAAGGAATTGATGATTTGGATGAAAATTATGATATCCGCATTGACGAGATTATTAAAGCTTTAAATGATTTTAAAGAGATTAATACCGGCAAAGGGTTTAGTGTCAGCAACAAGATAGGCCTGGATGATTCAGGGATGATTATATTCTGGGATATGGCAATCTTGGTCAATCTTGAATCAGTGAACCCATCAGTTGATACAGTGACTATAAAAACACAATCCGTTACTAACTCATATAATAAGAGTCTAAACTTCACCGATTATTCCAATGTTGCAGAGGAAGGAATTGATTTGGTTTCGCTTTTTGAGAATCCTGATGCGACAGAGACTCAAATGGTACTCATGCAGCTCTATGGATCTGTTATGCAAAAGATGTCACTCAATCCTTTGTTTAGGGACATAATGGCGGAGACGGGAGTTTATTAGTCGATGATAAAGAGGGTCGGTTTTCTTTTTTGGTTCAACATCAAAAGTCTTCTCACAGATTATAAAAAAATGTTCTTGTTATTCTTACTACCATTAGTGATTCTCTTTGTGGTACTGATGATGTTTAACAAGGATAACAGGATAGACAGCCCAACAGAGAAAATCGGGATTGGGATTGTTGATTTGGAGCAAACTAACATCAGCAGAATGCTTATCTCCAACATAACTGAAGAAGATACTGTGTCTAACCTATTGAACTTTTATATGCTTAGTTTGAAAGAAGCTGAATCTACTCTAAAGTCAGGTGATATTACTGCATTTATTATTATTCCAGAGGATTTTTCCACAGGACTGCTTAATATGGAGAATCCTCCTATCAATATTGTTTATGATGGCAACAATTCAATCGAGTTTTTCATTATTTATAAAACAGTGGAGAGTTTTTCAAAATATGTGAATTATGTTGAAATATGTACCGCCTCAGAGTATTATGCTCTGATTGATATGGGGTTTCCAGCTGAAGATGCCATGAAAATCAATGATTCTGTGTCATTCAAGCTTATTATGGACACTTTGGGCAGAAAAATACTGTTTGACAGCCAACCTATCTTTCAGTTTCCTTCGGTTTCTTCAATGATTTATCATGGAACATCTATTTTTGTGCTGATTATGTTTTATATCAGTACGCTTTGTGCCTTAGATATTATAGAAGAAAAAAAATCAAGGGTCCTAACACGGATCAGATTGTCAGTCACAGGTGTTTTCTCGTTTTATATGATGAAGACCTTGGCTTATACAGCGCTTACCACTATTTGGATGTGTGGCGTAATGGTGGGATATCAGCAGATATTCAAAGTAAAGATTGATTTTCTCTTAGTTACCCTGACAATTTCTGCCATTAGTTTCTTATTGAATGCTTTTTATATTGGTATGTCCGAAATCATTAAAGACAAGGAAGGATTTTTAAGTTTTACATCTCTATTTATAGTTTCATTTGCATTTCTAGGAGGGACTTTTTTTCCTGTTTCATTGTTGCCATATTCTGTGAGTCGTTTGACGGCCTTTAGTCCTAATCTTATTATAACGAAAAATATCATCAATCTTATGTACAACAATATTAACAGGTCTAATCAACTATACATGGTGATTGCAAGTGTTGTCTTCGGGATAGTTATTATAGTAGCTTCAACCTTTATGGCTAGAAAAGGAGAGTTCAGATGATCCATATAATAATTCTAAGGATCAGAATGTTTTTATCGAAAAAAATAATGCTGCTGCTATTTGTCGTCTTTCCATTGCTGTTCTCGTTTATTGCACTCAATTATCTGAAGGCGGACGATTTTGAGATTAAAACAACGATTGGTGTCGTAGATTCGGATCAAACAGACTTTTCTGAAAATGTTATAGAAAGATTGAGAAGTGACAGTTCTTTGATGGTTTTTGCCTTTGATGAAAACTCAGGTCAAGAAGCTTTAATCAAAGAAGATATTATTGGATTATACATCATCAAGGAAGGTTTTTCCCAGGCCATTAAGACAGGCAAAACACAAAGAATCATTGAGGTAAGGTATCTGGCAGATAACTATACCGCACCAGGAATCACTGACCTGATTACACCGCATTTTTTGATGGACATTTTAAAAGAACAGACTATGCTAACTGTAAATAAAGCAGTGTTTACTGACAATCCAGAACTGGGTGAAAAGTTCAGAGAGCTGTTTCTTGAATATACAGTTATGTATGAAGACTCAGAGGATTTGGAGCTTCAAGTTATTTTAAATTCAATTGATTCAGATGCTGAAAAACCTATATTTAGTACATCCAAAGAAATCATCATCAGATATTTTTTAAGTGTAATACTTATATTTTTGATAATAACCGGATTTTATCAGGCGATACAAGTCAATGTAGATAAAGAGCACGGGATTATCAGTAGGATAAAGCTGTCCCAATGTCCATACTACCAGTATGTCCTGGGCAATATACTGGGTATCGCAATGATTGTCTTCATCATCTCAGTACTGCAGATGCTGTTATTGAAGAACATGCTCTTTTATCATTTGGATTTTGCGAAGGTGATATTGGGGTTGGCCATATACGCTCTATCAATATCATTATTGTCCGTAGCAATAATGGCAGTATTAAAGAAAGGGTCTGACTTTCAGACTGCTATTCCATATCTCATGATTGCAATTTGGATTTTTGGTGGATGGATATACAGCGAGACTGTTATTAATACAGGCATGTTGCAATATTTGGGGCGCATACCGGGAATGATGATAAAGGATGACCTCATAAATCAGTTTACTAATGTGGGGCAGAATATCAGAAGAGAAAATATTATGATGGAAATAGGTTTTCAATTTGTCTTGTTTTGTCTTATTTATCTAAAAGGAAAATCGGGGTACAATAAAAATGTTAATTGAAATGAGTCATATCAATAAAAAATATAAAAAGACCATGGTTCTAAGTGATCTGAACATTCAGATCGAACAAGGCTCAATATCAGGTATTGTTGGACCAAATAGCGTCGGCAAAACAACCCTACTGAATATTATGAGCGGGCTTGTCATGCCTGATTCAGGAGAGGTCTTTTTTGAGGACAGACCTGCTGCTGATTTCAAAAGCCTTATAGGTTATGTCCCTCAGGAAATTGCTTTGTATCAGGACTTGTCAGTGAAGGATAATTTCAGGTTTTTTTCAGGTGTCTATGGACTGAATAAGGAGAAAGCCAAGGAACGCATGGCCTACATATACGATATTATGGCACTGAAGGATCTACACCGGATTAAAATTAAGAACCTCTCAGGTGGAATGAAAAGACGCATAAATATAGGCGTTGAGCTGTTGAAAGACCCGAAGGTTTTAATAATGGACGAGTCAACCGTTGGGATTGATATGGGTGCTAGAACAGATATTTTAGACCTGGTGAAAAAATTAAATAGCGAAGAGATGACCGTCATTTTTACCAGCCATCATATGAGTGAACTGGAAAGTATCTGTACAGATTTATATTTTCTGAAAGATGGAAGTGTCGTATTGGAAGGCAAAAAGCAGGTTATCCTGGGAAAAGACGGGGAAAAACGAACATTAGAGCATCTCTACAACGAAATATATCGCGTATCTGAATAAAAATTCTAAACATTTGAAAATATCATTGACATTGCGTGAATTATTGTGCTAAAATCACTACTAATTAAGAAATCAAATGCAGTGATGGAGAAAAAAGTTTTCTAAAGGCAAGTTATAGAGAGTCGACGAGGGTGGAAGTCGATACTGCCATGAAAATACACTCGCTCCAGAGCAGATCTTCTGAAAATGTAGGAGGATTCGTGTAGCCCCGTTACAGGCTTAGAGTTTATCAGAACTTGAATTGAGAGATTTCAGTGTGCTTTGCATATCGGAATAAACAGAGTGGTACCGCGGGACATATCCCGTCTCTGACATTAGTCAGAGGCGGGATTTTTTGATTTCAAAAAACACTAAAGGAGAATGAAATGAGTAAACTGATTAAGATTTTCGACACTACCTTGAGAGACGGGGAGCAATCACCCGGATGCTCCATGAATTTAAAAGAAAAGATACAGATGGCAAAACAATTGGAAAGACTAAAAGTGGACATTATTGAAGCTGGATTTGCAGCAGCGTCTCCAGGAGATATGAATGCTATCAGGGAAATAGCTTCTGAAATAACAAATGTAACTGTTGCCAGCCTTGCAAGAGCTGAAAAAGAAGATATCGATAAGGCCTGGGAAAGCATAAAACATGCAGTCGATCCAAGAATTCACACTTTTATTGCAACATCACCCATCCATATGGAGTACAAACTGCAGATGAAACCCGAGCAGGTTATGGACCAGGCGGAAGCTATGGTTAAGTATGCCAAGAAGTTTGTCTCCAATATAGAATTCTCAGCAGAGGATGCAACCAGAAGTGAAACAGACTTTCTTGCTAAAATATTTACAAGAGCTATCAAAGCTGGAGCAACGACTATAAACATACCGGATACAGTGGGTTACACAACACCAGACGAGTATTATGAATTTCTGATGGAACTGAGAAATAAATGTCCAGCTTTGGATAGGGTTGCCATATCTGTCCATTGCCATAACGATTTGGGGCTGGGAGTAGCTAACTCACTGGCTGCAATGAGAGCTGGAGCGACCCAGATTGAGTGTACGATCAATGGCATTGGAGAAAGAGCTGGCAATGCTGCTCTAGAAGAGATTGTAATGGCGGTCAATACGCGAAAAGACAGGTATGATTATCGATTTAATATCGATACCACTCAGATTATGAGATCAAGCGAGCTGCTAACAAGTATCACAGGCGTAAAAGTCCAGCCTAACAAAGCGATAGTAGGTGCTAATGCTTTTGCTCATGAAGCGGGTATACACCAGCATGGTATGCTGAGTAATAAGGAAACCTATGAAATTATGACACCAGAATCGGTGGGCTTGACTAAGAACAAGCTTGTCCTGGGTAAGCACTCAGGAAGACATGCGTTCAACGACAAAATAATTTCAATGGGTTATAATCTGTCAAAAGAAGAATTGGATGAGGCCTTTAAGAAGTTCAAAGATGTAGCAGATAAGAAAAAAGAGGTCTATGATAGAGATATTGATGCCCTTGTTTCAAGGCAAAACATTGATGTTCCTAAAGAGTTATCTCTTGAAAGATTTGTGATCAATAGCGGAAATACCATAACTTCTACAGCCTCAGTCAGGATTAAAATGAGAAATGCAACAGTTAATTGTAGTTTCGTCAGGTCAATCTCGATGATTTCATCATATTCAGCATCCTGATCCGCCTCGT
>CAKMKB010000080.1:0-10505 GCA_927435965.1 uncultured Clostridia bacterium
TGTTTTATCAACAGGCAATGAACATAAAGTTAGAGAGATTAGTGATGTTTTAAACGAGTTTGATGTTGAGGTCATATCTAAAAATAGTTTAGGTTTAAATCATGTAGATGTGGTTGAAGATGGTCATACTCTAGAAGAAAATGCAATAAAAAAAGCCAGGGAGTTGTGGCAACACACAGGAGGAATTGTAATTGCCGACGACACTGGGCTTTTTGTCAAGTATCTGAAAGGTGATCCCGGAGTACATTCTTCTAGGTATGCTGGAGACCTTGCAAATGACAGTGATAATAATGCACTTCTTTTAAAGAACATGAAAAATGTTGAAGAAAAAGACAGACAAGCTTTTTTTAAAACAGTAATCGTGATCATTGATAGGAATGAGAAAATCCATCTTAGTGAGGGGATATGTTGCGGTCAGATTGGCTTTGAACCAAAAGGTGAACATGGATTTGGATATGATTCGTTGTTTATTGTCGATGGGATCGGTAAAACTTTTGCACAGATGAGCAATGAAGAAAAAAACATTCATAGTCACAGAGGGAAAGCTTTGCGGAAGTTGGAGAAAATCTTCCCTGAAATATTATATGAAACTGATTATAATAAGTGATACTCATCTGAGAGTCAACAGCCTCATCCAGAGGATCAGAGGGATTGAAAATGTGGATATGATACTTCACCTGGGGGATATGGTCAGTGATGCTGAAAAAATCTCCAGAAGACTAGGCAAGAATACAGTCGAGGTAAGAGGAAATTCTGATATGGTAGGAGACAGAATACCACTCACAAGAAAAATCATTTGGCAGAATAAAACAATACTCATGACACATGGCCATGAGTACAATGTTAAGAGTTCTCTGAACAGACTTTACTATAAGGCTCTTGAAACTCAGTCGGATATTGTTTTGTTTGGTCATACACATAAACCTATGATAGAGACCTTGGAAGGTATTTTGTTCTTCAATCCCGGCAGTGCTACATATCCTAGAGAGGGGAGCTTGCCTTCTTTTGGAATTATAAGTATTAAGAATGGAGAAGTTCAGGCGGACATCGTCACTATTTAGCTTGATTGAAAATACTGTTATACATGGTTGGAATAACAATCATAGTAAAGAAGGTTGAGACAAACAGACCCGACATCAATGTGACAGCCATTGGGGTAAAAAATGAGCTGCCGGACAATGCAAGAGGTAGAAGTCCCATAATTGTGGTTATAGTGCTTAGCATGATTGGTCTGAATCTTCTATTGAGAGAAGATATGCAAGAATCCATTACAGTATCACCCTCTTTGATTGCATTATTGATATGCTCGAGCAATAATATGGCATTATTGACCACAATTCCAATCAGACTGGCCAATCCAAGACCAGCTGTAAAGGAAAAAGGCTGCCTGAATATATATAGACCCGCCATCGAACCGATGATAGATAATGGGATAGTCAGCAATATAATTAGAGTCTGTCTTGAAGATTTGAACTGAATTAATAATATGATATAAATGGCAGCCAGTGCATAAAGGGCTGCTTCTGCTATTCCGCCTAGGTATTTGGAGATGGTTTCTTTTTCTCCTCTGTAATCAACTCTTATTCCAGTGCCACCTATAGTTGATGATACGAGGGTTTCAATGTGATTTTGACTGTCCTGAACATTATATCCATCTCTCACTGTACACTCTAATGAAACAGCGGGCAATCTGTTGTATCTATAAACGATGGGTATCTGGCTTTTTAATTCCAGTGTTGTGACTTGTTTAAGCAATATCTTGTTGTTTGTGAAGGAGGATTTGATCATCAGGTTCTCCAAATCCGCCATAGATCCTATATTTGAAGAAAGAAAAATATCAAACTCGTTATATGTTGTCGTGATTGAGGAAGCTTTGAGACCATTTAGCGCTATATTGACCTGTCTTTGAATGTCATAACTGTTCAGACCTAAAATACCTGCATAGTCTTTGTCCATAGCCATCTCGTATTGATATACGGAGCGAGGAATATCTGAATAGATTCTATCTATACTTTCCATATTATTTATTTTAACGAAAAGCTCATCTGCATAACTATATAGAACATCCTTATCATCGCTATAAAGAACGATTTCAATGTCAGATCCTGGAGCTGTAATGGCAGGTAAACTGACCTCAATCTTACTTCCAAGAATGCGGCTATCAATTCTGTTTTTTAGATCTTTAATATATGCCTCACGTGAACCGATATCAGCAGTCTCATCAATGTAAGCCAATATCTGGCCGCTGTGTTCAGCGTCGGCACCTGGTGCTACGGTTAGATAAAACTTGGGGAGATAGCCACCTATGGCTGTTGTATAGGATGTTATGGCACTCTCTTCGTCCAGAATAGTGTTTATTTCATTCATTAAGGCCTCGGTACTGGTTCTATCACCTTTATTCTCATTGGACACGTCTATGTAAACGTAGTTTTTATCCGCATAGGGAAATATTTCAATAGGAAGGAAATATATTCCGACTCCGATAGATAAAAAGAATAAAACAAAAGTAAGAATCAAAGTAATCGCGCCGTGCTGCAAGCCTATATTGAGAGATCGGTTGAAAAGCGTTTTTACTCTATTCTTTTTTTGCTTTCCGTCCTTGGTTTTTGATAAGAAAATACTGGATAATGCCGGTACAAAAAGCATGGCAGATACATATGAGGCAGTTAATGAAATGATAACCACAAGGGGGAGTGATCGAGCAAATTCACCTGCTTCACCTGGCAGAGCTATCAATGGAGCAAAAGCTGCGACTGTAGTCAATGTTGAGGAAAATACAGGAGTAGCAGATTCTTCAGCTCCTATAATAGACGCTTCAATCAAACTATAACCCTCATCAATCCTATATTGGATAGCATCTGTCACAACAATTGAGTTGTCTACCAGTATACCGAGTGAGATAATCAGAGCGGCAATTGATATCTGGTGAATATCAATTTGCATATACCTCATAACTGTGAAGGTAAGCAATATACTAAACGGCATTGCGGTTGATACAATAGCGGCATTCTTATAACCCATTCCGATTAATATAACAATAATCACAAATGCAACGCCCTGAAATAGATTCATGATAAATCGGTTGACTGATTCGGCAACATCATCAGGTTGGAATACTACATTTGTCACATATAAATCATCAGGCATTGATTCAATCAAATCATTAAGCATTACCTGAACCTCTTCACCGGTAGCTATAATGTTTTGATTGTCTTTAAAATAAGATGTAATAAGAACGGCAGGACTGCCATTCTCTTCGAATTTTTTTGCATCTGAGTCATAATCCATGTAAATATCAGCGATATCTTTCAAACGCACTATACCAAAGCTCTCTGATATATCAATAATTAGATTCTCAATGTCTTGAATGCTTTTAAACGCTCCTGGAATGCTTACACTAATTCTACCGGAATCCGTATAGACTGATCCTGAAGGAATTTCAATATTCTGTATCAGGATAAGATTATAGAGATCCTCCATAGAAAGTGAAGTTTTATTTAGCTCTTCTAGTAAAACATTTATCCTTATTCTCTTCTGGAGATCTCCATCAAGATTGACTTTTTTGATGCCATTTATATTCAACAGTTCATTTCTAATAATGGAAGAAAAGTAGCTGAGGGCTTCGTAGTCATACGCATCACTATGGATAGAGATGATCATTCCGGATGTTTCTACCATGCTCTCCGTGTCAATTACAGGTGTAAACGCACCATCAGGGAGATCAGATACCAAATTACCTATGAGTTTATCTAAGTTACTCCACTGCTCGTCTTTATCAACTGAGTAGTTTATTGTCACTACAACCACTGAGGCGTTATTAGCAGAAATTGATTTTATGTTTTCGATACCCTCCAGCAAAGAAGCCTCAACCTCGATTTTTTTTGTAATCAGCTCTTCAATCTCTTCAGCTGAAGCGCCTGGCCAGATTGTAGTGATTAATGCCGAGGGGCTTGTGACATCAGGATTTTCTTGCCTGGGGATGTTAAAATAGGAAATAATGCCTGATATCATCAAGATAACGGCAAGTATAATGGTAATCTTTCTATTTTTTACAGAAAAGCGTATTAATCTACTCATTCCAGACACCTATTCCACAACTGTCACTTTATAGCCAACCCTTATATTATCGAGACCCTTGATAATGATCTCATCATTGAGGTCTAATCCCTCAGCTAAAATTTTATTTTCATAAATTGCTAATATTTTGATGTTTTTTCTGACTACTCTTTCATTTTCCACTACATACACAAAATCCTCACCGTCATTGGAAACATTTGTGATATCAAGCCAAATACCAGTACTCTCACCAACTATAAAATCAATGTAGGCAATAGAACCAATCATAACGCCTTCTGATACGCCATCGATTTCTACCGAGATATTGTAAGTAAGCTGGTTCTGATCCGGGACTGGACTGATTGCATTTATTCTACCATCATAACTAACATCATTTACCTTTACGATTGTTGGGGTGTTCAGTTTTATTTCAGCCATGTCCTTAAGGGTAACGCCTGTTTCTATACTTAATTTATTGCTGGCCACAACCACCACCGGATAACCTTGAGGCACTAACTCAGACTCTTCGTATAGAACGCTGATGACTGTTCCAAAAACATCGCTGAATATGACTGTATCTTCTACAAGTGATCTGTAGGCCTCATATCCATTTTTGGCAGCCATATACTGAGACAAAGCCATTTGTTCATCTTCACTACCAGCGCCTTGTTCAGCCTGTGAAAGCATTTCAAGAGACTGCTGATAATCTTTCTCAGAAATAGATAGAGCTAGCGCTGCCTCTTCAAGAGTCGACGATGATATGACGCCTTCTTTATGCAATGAAATCATGTCGTTATAGTTTTTCTCCTGATAATCAAATACGGATTTTGCTTTCTCAACATTTAAGGATGCGGCATTGATTTCTTCAAGACTGGCTCCCTTCAAAGCCTTTTGATATTGAGCATAGGCAGCATCCATCTGATTCTTAGCAGCAGCCATCTGAAATCCTATATCGGTTGTGTCTACAGATGCCAGCGTATCTCCTGGAGCGACCTTGTCTGAAACAGCAACATTTAAAGACTGCAAATAACCACTGGTTTTGAAGGAATATTTTTTTATTTGATCGGTTTGAACAACACCTACGTGCTTCAAAATACGGCTATAAGTATTCTCTACAGCCAAAGTGGTTTGTACCGATGCGGATTTTTCTATTTCCTGAACAATAGGCGTTGTACAGGCAGTCATTACTAAAACTAGTAGAATCAGAATCACTATTTTTTTCATATTTTCACCATTGATTGAATCAGTTCAATTCTTTGATATTGCAGTTCTCTTTTTCATAAATACAAAACTTTGTAAAGCCACTCTTAGATAATTGTTCCAGCACTTTATTGAGTTTTTTGGGCTTGAGATTAATTGTCACCAAATAACCCTCAGCTCTCAAACTATCTGCAAATTTTAGGACTTCTGTAAAATCATCATTATCTTCATAAAACATTGCTAGCTTGTTGATATCTGGAACTGTGAAATTGTCGTCAAAAAGCTTGTTGACCAGTCTTTCAAAACCAATGGAAAAACCGACAGCAGGGATATCCTGACCTATAAACTGACCAATCATCTTATCATATCTGCCACCACCGGCAATTGAGTAACCAAGATCCTTATAGACCATCTCAAATATAGGGCCTGTGTAGTAGCCCATACCTCTCACCAGAGTAAAATCATAGACGATATTATATTTATCCATAGCCATTTTTCTGACGTTGCTTATGATATATTCCATGTTCTTCAGAACATCTTTGGCAACACCATAATCTGCCAGAATAGACAGATCACCAGAATTTAGATTCTTAGTCGCCTCTATTATACTACTTATGCTCTCTCTGTTGTAATCTTTTGCAACCAACTCTTTCTCAACTCCTTGGACACCAATTTTATCCAACTTGTCAAGAATTACACAAACATTATCAAATGAATCATCGTCAAACCCACAGTTCAGAATGACTGATCTCAAAATCCTGCGGTCATTGATTTTAATCTGAAAGTTATTGACATTTAGAGCATTCAAGGCTTTTGCCGAAGCAGTTAAAAGCTCTATTTCAGCATTGCTTGACTCGTCACCAATGATGTCTATATCACATTGCTTAAAGCTTCTATAACGTCCTTTTTGTGCCCTCTCAGCTCGAAAAACGTTGCCGACCTGGATAGCCTTCACTACTGCCGGTAGATTGTGCCTATTATTGCAATAAAAACGGCTCAAAGGAATGGTAAGGTCATATCTTAATCCCAACTCAACAATCTCATCTTCTGTCAGATCCTTCTTGTTTAGGTCAAGCTTATTGCCTCGCTTCAATATCTTGTAGATCAGTTTTAGGTTGTCGCCACCCTGACTGCCCAAAAGATTTTCAATATTCTCTACAACAGGTGTCTCAATCAGCTCAAAGCCAGAAACCTTGTAAACATCTATGATTGTTCTCTCAACGTAATCCCTTACTGCTTGTTCTTTAGGCAGGAAGTCTCTCATACCCTTTGCTGGGTTCAGATTATTTTTCATATATTATATCTCCTCTATATTTCCAGTATGTCAAAACTGTTATTTAATAAATCGATGTAAAGCAATTTACCTCTGAGAGGCAGCTCCTTCTTCAACAGAACCTTGATACACTCAGCTACCTGAAAAGAAGCTGCAGCTGCAGGCGTAAAAGATGGATTGCCCAGGATGCTCTCAATTCCTTTTTCTGTACTTGAGCCATATATTTTAGAGAGCAGATTGTCACCAGGCATAATGACACTTAACTGGAAGTACCATCCTGCGATAGCGCCATGAATCAGTGGTAGATCATGCTCACTGCATTTCGACTCTAAAAGCAAACGGGTTTCAATATTGTCAACAGCATCAATCACAAGACTATGACCTTGCATGATAGAATCTATATTTTCAGGTGTCAGTACGTATGGTATTGCAATAAGTTCTGTATCTGGATTGACTAGATGTACTCTTTCTTTAACCACCTCTGCCTTACTCATTCCGAGGTTATCCATGGTTGAATAGAGTTGTCTGTTAAGATTGGACTCATCGAAGACATCCCCATCGACAACGGTAATATGACCAAGACCTAGACGGGTCAACATCTCTATGATATAACCACCTAGTCCACCACATCCAACAACCAAAACGTTGCTGTTTTTTAGCACGGTCATATCCTCTTCGCTGATTGTACTATAGTTTCTTTCATATCGTTTCTCCACATGACACCTCCAAAACATTCTATAGTATATCATATTTCATCATTTTTCAAAATAATAATTTATTTGCAATATGATAAATATCAATTATATCAATAATTATATCAAATTTTTGTTAAAAGATGTGAAAAATTGTTGAACTACGTAGGATTGTAAAACTTGTATTCCGATATTTCTAATACAAATTATAAATATGTAAAGATTACAAATATATCTTTAAATCAGTTGTGTGTAACAAATAGTTCGTGCTATAATAATAAAGATATAGTATAAACAGCATAACAATATAAAATAATCAAAGGAGGATTGTATGAGCGAAGAAAAAAAATGTCCAGTGACAGGCATGACTAAGCATAAAATTGCAGGAGGTGGCACAACGAATCGTGATTGGTGGCCAAATCAGTTGAATTTAAAGATACTTCATCAGAACCCTGTGATGAGAAATCCCATGGGTGAAGAGTTCAACTACGCTGAGGAATTCAAGAAACTTGATCTAGATGCATTAAAGCAAGACTTATATGCTTTGATGACAGACTCACAGGATTGGTGGCCCGCAGACTACGGTCATTATGGACCACTTTTCATTCGTATGGCATGGCACAGTGCAGGCACTTATCGAATGGGAGATGGTCGGGGTGGCGCAGGGGCAGGCAATCAACGATTTGCACCTCTCAATAGCTGGCCGGACAATGTAAATCTAGATAAGGCTCGTAGGTTGCTATGGCCAATCAAGCAGAAATATGGCAAAAAGATTTCTTGGGCGGACCTTATGATTCTTACCGGAAATTGCGCATTGGAATCTATGGGGTTTAAGACCTTTGGATTTGCAGGTGGTCGTGAGGACATATGGGAGCCTGAAGAGGATGTTTATTGGGGCGAAGAAAGCGAATGGCTTGGTGACAAGCGTTATTCAGGTGATCGTGAACTCGAAAATCCATTAGCTGCAGTTCAGATGGGTCTAATTTATGTCAATCCGGAAGGGCCAAACGGTGAGCCTAGTGCAATTGCTTCTGGCAAAGATATACGCGAGACTTTTGCTCGGATGGCAATGAACGATGAGGAGACTGTTGCATTGATTGCAGGAGGTCATACCTTCGGGAAATGCCATGGCGCTGGTAGTCCAACGCATGTAGGCCCAGAGCCTGAGGCCGCAAGCATAGAGGAACAGGGACTTGGTTGGAAGAATAGCATGGGAAGCGGTGTTGGTGGGGATACAATCTCAAGCGGTGTCGAAGGAGCCTGGACGCCAACACCAGTTAAATGGGACAATAGCTATTTAGACACACTATTTAATTATGATTGGGATCTTGTTAAAAGTCCTGCGGGAGCTTGGCAATGGACGCCAACTGATCCTGCTGCTGCAACCACAGTGCCGGATGCACATGATCCGACAAAAACCCATGCTCCAATGATGACTACAGCCGACCTTGCTTTGAGAATGGATCCTATTTATCGACCGATAGCAAAACATTTTCAACAGAATCCTGAGAAGCTAGAAGATGCTTTCGCTCGTGCATGGTTCAAACTGACTCATAGAGATATGGGGCCTATATCACGATATCTTGGAAAGGAAGTGCCTTCTGAGGAATTGATTTGGCAAGATCCAGTGCCGGCAAATGTTCATGAGTTGATTGAACAAGAGGATATAGGAAAGATCAAAGGTAAAATAACCGATTCGGGTCTATCTATTTCTGAACTGGTTTATACTGCTTGGGCTTCAGCGTCGACTTTCCGTAATTCTGATAAGCGTGGTGGAGCGAATGGAGCAAGAATTCGCCTGGCACCACAAAAGGATTGGGAAGTTAACCAGCCAGAACAATTGAATGCTGTACTCCGAACACTTGAAGGTATAAGGGATGGTTTTAATAGTTCACAGTCAGGATCCAAGAGGATTTCGTTGGCTGATATGATTGTTTTGGCTGGATGTGTAGGTATTGAAAATGCAGCTAAGAATGCAGGGATGGATATTTCAGTTCCTTTTATACCTGGTAGAACAGACGCATCTCAAGAACAAACTGATGTCGAAGCATTCGAAGTACTTGAACCTAAAGCAGATGGTTTCAGAAACTACAGTAAAGCTAAGTATGCCGTAACAACTGAAGAATTGCTGGTAGATCGCGCTCAATTACTGGGGTTGACTGCACCTGAAATGACTGTTCTTGTTGGCGGAATGAGAGTCTTGAATGCCAACTTTTATAAGTCGCAACATGGTGTTATGACCAAGAATCCGGAGAGTCTGACAAATGACTTCTTTGTCAATCTGTTAGATATGAGTACCAAGTGGAATGCTTCTTCAGAAGATAAGGATATTTTTGATGGTAAAGATCGCAAGACTGGTGAACACAAATGGACTGGAACTCGTGTTGACTTGATATTCGGTTCCAACTCAGAGTTAAGGGCAATTGCTGAGGTATATGCCAGTGAAGATGCTAAAGAGAAGTTTGTACACGATTTTGTGAAGGCTTGGAATAAGGTTATGAACGCAGATCGTTTCGATCTTGCTTAATTATTAAATCATATATGTTAAAAAACTCCTGGTATCCGAGATATAAATCGCGAATGCCAGGAGTTTTGTTTTGTAATAGGGAAAGAACTGAGCATATTGATTTTATCGACATTTTTGTGGTATAGTTATAAAGAAATATTCATTCATACTGATTAGTGTATAATAAGATAAAATAAGATAAAATAAAATATAGTTGAATTAGATGATGAGTCAGGAAGGTGGCATGATGAAAAATATGAACTTTGTTAGGGTTGCAGCAGCCAATATTGATTTGAAGGTGGCGGATTGCAGTCATAATAAAAGAAAATTATTGGAAAAAATCAATGAGGCTTGGAATAAAGGAATTGAAATAATAGCTTTTCCGGAATTAACCATCACCGGTTATACATGTGGAGATCTTTTTTTTCAAAAATTTTTATTGGGAGAAAGCGAGAGTGCTATTAAGGATATAATGGAACTGACCTCTGATAAGGATATGCTGATTGCTATTAGTTTGCCCCGATTGATTATCACGGCACAATTGTACAGCTTATTGTTGAATTCGATAGGAGCACCAATAGCAATCAGCATATCCTTATCAGAGGTCAGTTCCATTCTATCCTTAATAGCACTCTCGCTTTCTCCCAATAAAAATTTTTGAAAAAAAAGATCTCCACATGTATAACCGGTGATTGTTAATTCCGGAAAAGCTATTATTTCAATTCCTTTATTCCAAGCCTCATTGATTTTTTCCAATAATTTTCTTTTATTATGACTG